>NZ_CP029829.1:2015000-2315000 GCF_003233655.1 Azospirillum ramasamyi
GCCACCTTGTCCAGGATCGCCCGCGACTCCGGCTTGATGCGGGTGGAATTGAAGTCGAACTCCACCCGGAAGGCGGCGCGCAGTTCCGGCGCCGGCAGGGCGGCCGGCCCCGGCAGCGGCGGCACCGCCACCGGACCGGGAGGAGCGGCCACGGTCGCCGGCGGCGGAGCGGCGGGGCGCTGCATCGTCACCGGCGGGCAGTTGGGGCCGGTGGTGCCGAGCAGCGCCGCCTGGATCTCGCATTCGCTGGGGTTTGGCCCCATCGGCATGGCCGGGTTGGGCAGCGCTTGGGCGACGGCCGCCACCGGCAGCGTCAGCCAGATGCAGGCGCCGAGCTTCAGGCCGAGTTGCATAACCGCATCACGGCTCCGCCACCGCATGGCCGTATTGTTCGTATCGCGGACGGTCGTATTGCATTGCCCGTGGAACAGTCCTGCGTGCATCTGTACGATCCCGTTCGTGTCTTTCGTATAGGGCGCTTGGGAGGAAACAAGCATGAAATCGCTTAAGGCTCTGCTCGCCGGCATCGCGCTGGCAGCGCTGACGGTTCCCGCCGTTCTGGCCGGTGCCGCGAACGCTGCCGACTACAAGGCGGAGTACAGGCTTTCCACCGTTCTGGGCAAGCCTTTCCCCTGGGGCGTGGGCGGCGACCGCTGGGCCGAACTGGTCAAGGAGAAGACCAATGGCCGCATCAACATCAAGATGTATCCCGGCACCTCGCTGGTGAACGGCGACCAGACCAAGGAATTCACCGCGCTCCGCCAGGGCACCATCGACATGGCGGTCGGCTCCACCATCAACTGGTCGCCGCAGGTGAAGGAACTGAACCTCTTCTCCCTGCCCTTCCTGATGCCCGACCACAAGGCGCTGGACGCCCTGACCCAGGGCGAGGTGGGGAAGAAGCTGTTCGACCTACTCGCCACCAAGGACGTCGTGCCGCTGGCCTGGGGCGAGAACGGCTTCCGCGAGATCTCCAATTCCAAGCGCCCGATCCGCACGCCCGCCGACCTGAAGGGGCTGAAGATCCGCGTCGTCGGCTCGCCGCTCTATCTCGACACCTTCACCGCGCTGGGCGCCAACCCGACGCAGATGAGCTGGGCCGACGCGCAGCCCGCGCTGTCCACCGGCGCCGTCGACGGCCAGGAGAACCCGCTGACCATCTTCGTCGCCGCCAAGCTGGCGACGCTGGGCCAGAAGAACCTGACGCTGTGGGGCTATGTCGCCGATCCGCTGATCTTCGTGGTCAACAAGGAGGTGTGGGCGAGCTGGTCGAAGGAGGACCAGGAGGCCGTGCGCGCCGCCGCCGTGCAGGCCGCGGCCGAAGAGGTCGCCCTCTCCCGCAAGGGCATCACCGCCGACGACGACAGCCTGCTGAAGGACATCGCCGCCCAGGGCGTCGAGGTCGTCCGCCTGACGCCGGAGCAGCAGAAGGCCTTCCAGACCGCCACCCAGCCGGTCTTCGACAAGTGGACCAAGCAGATCGGCCCCGATCTGGTGAAGTCGGCCCAGGCCGCCATCGCCGAGCGGAAGTAAGCGCCTTCTCGCCCGTGTCACGAAAAGCGGCGTCCTGCGGGGCGCCGCTTTTTCATGGCCGCAAAGCACTTGCTTGTGATGCGTGCCTGGACGGATTGCGCTACAACTTCCCCAACTTGCCGGATGGTTTGCGGAGCGGGCGCGGATGACGTCGGAAATGCTGCTGGCGCTGTTCTGCATCGGCGCCACCCTGCTGTTCCTGGCGGTCCGCCGCGGCTTGATCCTTCGCACCGACCGGGAAATCCGCCACGCCGGCGCGACCCTGATGACGGAGCGCGATGCGCTGGAACGTCAGGCCGACGAGCTTGAGGCCATGCAGGCCGGCGTCGACGCGATGAAGGCCAAGCTGGTCGAGCTGTCCACCGACAGGCTGGTCCTCAGCCGCCGCGGCGGCAAGCGAACCGCGGCGTCGCGCCGCTTCATCCACGAGATCGGCCGGCCGGAGCCGGGCCGGAAATGCTTCGTCTTCCGGCTGGCGATGGCGCCCGGCTTCGCCGCCCGGCCCGACGCCAAGGCGGTGGTCCATCCCGCCCTATGGCGCTTCGAGAATGTGGCGCAGGTGTGGGCCGCCGATTTCGCCGCCGCCCAGATGCTGACCCGCAGTATTTTCCATGAAGGCGTCGGCGTGACGGTTTCCGGCGAAGATGCCGAGCAGGACGCCGTTTCAGGAGGCCCCGCGCCATGACCATCCTTTGGGTGCTGGGGGCGGTCGCCAGCCTCGGGGCCGGTGTGGTGGGGGAACGGATCCTCGGCATCCGCGCCCGCCGGCAGTCGCAGAAGCTGGCCGCGCTGAAGGAACGGCTGGACGTCTACGCCAATTACGCCAAGCTCGCCGCCATCCGCCGGGCGGAGACGGAGGAAACGCTGGCCGCCCTGCGCCGCGAGGTGGCGGAGGCGGAGGGCGAGATCCTGTCCCTGCAATCGGCCGCGGCCGATGAGGCCGCGCTCGCGCCGATGGAGTTTTACTCCGTCGACCGCGTCGCCCGTTCCGGCGGCCCGCTGTGGTACGTCGCGGTGGAGGCTCTGGACGCCGCCGCCCCATGGTCGGGCGTGCGCCATTACGCCGTCGCCGCCGAGAGTGCGGAGGACGCGCGCAAGCGGATCGCCGAACGCTATCCTTCGCCCACCGCCTTCGCCATCTCCCCCGCCGCGCAGTTGGTGCTGCCGGAGCGTTGAGGCTCTCACGGTCGGGGAGTGGCCGGCTTCGCTTTCCTCAGCACACCCAAAGGAAAAGGGGCGCCCCAAGCGGAGCGCCCCCTTCCCCGTCACTCTCAGATCAAGCGTTGTTCATGCGGTTGTCGATCAGGTCGGTCACCACGCCCGGATCGGCGAGGGTCGAGGTGTCGCCCAGGCTGTCATGCTCGTTCGCGGCGATCTTGCGCAGGATGCGGCGCATGATCTTGCCCGAACGGGTCTTCGGCAGGCCGGGAGCCCACTGGATCAGGTCGGGCGAGGCGATCGGGCCGATCTCCTTGCGGACCCAGGCGACCAGCTCCTTGCGCAGCTCTTCCGTCGGGGTCTCGCCGGCGTTGAGCGTGACGTAGGCGTAGATGCCCTGGCCCTTCAGGTCGTGCGGATAGCCGACGACCGCGGCCTCGGCGACCTTCGGGTGGGCGACCAGGGCGCTTTCGACCTCGGCGGTGCCCATGCGGTGGCCGGACACGTTGATGACGTCGTCGACGCGGCCGGTGATCCAGTAATAGCCGTCGGCGTCGCGGCGGCAGCCGTCACCGGTGAAGTACTTGCCCGGGAAGGTGGAGAAGTAGGTCTGGACGAAGCGCTCGTGGTCGCCGAACACCGTGCGCATCATGCCGGGCCATGCATCGGCGATGCAGAGGTTGCCCTCGGTCTCGCCTTCCAGGATCTGGCCGTCGTTGTCGACGACGACCGGCTGGACGCCGAAGAACGGCTTGGTCGCCGAACCCGGCTTCTGACCGATGGCGCCGATCAGCGGGGTGATCAGGATGCCGCCGGTCTCCGTCTGCCACCAGGTGTCGACGATCGGACAGCGGGCATCGCCGACGACGTTGTAGTACCACAGCCAGGCTTCCGGGTTGATCGGCTCGCCGACCGAACCCAGGACGCGCAGGGAGGCGCGCGACGTCTTCTTCACCGGGCCCTCACCCTCCCGCATCAGCGACCGGATGGCGGTGGGGGCGGTGTAGAAGATGTTGACCTTGTGCTTGTCGATGACCTGCCAGAAGCGCGAGGAATCCGGATATGTCGGGATGCCTTCGAACATCAGCGTGGTCGCGCCGTTGGCGAGCGGGCCGTAGACGATGTAGCTGTGGCCGGTGACCCAGCCCACGTCGGCCGTGCACCAGTAGACCTCGCCGTCCTTGTAGTCGAAGACATACTGGTGGGTCATCGACGCATAGACGAGATAGCCGCCGGTGGTGTGCAGCACGCCCTTCGGCTTGCCGGTCGAACCGGAGGTGTAGAGGATGAACAGCGGATCCTCGGCGCTCATCTCCTCCGGCGGGCAGTCGGCGGAAACGCTCTCCATCTCCTCATGATACCAGAGGTCGCGGCCCTCGGTCCAAGCGACGTTGCCGCCGGTGTGCTTGACGACCAGCACATGCTTGACCGACGGCGCGCCGGCGACCGCCTTGTCGGCGTTGGCCTTCAGCGGCACCTTGCGGCCGCCGCGCAGGCCCTCGTCGGAGGTGATGACGAAATGGCTGTCGCAGTCGACGATGCGGTCCTTCAGGCTGTCGGGCGAGAAGCCGCCGAAGACGATGGAGTGCACGGCGCCGATGCGGGTGCAGGCCAGCATCGCATAGGCGGCCTCCGGGATCATCGGCAGGTAGATGGTGACGCGGTCGCCCTTCTTGACGCCGTTCTTCTTCAGGACGTTGGCGAGACGGCTGACCTTCTCGTGCAGTTCATTGTAGGTGATCGCCTTGGAAACGCCGGGGTCGTCGCCTTCGAACAGGATGGCGGTCTGGTCGCCGCGGGTGGCCAGGTGGCGGTCGATGCAGTTGGCCGAAACGTTCAGCGTGCCGTCGTAGAACCAGCGGATGTGAACGTCGTCGTTGAAGTTGACGTCCTTCACCTTGCTGTAGGGCTTGATCCAGTCGAGCCGCTTGCCCTGCTCGCCCCAGAAGCCCTCGGGGTCCTTGACCGACTGCTCGTACATGCGGGCATACGCTTCCGCATTCACGTGGGCGGTCGCCGCGATCTCGGGCTTCACCGGAAAGAAGCTGTTGTCGGTCATGAGTGCGATTCCCCCGTAGTGCTTCCGAATTGGCCGGAAGATGTTGCAGGGCGGCGGGCCGCCGCCCGGAATTGAGCGGCATTATCCACACATGTTGCAGGACTAACAAGCAAATCGACCCCCGCGGCCCCCCCGACCAAAGGAGGATTGTGCCCCTGATTTTGCAGCGCAAGACTGTTTCTTCTCCAAGCATACTCCAAGCAGATCAGGGTATGCGGAATCCTGCGCCGTCGAAGACCGCGCGGCGGCGAACATTTGCCGCGACCATCCGCCGCGCCGCAGTGCAAAAACACGCCATGACCATCCTGTAACGGGCCTGTAACGGACGATCCCTTGCTTAACCCGACCTTAACCGGGTGGCGGGTATAGAATTGCTGCATCACGGTAACGATCATCGCCGGCAAGGATCGCAATGCCCAGCACCACGAACGCGGACGATCTTCCCGAAACCGGCGAGCGCAGCGACCGTCTCGCCGGCCTGGCCGACCGCACCAGCCTGACGGCCATCGACGCCACGCTGCGCGCGCTCGGCGTTCCCCCCACCGCCAATTCCGCCTCCAGCGTGGCGGACATCGCCCGGCGCATGAAGCAGGCGACCAACGACTTCCGCGCCGCGATGCAGGACGCGGCGGAGTAGTTCCTTCATCGAGTGCTATGGAGTGCCGGGGTCGGCCCCCACCCGACCTTCCCGCTGGGCGGGGAAGGTCGGGAGGAGGCAGGAATTCAGCCCCAGATCACCCGGCTCAAGCCGGCACCCCAAGCCCCGCCAGATCGCACACCCGCGCCCATTCCTCCTCGCTGACCGGACAGACCGACAGCCGCGACTGGCGGACCAGCGCCATCGACTGCAGCAGGGGATCGGCCTTGATCTGCTTCAGCGTGACGGGCGTCTTCACCGGCATCACCGGGGCCACGTCGACCATGCCGAAGCGGCCGGATTCGTCGCTGGGGTCCGGGTAATAGGTGCGGACGATCTCGACGATACCGACGATCTCGAGCCCTTCGTTGGAGTGATAGAAGAAGGCGCGGTCGCCCACCTCCATCGCCTTCAGATTGTTGGACGCCTGGTAGTTGCGCACCCCGTCCCAATGGGTCCGGCCGTCGGCGACCATGCGGTCCCACGAATATTTGAACGGCTCGGACTTCAGCAGCCAATAGGCCATCGCCGGCACTCTCCCGCTCAGGCCTTGGGGTAGACGCGGCGCCAGGGCCGGATCGTCACGCTGTCGAACAGGCCGGCCTTGGCATAGGGGTCGCCGGCGGCGAAGGCCTGCGCGGCGGCGGCATCGGCGCATTCGACGATCAGCAGGCTGCCGACCATGCCGCTCTGGTCGTCCGACAACAGCGGGCCGCCGGCGAAGATGCGGTCGGCGTTGGCTTCCAGATAGGCCAGATGCTCGGCGCGGTTGGCGGCGCGGACATCGGCGGCACCCGCCTTGTCGACGCAATGGAACATGAACAGCATACGCTTCCCTCCTCCATACGGTGGAGCGGGAGCCTAGCGCAGGGGGCGGCGGCGGGAAAGCGTGGGCTTGCCCCTTCGGCGTTATGTTATGCCACCACGCGCGGGCGCCGCGGCGAGGACCTGCCTCCCTTGCACGGGCTGTAGCCGCCGGGAGTGATGCGGCCGAGGCTGATGCCGGTTCCCTCGATTTCGCCGAAGCCGCGCAGCCCCATTTCCCGCGTCGCGGCCAGCGCGATCCGGCCGCAGGCTTCGGCATCGCTGCCGGCCCGGTGATGGTCGAGCGCGATGCCCAGAAAATCGGCCAGATGGTTCAACCGGTGCGCGCTCAACGTCGGCCAGGCGCGGCGCGCCAGCACGACCGTGCAGAGATAGTCGCAGGCGGGCCAGTCGAGCCCGTAATCGGTCAGGGTGTGGCGCAGAACGCTGAGGTCGAAGGCGGCGTTGTGCGCCAGGATCAGCCGGCCCTGCACCCGCTCGCGCAAGGCCGCCCAAACCTCCGGGAATTCGGGCGCTCCGGCCACGTCCTCCTCCCGGATGCCGTGGATGGCGCTGTTGAAGGAGTTGAATCGCAGTTCGCGCGGTCGGATCAGGTGTTCCTCCGTCCCGGTCACGCGGCCGTTCTCGATCCAGGCGACGCCGATGGAGCAGGCGCTGGTGCGGGTCTCGTTCGCGGTCTCGAAATCGATGGCGACGGCGTGGCCGGAAATGACGGTCATTGATGTCCGCTCTGCAGGCAGGTCAGAGGCGGAGAATTCCGGCGAGATCCTCGGGCAGCGCCTGTTCCGCCGCCAGCACCCGCAGCTTCAGCAGGCTGGCGACCGCCATGGCGTCGGTGATGTCGCCGGCCAGCACCATGTCGATCGCCTCGGCGAAAGGCACGCGGCGGACCGCCAGCACCTCGGTCTCGTCGGGGGCGGATTCGCCCTGCTCCAGGCCCCAGGCGACGAAGGTATAGGCCACCTCGTCGGTGATGCAGTTGGACAGGTGCAGCTTCATCAGCGGCATCCAGCGCCGTGCCGTCAGGCCGGTTTCCTCGCGCAGTTCGCGCGCCGCCGATTCCTGCGGCTCCACCCCCTTGCGCCCGCCGCCTTCCGGTATCTCCCAGCTGTATTGCTTCAGCGGGAACCGGTACTGGCCGACCAGCGTCACCGTGCCGTCGTCGTGGATCGGCACCACGCCGGTGGCGAGGCTGCGGGGATGGACGACGCCGTATATGCCGGGAGCGCCCTTCGGGGTCAGAACCTTATGCTCGACCACCTGCATCCAGGCATTCTCGTACTTCGTCGTGCTGGTCAGCACGGTCCAGGGATTGCCGGTGTTCTCACCGGTTTCGATCGCCACGCGAGGCCCCCTCCGTCGGTTGCGGCCGGAGTATAGGGAGGCAGCTTCGCGGTCGCAATGGCCCCACCTCGACAGGTCACAGACAAAGCCGATAAAATTTTCCAACAATTGGCGGAGTCGAAGTTTAAACCCCTGAATATCGGCTTCTTGACAGCCAAATTGACCGCGCTTACTTCTAAATCGCGACAGCAGAAGTCGCGGCATACTCCGAATGGGTGAGCGATAGCTTGCCCATTCACCTGGAAAGGGCAGCTACGTGGCTCCGCAGCGCAGTCCACAGGATTTGGAGCGGTGGCGAAATCCCGACTGGCGTATCCGTTTGGCCGCCTGGTGGGAGGGGTATGACCTCTCCCGACTGCCCCGCGTCACGAACCGGTCTGCCCTGTGTAACCTGAGGGACGAGCGCAAACACGGGCCGGTGAATGCGGTCGGCGGCGGCCCCGGCCTCTCCGCCCCCTTCCCCACTGCCGTCGATCCGCCTCCATCCGGCCCGGCGGCCGGCGGCAATCCGGAACTGGACCGCTTGTCGTTGATGCAACTCGACCGCCATGGCGAACCCGTCTGGTCGCCGGCACGCAGCGAGGGGGCGCAGCTTCTGTGGGGCCGGGACATGACCGGGCCGGAGGAGGCGGAGTGGATGATCGACTCCGTCCGCTCCTTCGGGCTGAACCCGGCCAAGAGCGTGCTGGACCTGTCGGCCGGCCTCGGCGGCACCGCCCGCGCCCTGGTGGAGAGCTGCGACACCTGGGTGACCGGGCTGGAATCGTCGCCGCTGCTCGCGAGACTGGCGATGGACCGCTCGAAGGCCCTGGGACTGTCGAAGAAGGCGCCGATCGCCCAGTACGACCCGGAGCATTTCAACCAGGCCGGCAGCTTCGACCTCGTCATGGCCGACCGCATCGTCCACCGCGTTCGCGACAAGGAACTGTTCCTGGACCGCGTCGGCGACTGCGTGAAGCGCAAGGGCGGCATCGCCCTGTTCGATTACGTGATCGACGGCGCCCCCGGCTCCTGGGATGCCTGGAACACCTGGCGGGAGGAGGAGCCGATGGAGGTCTATCCCTGGACCGCCACCCGCATGGCGGACGAGTTGACGCAACGCAACCTCGACCTCCGCATTTGCGAGGATCTGACCCTGCTGCACCGCCGCCACATCATCGACCGGGTGCGAAAGCTGGCCGACACGCTGGCCGCCGCCGTACCGCCGGCGCCGGTGCTGGCGGCGCTGAAGCGCGAGCTTGCCCTGTGGTGGGCGCGGCTGCGCGTGCTGGGCAGCGGCCTGCGCTTCGTCCGCTATGTGGCGATGAAGCCCGCTTGAGGCGGCGGAGCAGACCCCTCTAATGCTCATATGAATAAAGAGGGCGTCTCATAAGGCGGCATATGATATTCGATGCATCCCCGTCTAATGCCGCCCCGATGGACAGGCTTTGGGCGACGCTCAACAACCATGCCCATGCTCCCGCTTTCTTCGGGCCAAGCGTTTGATCTGTACAGACCACGCCCTACATCTTGCCTGCATGACGCGCGGGCGCCGTTGCGGCCGTCCCAGTCTTTTGGACGATCTCCAGCGTCCTTTTGACCGTCATCAGCCGGACCGTAACCGAAGCGCCCTCCCAAGCGCCGCTCAAGGCGCATGCCCGACCCAAAGCCAAGGAGGCTTCCCGTGACCACCTTCACCGGTCAGGATTCGCTGAAGACCCGCCGCTCGCTCAGCGCGGGCGGCAAGAGCTACGACTATTTCAGCCTGAAGGCCGCCGAGGAGGCGGGCCTCGGCGATCTGTCGCGGCTGCCGTTCTCGATGAAGGTGCTGCTGGAAAACCTGCTGCGCTTCGAGGACGGGCGCACCGTCTCCGTCGACGACGTGAAGGCGGTGGCCCAATGGCTGGTCGACAAGCGGTCCGACCGTGAAATCGCCTATCGACCGGCGCGGGTGCTGATGCAGGACTTCACCGGCGTGCCGGCGGTCTGCGATCTGGCGGCGATGCGCGAAGCGATGGCGTCGCTGGGCGGCGATCCGGCGAAGATCAACCCGCTGGTGCCGGTCGACCTCGTCATCGACCATTCGGTGATGGTCGATTACTTCGGCGGCAACGACGCCTTCGAGAAGAACGTCGAACTGGAGTTCGAACGCAACCTGGAGCGCTACGCCTTCCTGCGCTGGGGCCAGAAGGCCTTCGACAACTTCCGTGTCGTACCGCCGGGCACCGGCATCTGCCACCAGGTCAACACCGAGTATCTGGCGCAGGTGGTGTGGACCGACAACGACCCGTCGGGCAAGCCGGTGGCCTATCCCGACACTCTGGTCGGCACCGACAGCCACACCACCATGGTCAACGGCCTGTCCGTGCTGGGTTGGGGCGTCGGCGGCATCGAGGCGGAAGCCGCCATGCTGGGCCAGCCGATCTCCATGCTGATCCCGGAGGTCGTCGGCTTCAAGCTGACCGGCCGCCTGAAGGAGGGCACGACGGCCACCGATCTGGTGCTGACCGTCACCCAGATGCTGCGTAAGAAAGGCGTGGTCGGCAAGTTCGTGGAGTTCTTCGGGCCGGGTCTGGACAGCATGACGCTGCCCGACCGCGCCACCATCGGCAACATGGCGCCGGAATACGGCGCCACCTGCGGCATCTTCCCCATCGACGCCGAGACCATCCGCTACCTGACCTTCACCGGCCGCGATCCCGACCGCGTGGCGCTGGTCGAGGCCTATGCCAAGGCCCAGGGCATGTGGCGCGAGCCGGACAGCCCCGATCCGGTCTTCACCGACGTGCTGGAACTGGACATGGGCACGGTCGAGCCGTCGCTGGCCGGGCCGAGGCGTCCGCAGGACCGCGTCGCCCTGTCGGCGTTGGCCCAGGGCTTCGCCCAGGACATGACCGGGATCTACAAGGCCGACGACCCGAAGAAGGCGGTTCCGGTGAAGGGCGCCGACTACAGCCTGGAACAGGGCGCGGTCGTCATCGCCGCCATCACCTCCTGCACCAACACCTCCAACCCGGCGGTGCTGGTCGCCGCCGGCCTGCTGGCCAAGAAGGCGGTGGAAAAGGGGCTGAAGCAGAAGCCGTGGGTCAAGACCTCGCTGGCGCCGGGTTCCCAGGTCGTCACCGACTATCTCGCCAAGGCCGGGCTGCAGCCCTATCTGGACCGCATCGGCTTCAACATCGTCGGCTATGGCTGCACCACCTGCATCGGCAATTCCGGCCCGCTGCCGGAACCGATCGCCGCGGCGGTGGAGGAGGGCAACCTCGTGGTCGGCGCCGTGCTGTCGGGCAACCGCAACTTCGAAGGCCGCGTCAACCCGCACACCCGCGCCAACTACCTGGCCTCGCCGCCGCTGTGCGTCGCCTATGCGCTGGCCGGCAACCTGAACATCGACCTGACGACGGACCCGATCGGCGAGGGCACCGACGGCCCGGTCTATCTGAAGGACGTCTGGCCGACCAACCGCGAGGTACAGGACGCCATCGACGCCTCGCTGACCGCGGACATGTTCCGCAGCCGCTATTCCGACGTGTTCAAGGGGCCCGAGCAGTGGCAGGCCATCGCCACGGCGGAGGGCCAGACCTACCAGTGGCAGGAGGGCTCCACCTATGTGAAGCTGCCGCCCTTCTTCAGCGGCCTGACCAGGACGCTGGAGCCGGTGTCGGATGTGCGGGGCGCGCGGGTGTTGGCGGTGCTGGGCGATTCGATCACCACCGACCACATCTCCCCCGCCGGCTCGATCAAGCGGACCAGCCCGGCCGGCGAGTATCTGCTGAGCCATCAGGTCCGTCCGCAGGACTTCAACAGCTACGGCGCCCGCCGCGGCAACCATGAAGTCATGATGCGCGGCACCTTCGCCAACATCCGCATCCGCAACGAGCTGATCCCCGGCGTGGAGGGCGGCGAGACGAAGCATTATCCGTCGGGCGAACAGCTGCCGATCTACACAGCCGCCATGCGCTACGCCGACGAGGGCGTGCCGCTGGTGGTGGTCGCCGGCAAGGAATACGGCACGGGGTCGAGCCGCGACTGGGCGGCGAAGGGCACCCGGCTGCTGGGCATCCGCGCGGTGATCGCCGAGAGCTTCGAGCGCATCCACCGCTCCAACCTCGTCGGCATGGGCATCCTGCCCCTGCAGTTCAAGGACGGCCTCACCCGCGCCGACCTGAAGCTGGACGGGTCGGAGACCTTCGACATCGCCGGCATCGAACAGGATCTTCGCCCGCGCAAGGACGTCACCCTGACCCTGACCCGCGCCGACGGCAAGGTCGAGACCTACCCGCTCCTGCTGCGCATCGATACGGTGGACGAGGTGGAGTATTACAGGAACGGCGGCGTGCTGAACTTCGTCCTGCGGAATCTGGCGAAGTAACGGGATCGCAACCTGAATAAGGAAAGGGCCGCTTCCCGGTGTGGGGAGCGGCCCTTTTTCCTGGCGAATGCAGTCGCCTCGATGCGCGGGTGGAGGCTATCGCCTCCGCGTGCGCCTCATGCCGCCCCGGCGCTCGCCATCATGCGGCGGAGGTCGTTGGGGAAGACCGGCTTGTGCAGCAGGCGGAAGCCGCGGCGCTCGGCCTCTTCCTGGCGTTCGGAGCTGGTGTCGCCGGTCAGGATGATGCCGGGAACGGTCCGCCCCATCATGGCCTGGACCGCGACAACCGCCTCCGGGCCGGTGCGGCCCTGCTGGAGCTGGTAGTCGGCCAGCACGATCTGCGGGCAGCGTCCGTCGGCGCGCAGCCGCTCCAGCGCCTGATCGCCCGACTTGGCGGTCAGCACGTCATAGCCCCAGCCCTCCAGGATCGCCTTCAGGCCGAGCAGGATGATCGCCTCGTCGTCGATCACCAGAACCATGCCCTTGGCATCCGTTCCCGGACCGGGCGTGACCGCCGTCTTGACCGCAATGTCGCCACCACGTCCACCCGTCGCCACCCTGCCCTTGCCGCCGCCGAACGCGCTGGCGATGGCGCTGATCGCCTGCCCGCGGTCGTTGGCGGCGGCGTCGGCCGCATCGTTGGCGGCGGCGGAGCGGCGGGCCAGCGTCGCCGCGGCGGCGGCCGTGCCGATGGCGGGACGGGCATTGCCCAGGATCACCCGCGGCAGTTCCACCGTGAAGACCGAGCCCCTGCCCTCCCACGACCGCACCGTCACCGGATGGCCGAGCAGCCGCGACAGCCGCTTGACGATGGCCAGCCCCAGCCCCAGGCCGCGCTCGCTGCGCTCGCCGAGCTGGGTGAACTCCTCGAAGATGTCCTCCAGCCGCTCGGCGGGGATGCCGGCGCCGGTGTCCCAGACCTCCACCCGCATGCCCGACGGCGTGCGGCGGCAGCCCAGCAGCACCTTGCCGCTGGCGGTGTAGCGCAGGGCGTTCTCCACCAGATTGCGCAGGATGCGCTCCAGATGGGCCGGGTCGGTGCGCACCCAGGCGCGGGTCGGCACGGCGCGCAGTTCCAGCCCCTTCTGGGCGGCGCGCGGGCCGTATTCGGCGACCAGCCGGCCGAGCATCTGGTTCAGCCGCACCTCGACCGGGGTGGCGACGATCTTGCCGGATTCCAGACGAGACATGTCGAGCAGGCCGTCCAGCAGGGTCTTCAGCGTGTCCAATCCCTGGCGGATGTTGTCCAGGATCGGCAGGGCCGGGTGCCCCTGCAGCCGGTCGCTCAGCGCCGCGGTGAAGAGGTAGAGCGACTGGACCGGCTGGCGCAGGTCGTGGCTGGCGGCGGCCAGGAACTTCGACTTGCCTTCGTTGGCAAGGTCGGCCTCCTCCCGCGCCCGCTGCAGTTCGGCCTCGGCCTTCTTGCGGTCGGTGACCTCGACGGCGGCGCAGGTGACGCCTTCCACCCGGCCGGAGGGATCGCGCAGCGGATCGACGGTCAGGTCGAAGAATCGCTCCTCGCCCTTCAAGCGGATGCGGACCTCCTCCCGCGCGCCGACGCCGCTCTCCATCACGCGGCGCTTCAGCGCCATCAGGTTGTCGACCTCCTCGCCGGGGTCGAACAGGTCGGCATCGGTGCGGCCGTTGAGCGTCTCCGGCGTGAAGCCCAGCAATTCGGAATGGGACCAGGTGTAGCGCAGGTCGCGGTCCTGGTTGAACACCGCCACGCCCGAATTGCGCAACCCGGTGCGCACGCGCTCCTCGGCGACGCGCAGGGCCTCCTCGGTGCGCTTGCGCTCGGTGATGTCGATGCCCGACGCGATCAGGTGGGTGACATGGCCATCGGCATCGACCATCGGCGTCAGGTTGACGTCGACGGTCACCTCGCGCCCATCGCCCATCCGCAGCCCGGAGTCGAAGCGGGAGGAGCGGCCGTGCGCGCCCAGCGCCAGCGCCTGGCGCAGCCGTTCACGCCCGGACTCGTCGAAGGACAGCCAACAGATCTCGTCGAAGGAGCGGCCGACGATGCGGGCGGGCGGCAGCCCGGCGGCATCGGCGGCGGCACGGTTGACCTGGGCCACCGCGCCGTCCGGCGTCAGCACGCCGACATAGGCCGGCAGCGCGTCCAGAACCGCGCGGATGTGGCTTTCCGACTGGCGCAGCGCCGCCTCGCGCGCTTCCAGCCGGTCGGCCATCATGTCGAAGGCATGGCCGAGCTGACCGATCTCCGACGAGCGGTCGGACAGCTTCACGCGGGTGGCGGTCTTGCCCTCGCTCCAGTCGCGGGCGGCACGGACCAGCGCGTCGACCGGGCGGCGGATGAACAGGGTGCCGCCGATCCAGGCCGCGGCGGCGGCGACCAGGAAGCCCGACAGGGTCATCAGCAGCCCGTCGCGGGTGGCGCGGTCCACCGCCCCCATCGCGGCGCCGCGGTCGACGCCGACGCTGATGAACAGGTCGCGGATTCCGGCGGTGGGCGGCGAGAAGGCCAGGATGCGGGAGACGCCGTCGGTTCCCGACAGCATCGTCACACCCGAATCAGTCTCCGACAGCAGCGGCAGGTAGTTGTCCGGCAGCCGCTCGCCCACGCGGCCCTGGGTGTCCGACAGCTTTACCAGGACGGTGCCGGACCGGTCGGCGACGGTCAGGGCGGTGTTCTCCGGCATCGGGCGGGTGGCGAAGATGGCGGTCAGCTGCGGCAGGTCGAGCGACAGGGCAATCACCCCGGCCCGCTTGCCCTCGGCGTCGGTGTAGGGGACCGCGACCGGAAGCTCGCCGTCGGCGGCGCCGGAATGGGTGATCGTCCATTCGCCGACGACGAAACGGCCCTGGGCCATAGCCCGGCGGAAATGCGGCTGGGAGGCCAGGGAGGAGCCGATGCGCGACGGGTCGGCGCTGCACGTGATGCGTCCGCCGGCATCGGTGACCGACAGGGTGCGGTAGTCGGCGGAACGGGCGGACAGCCGCTCCAGATATGATTGGCAGCCGGCGACCTCGCCCCCGCGCAGGAAGGGGGCCTCCGTCACCGCCGTGACCATCAGCCGGGCGCTTTCCAGGATGCGGGCATTTTCGCTCTCCACCTGGGTCAGCAGCCGTTCGGCCTGGAGGGTGACCTCCGCCTCGCGCTCCGCCCGCTGGTCGAGCACGCTGTAGATCTGGATTCCGATCGCCGGCAGGACCGCGAGCAGGACCAGGATGAAGAGGCGTGCCAGAAGGGTCATGGCGTAGACGAGGCTCCCACCGCGAATCCGACCGGATGGCGCATCGCGCGCGCCGCCGTGCCGCTTGCCTATCGCTAACGCACTTATGGTTAAGCGGTCGTTAATTTAGACAAAAATTGGATAGAATGGGTCAAATGTTCTGAGACAATCGAAAGAATCATCTCAAAGAATGCCGGTTGGTTAGCCGCATTTGCATAAAAATCCAGAGCTTACCCCCAACGAGTGATTACGGCCAAAAGAGGTATGCCGTTTCTACGACCTGAAACCCCCATTCAAGGGTGGATCTGGATTTCCGACATGCGGGAACAGCAAGGGGAATCGGGTGTTGATGGCTTGCAATGACCCATCCCTTCTTCCTCCCCCCGCATCGCAACACCCCCCAGGGCACACCGCGCCGCGTCGGGGTGGAACTTGAATTCGCCGACCTGGACGCGCCGTCGGCCGCGTCCTGCGTGCGCGAGTTGTTCGGAGGGACGGTCACCGTCGAGGACCCGCACAGATGTCTGGTGAGCGGCACCAGCCTGGGCGACTTCACGGTGGAACTGGACATGCGCTCCGCCCATCCCGGCAAGGGAGGGTCCAAGGTGCTGGACCCCTTGCGTCCGATCTGGGGCAACATCGGCAGTCTGGTGATGCCGTTCGAAATCGCCGCCCCGCCGGTGACGGTGGAGCAGATGCCGGACCTGGAAAGACTGGTCGCCTGCCTGCGCGACCGCGGCGCCGCCGGGACGGAGGCCAGCCCGCTGTTCGCCTTCGGCCTGCATTTCAATCCGGAGGTGGCGCGGACGGACGGCGACTATGTGCTGGACCACCTGAAGGCCTTCCTGATCCTGGCGCCCTGGCTGCGGCGGGAGATCCGCGTCGATCCGACCCGCCGCCTGTCCGGCTTCATCGCCGCCTTCCCCGTTCCTTATGCCGCCAAGCTCGCCGATCCGGCCTATCGCCCCGATCTGGGCGGGTTGATCGACGATTATCTGGCCGACAACCCCAGCCGCAACCGCGAGTTGGACCTGTTTCCGCTCTTCGCCCATCTCGCCCCCGATCGCCTGGCGAAGGCGATGGAGGATCCGCATGTCCGCCCGCGTCCGACCTTCCACTATCGGCTGCCCAACGCGCGGCTGAGCGATCCGGACTGGTCGCTCGCCGCCGACTGGAACCGCTGGGTGGCGGTGGAGCGGCTGGCGTCGGACCGCGCCTTGCTGGACGGGCTGGGCGCCGAGTTCATGCAGATGGCCGCCACCCAGGCGCCCGATCGCTGGGCCGAGCGGATCGACGGCTTCCTGGCCGCGAACCCCACGATCCATGGCCTTTCCGGTGAGGAGAACGGCGCCGCGGACGGCACCCTGCGGCAGGCCGGCTGAAAAGGGAGCGTGCCATGGCAGCCGTCATCGGAAGATCCCGGCCGCTGGTCGGCATCACCGCCTCCGTCCATGGCAGCCGCATCGCCGCCATGGCCAACCGCCTTGCCCTGTGGCGGGCCGGCGCCACGTCGGTCCGCATCACGGCCGAGGCGCCCTTCCCCATCGACCGGCTGGACGCGCTGGTGGTCGGCGGCGGCGACGACATCGACGCGTCGCTCTACGGCGAATCCGCCCGGCCGCAAATCCGCATTGATCCCGACCGCGACCGGCTGGAGATGCGTGCGCTGGACTGCGCAGCGAAGCTCGGCCTGCCGGTGCTGGGCATCTGCCGCGGCTCGCAGATGATCAACGTCCACCGCGGCGGCTCGCTGCACGTCGACATCCACGAGGTGTACGAGGAAGCGCCGCACATGCGCACCGTTCTGCCGCGCAAGCGCATCCGCATCGAGCCCGACAGCCGGCTCTATTGCATCCTCGGCATCGCCGAATGCCGGGTGAACGCCCTGCACCACCAGTCGGTGGACCGCGTCGGCGACGGTCTGCGCGTCGTCGCCCGCGAGCGCGCCGGCATCGTCCAGGGCATCGAGGCGCCGGACGAACCCTTCATGATCGGCGTGCAGTGGCACCCGGAATATCTGGTGACGGACAGCCGCCAGCAGGGCCTGTTCCGCCGTCTGGTCGCCACCGCCATGGGCGTCGCCCCGCTGGACGACATCGCCGGAACCTGCCAGACCGACGCCGATCCTGCCGAAGCCCCAACCATGCAGCGGCCCGCGCGGGCGCGGGGGTAAACGGGGAGCGGTAGGTTTCCAGCCGCTTCCGCGCCATCCCCTTTCAAGATGCTCCGGCCCAAAACGGACACGGGCGCCGCCGGAGGGTAAGCTCCGGGGCGCCCGCGCCGTGTTGGCCGCTAAGCGGAGGTTACTGGCTGCCGCCGCCCTGGTCCGGGCCGCAGTTCGGGGTGCCCGGCGGGCAGTGGGTGCCCGTGGCGGTCTGGTTGTCGCGCGGGATGTTGCTGCCGGTGTTGTTGCCCATGCCCGACGGCGCGGTGGTCACGCCCGGCGTGGACGAGCCGGACATGCTGCCGCTGGAGGTGCCGGTCGAACCCGAGGTGCCCGGAGCGTTCATCGGGCCGTTGGTGGCCGAGCCGGCCGACGGCGAGGTGGTGGCGCCCGGCGTGGTGCGGACGACGCCGTCCGAACCGGTGTAGCTGGAGGTGCCGCTGGTCGAACCCTGCGGAACTTGCGTGCCCGTCTGGGCAAGCGCCGGAGTGGCCATCAGGAGAACCGCCGAAACGGCGCCGATCATCAGGTTACGCATCCTCGAACTCCTTGCATGGTGGCAACGCCTCGCAGTTGGGCGTCTTTCGGATCGGGGCGAATGGCGAACCCTGCATCGCGTGCCGCGTCGGCGTCGCGCTTGCCGGCCGGGCCATCGCCTCCTTCACCGGGTTCAACAGAGCAATCCGGCCATGGTTTCGGTGGTCGAATGCGCTTTTTTCAAAAATCAGCGGCAAAAGCGTTCCCGCGGAACCTCATTCGGCAAGATCCCGACGCACCGGACCGGCGGCGGGAACAACCGGCCCGCGCCGGGGTTCAAGCCGCGAGGCGGACAGTGTGCCGGGCAGCCAGCCGGACGATTTCCATGCGTATCCGCCTTTGATGCGTTTCCGCCTGCCATGCGTTTCCGCTGCGCCCGGAGTCGATTTTCCCCGATGAAGCTCAATCCTTCCGCCACGCCGGTCCTTGTCCCTCATCCCGCAGCCGGCCCGGTGCTGCGGTCCGGCGTCACCTGCTGGCGGACGGAGCGGGCCGGGCGAGTGGCGGTTCTGGTCGACGGCGCCGATTATTTCGTCGCCGCCCGCGCCGCGATGGAAAAGGCACAGCATTCGATCCTGCTGATCGGCTGGGACGTCGATCCGCGCATGCGGCTCGATCCCCACAGCCCGGAAACGCTCGGCCGCTTCCTGGCCCGGCTGGTGCGGTCGCGCCCCGGCCTGCATGTGCGGGCGCTGAAATGGGACATGCCCTTCCCCATCGCGCTCGATCACCCGCATGAGCCGCTGGAGCGCTTGGACCGCAACACCGGCCGCCGGCTGAACGCCCGGCTGGACGGGGAACTGCCGGTCGGCGCCGCCCAGCACCAGAAGATCCTGGTGATCGACGACGCGCTCGCCTTCTGCGGCGGCATCGACTTCTCCTTCGACCGCTGGGACACGTCGGAGCATCGCGACGACGACCCGCGCCGCCTCGGCCCGGATGGCGAGCCCTACAGCCCCCGCCACGACGTGATGATGATGGTCGACGGCGACGCCGCCCGCGCGCTGGCGGATCTGGCGCGGGAGCGTTGGCGCTGCGCCACCGGCGAGGCGCTGGAACCCTGCCCGCCGCCAAGCCGGGCTCCCTCGGCCCATGATCCCTCGGCCCATGATCCCTCGGGCCACGACCCCTGGCCCGACTGCCCGCTGCGCGACTGCTCCCACCCGGTGCTGACCGATGCCGTGATCGGCGTGTCACGCACCGTGCCGGCGACCGAGGACAAACCGGCGATCCGCGAGAGCGAGGCGCTGACCTTCGCCGCCATCGCCGCGGCGGAGCGGACCATCTATCTGGAAAGCCAGTATTTCGCCTCCGCCCGCATCGCCAGCGCGCTGGCCCGCCGGCTGGCCGAGCCCGATGGGCCGGAGGTGGTGGTGGTGGTGTCGATGGAAAGCCCGAGCTGGTTCGACCGGATGGCGATGGACACCTCGCGGGCGGTCGCCCTGCGCTGCCTGCGCGAGGCCGACCGCTTCGGCCGCCTGCGCGCCATGACCCCGGTGACGGCACAGGGGGCGCCGGTGATCGTCCATTCCAAGGTGGTGGCGGTGGACGGCCGGCTGCTGCGCATCGGCTCATCCAACCTGAACAACCGCTCGATGGGCTACGATTCCGAATGCGACCTGACCATCGAGGCGCCGGAGGACGGTCCCGAGCGCGACCGGGCGGCCGACGCCATCACCGGCGTGCGCAACCGTCTGTTGGCCGAGCATATGGGCATCGACCAGGAGCGGTTGGAGGCCGAATTGCGGGAGACGGGAAGCCTGGTCGCCGCCATCGACCGCCTGTGCCGGCACTCCGGCCGCCGTCTGGTGGACCTTCCCGCCACCGATCCCAGCCTGACCGATCAGGCCTTCGCCGCCCTGCGCATCGCCGATCCCGACGACCCGGACGAGGCCTGGGCCCCTTGGAAGCGCCTGCCCGCCCCGCCGCGCTCCGCCTTGCGCGTGGCCGCCGCGGCGCTGCTGACCGTGGGTCTGGCCGCCGGCGCCTGGGGGGTGGTGCGGGCGGCGCGGAAGGAGGAGCGCAGCCGGCAGGGATAGCTGTCGGCAGGGCAACTTTCGTCGCCACGGTCGAAATCCCCCGTCCCGCTCGCGTGGGAAAGGGGATTTCTTATGCGAGGTTGTGGAGAGGGGGTCCGAGGCCCCCTTCAGCGTACCTGCGCCACCGTGCCGTCGTCGGAGATGATGATCTCGACGCGGCGGTTCTGCTGGCGGCCGGCATCGTTGCTGTTGGAGGCGACGGGCTGCGCCTCGCCCATGCCCTGGGTGACGATGCGCGACGGCGAGACGCCGCGCGCCGACAGCGCGTCGCGGACGGCCTGGGCGCGGGCTTCCGACAGGCGCAGGTTGGTGGCGTCGCTGCCGGTGTTGTCGGTGTGGCCCTCGATCCGCACGGTGCGGGCCGGATGCGCCTGCAGGAACTGGGCGAGCCGGTCCATGCGCTCATAGGCGCCGGGGGTCAGGTCGGCCCGGCCGGTGGAGAAGAGGATGTCGCCCAGGGTCATCACGAGGCCGCGCTCGGTGCGCTGGGCCTGGAGGTCGCGCAGCTGCTGCTCCAGCTCGGTGTTGCGGGCCTGGAGGCGGTAGGTGTCGGCGTTGGCGACCACGGTCTGCGCGCCCTTCACCCCGGCGGTTTCCTGTGCGATCTGCACGCGGCGGCTGGCGATGTAGGCCTGGTGATCGACCTCGGAGGCGTCGGCGCCCCGGTCTCGCAGCGCTTCGGCCTGGCGCAGGGCCTGCTCGGCGTCGCGCAGCTGCAGCGGGGCATTGCCGGCGATCTGCGGGTTGGCGGCGGCGAGGCTGTAGTCCTGGCGCGCCTGGATCAGGGCGGCGCTGTCGGTGGGCTGGGTGGCGCAGCCGGCAAGGCCGAGCCCGAGGCCGGCCAGCACCAGCAAAGTGCGGGGGGCCATGCTGCGAGGAACGGGCGCGCTCATTGCCGCACCTCCGGATAGCTGTAGCCCCAGCTGTTGCCGGTGCTTGTGCCGAGCGACCCGGCGGGGACCGGCGGGACGGCGGACGGTGCGGGATGGCTGGAGCCGCTCATGCTGGAGCCGCCCGTGGTGGAGTTGGGCGCGGGCAGCGTGCCGAGCGTCGAGCCGCTGTAGGCCGGCGCGCCGTTCGGCGCGGCATTGGGCGCCATCGCCGATTGCGGCCGGTTCGGGGTGACGGACTCGCGGACGGCCGCGGCGGCCTGCTGGGTCACGGCGCGCTGCGAGGTGACCGTGGCCAGCTCGGCATCGACGCGGGCCTCCTCGGCAAGGCGGCGGGCGCGGGTGCGTTCGTCGGCGCGCATCGCCTTGTCGGCGGCGGCCAGCTTGTCGCGGGCGCTCTGCAGGGCGACCGGGGCATACTGCAGGGCGTTGGCGCGCTCCGCCTCCTGCACCGCCTGGGAGGCGGCGCCGAGCTGTGCGGTGGGCGGCGGCACGTCGGAGGCGCAGGCGGCCATGCCGAGCGCCGCCGACAGGACGGCGGCGGCACGCCACCGGTTCGTCGTTGCGAAATTGCGGGTCATCGCAGTGGATCCTTTCGGAAACGGCTCATGCCGAACATCCTGGCCGACGCTCCTGGCCGCAAGGCCATGTCCGTTCGGGTTGTTCGCGCCTCCAACGCGCAAGCCTGCCAGAAGGTTCCACGGTGGTTCGACTACCGTCACCCGGAAGATCAACCTTCGCTGCGCGATGCCCCGCCCCGTACCGCACGGCGGCTGTCGCGGCGGTGGCGGAACAGCCGCAGCGCATAGGCGCCGATCAGGACGATGAACAGCAGCAGCGTCCCCGGCACCATCAGGTCGGCGATCCAGGGGAAGCCCACCCGCACCAGATAGCCGGTGCAGGCCAGCACCAGCGACCAGAGCGTCGCTCCCGCCGCGGCATAGAGCAGGAACACCCCCATCGGCAGTCCGCAGGCTCCGGCGGGGACGGAAATCAGGGTGCGCAGGCCCGGCAGCGGCTGGCACAGCAGGACGGCGAGGCCGCCGTGCCGGGCGAACCATCCGGTGGCGCGGTGGACCTGCTCCGGCTTCACGGTCAGCCAATGGCCGTGACGGCCGAGGAAGACCTCGAACCGCTCGCGCCCCATCCAATGGGCCGGCGCATACCAGACCAGTTCCCCCACCGCGGAGCCGAGCCCGGCGGCCAGCGCCACCAGCAGCAGGTTGAACTCCCCCGTCGCCGCCCCCATGCCGGCCAGCGGGATCACCGTCTCCGCCGGGATCGGCGGAAGCGCACGGGCCAGGATCAGCATCAGGAAAATGCCGAGATAGCCGAACTGCTGTACGATCTGGATGATCCACTCGGTCATGTGCCTGATCGGGTCGGTGGTGGACTTCGCGGTTTCGATATCTTGAACCGCGCGGCCGGTGCGGGCGTTCCCGACCCGGTCCTCTCCTCGTCGGAGTCTCCCTTGACCGGGGGTTCTTTTGACCGGAGTCAAGGCGCGGACCGTTCGTCTACGGTTGGGTGTCTCCATCATGACCGCATCCCTCGCCCTCGCCGCCGCACTGCTGTTCCTCAGCCATGCCCTGCCCTCCTGGCCGGGGGTCCGGCCCGCCCTGATCGCCCGGTTCGGCCGCGGCGGCTTCGTGACCCTCCATTCCGCCGGTTCACTGCTGACGCTGGCCCTGTTCGTGCTGGCCTACCGGGCGGCAGACGGCGGGGAGGTGGTGTTCACGCCCTTCGGCTGGGCGGCGGCGCTGGTGGCGGTGGTGATGCCGGTGGTCTTCCTGCTGCTGGTCGCCCGCGTCACCATGCGCTTCGGCAGCCAGAGCGCGCCCAACCCGCCGCACGGCATCTACCGCCTCACCCGCGCGCCGGGCAGCCTGGCGCTGCTGCTGTGGGCGCTGGCGCATCTGAACGCCACCGGCGACGGGCGCCGCGTGCTGCTGTTCGGCACCATGGCGGCCATCGCGCTGTTCGCGCTGGTCAAGAACGAGATCGTCCTGGGCCGCAGCCCGGCCGGCCGCGCCTTCCGGGCGGAGACCTCGCTTCTGCCGCTGGCCGGACCGCAAGGGGTGCGCGGCGCGCTGACGGGACTGGCGGAGATGGGGCCGGCGCGATTGGCCGGAGGGCTGGCCGCTTATGGGGGCATGCTGTTGCTTCATGCCTGGCTCTTCGGTGTGGATCCCCTCTACTGGATAGGTTGAGCGCGACGGTGGACCGGCGCATCTGTTGAAGCGGGACCGGAGTACCGCGCCTCACCGCCACTGTGCCAGGAAGCCCCGCATGAAAATCCGCGAGATCATGACCCGCGACGTGCAGACGGTCCGGCCCGACGACAGCATCCGCCGGGCCGCGCAATTGATGGACCAGTTGAACGTCGGCATCCTGCCCGTCTGCGAAGGGCGGGATCTGGTCGGCGTGGTGACCGACCGCGACATCACCATCCGCGCCATCTCGGCCGGAAAGCAACCCGACCGCTGCAAGGTGGCGGAGGTGATGACCTCGAATCCCCGCTATTGCTACGAGGACGACCCGGTCGGCAGCGTCACCGAACTGATGGCCGGCCAGCAGATCCGCCGCGTGCCGGTGGTCGACCGCAACGACCGGCTGACGGGCATCGTGTCGCTGGGCGATCTTGCCACCGAAGCCAAGAACGACCGCGCCGTGCAGGGCGCGCTGGAGCGGATCTCCTCCCCCTCCCAGCCGGACCGGGGCTGACCGGCCCGCAACCCTTCGGATTGGAAGCGAGCATCATGGAACACACACTGGGCCCGGACGACCCGCGGATCCGCGAACGCGCCTATCGGCTTTGGGAGCAGGAAGGGCGGCCCGAACACCGCCATCTCGACCATTGGGCGCAGGCCGCCCGCGAGATCGAGGAGGAAGACCGCCGCAACTCGGGCGGTCCCCGTGTCAACGGCCCGGACGCCGGGCTCGCCACCCCCGACGACCCCGCCGCCCGCAACCAGCGGGAAGCGGCGGAGCATCTGGGGCAATCCACGCTGCCGTCCGACAAATAGGCCGGGCGGCGGAAGCGGTCACTCGACTTTGAGGCTGACCGCCTCCAT
This sequence comes from Azospirillum ramasamyi, assembly GCF_003233655.1. Lineage (NCBI taxonomy): Bacteria > Pseudomonadati > Pseudomonadota > Alphaproteobacteria > Rhodospirillales > Azospirillaceae > Azospirillum > Azospirillum ramasamyi. Next base: position 2,038,812 of record NZ_CP029829.1, read on the forward strand.
GCCCTTTTCGGTCTGGCGGACGGTCATGCGCACGCGCTGTCCGTCATCCAGGCCGCGCAGGCCGGCGCTCTCCAGCGCGCGGGCCGGGATGAACACGTCGCGCCCGCCGCCGTCGGGCTGCGCGAAGCCATAACCCTTGCCGCCGTTGAACCACTTCACGGTGGCGCCCATCTCGCTGGTCGGGCCGCTGTCCTGCTGCGGGCGACGCGGACCGCGATCCTGGAAACCACCATGGTCCTGGCCACGGTCCTGGCCCCGGTCCTGGAAACCACGGTCCTGGCCACGATCTTGGAAGCCACGGCCCGGCCCACGGTCCTGGAAGCCGCGGCCCTGCCCACGGTCTTGGAAACCGCCGCGGTCGCCGCCCCGATCCCCGAAGTTGCGGTCGCCGAAGTTGCGGTCACGCGGACCGCCGGCATCGCGGCGCGCGCCGAACCCGCGGTCCCCACCCCGGTCACCGAAGCCACGGTCGCCAAAACCGCGGTCACCGCCCCGATCGCCGCCCCGATCCCCGAAGCTGCGCTCGCCGAAGCCACGGTCGCGGCCCTGCGGACGGGCCGGGGCGGCGGTGGAGAGATCGACGGAATGCAGGACGCTGACCTGCTGGCCCTTGCGGTCCTCGACGATGTCGACGACGACGGTGGCGCCGTCCGGCAGGGTGGTGTGGCCGGCGGGCACGACGAGCGAGGCCGGCAACAGGGCATCCTTGCCGCTGTCCCCGACCTTGACGAAGCCGTAGCCGCGTTCGGGGTTGAACCATTTCACGATGGCCGTCACCTGGGTGGCGACGACGTTGGGCTGACGATAGACGTGGCTGCGGGGCGGCTGATTGTACATGGGAAACCCGAACTCCGGCAAACAGAAGCGGCGCCCGGAACGGTCCCGACATGGACCGGCGAACGCCAACCCCTGACTCATCGCCCGTCCCGGCGGCTTTGGCAAGTCGGGACCGCTCCGCATACACCGGACAGGCAGTAAAATATCACACCCGGGGCCTCAGCCCATCAGGCGGTCCATCAAACGGTCGGGCACCGGCGGCGGTTCCCGCGGCGGAACCGGGATGGGGGACGGCGGCTCCCCCACCGGCGGGCGGGACGGATCGCCCGGCACCGGCAACGGTTCGTCGGGGCCGACCGGGGGAATGGACGGCTCGCGCGGCGGAGACGGCGGAAAAGGACCAAGGCTGAAATTCATGCTCGGCGTCCTCCAACGGTGGAAGGGGCGGCGGTGGAAGGGGCGGCGAAAGCGCGGCAGTGATTGGAACGGGCGCGGCCGGTCAGCCGCCCTGGCCGTCGGGCGTGGTCTGCGACAGGCGGCGGGCGTCGTTCAGGCTTTCCATGCAGCGGGCCTCGTCGCCCTCGCGGGCGGCGCTGCGGGCCGCCGTGACCAGGGATTCCATCTGGGCGTTGCGCGCCGCCTGCCCCATCAGCCCGTTGGCCCCGCCGGAACCGCCGGGTCCGCTGTCCGGCGTGGCGCGGGAGTTGGCCTGCGGAGCGACGGAAGGAGCGGTCGGCATGTTGCTGCCGATCGCCGGAGGTTCGATCACCGCCTGGTCGCCGACGGCGGGCGGCGCCACCATGCCGCCGGACTGGGCCAACCCCCCGCTGCCGATGCCCGACCCGGAACCGGAGCCCTGCTCGTCGCGCGGGGTCGAGCCGGACAGGCCGGGCGCAGCGCTGTCGGGGACGGCGACCGGCGGCGGTTCGGTCGACAGGCCGTGGTTGGCCGCGAACTGCTCCACCATCGCGGCGCATCCGGTTTGCGCCCCGCTCTGTGCGGCTGCCGGCTGGACGGCCAGAAGCCCGGCCGCCACCGCGAGCGCCAGCGGGACGGCGGGGCCGGACCTCGTGAAATCTGTCCGCATCGGTCGCATCCTCCTCGATTGGCTGTGCCACGAACGGGTATGTCGACGGACTCAACGGCAACCGGCGGGGGTGGGTTCCGATGGCCGGGCGGAAGATCGGCCCGGCCATGCAGCTTGCTCATTTCGCGGGCAGTCTCCTGCTGCTGTAGAGTGCCGGCCCACGACCTCAACCACGGGTTCACAGTTCCATCATGATCGCCAATATGGCTGCGCTCGGCGCGGCGTTGTGCTGGGCCGCGGGCGGCCTGATCGCCATCGGGCCGGTGCGGGTGCTCGGCTCCATCGCGTTCAACCGGGTGCGCCTGACCATCGTCGCCGCGGTCCTGCTCGTCGCCACCACGCTGCTGGGCGGCTGGGAAACACTGGACACCGGAGCCGTCCTGACGCTGGCCCTGTCGGGGGCCGCCGGCATCGTGATGGGCGACATGGCGCTGTTCTGGTCGCTCAGCCGGCTGGGGCCGCGGCGCAACGTGGTGATCTACGCCGCCAACGCGCCGCTGACGGCCCTGCTCGGCTACACCCTGCTGGGCGAGGCGCTGGGGCCGTGGACGACGCTGGGAATCGTTCTGGTGACGCTGGGGGTGATGATGGCGGTGGCCTTGCGGTCCGGCTCCACCCACAATTGGGAAGCGGTGCAGGGCAGCCTGCTGGCCGGCGTCGGCGTCTGCCTGGTGGCGGCGGTGGCGCAGGCGGTGGGATCGGTGATCGCCAAGCCGGTGATGGCGGCCGGCGCCGATCCGGTCGCGTCGGCCACCGTGCGGGTGACGACGGCGGCGCTGATGTTCACCGCCATCGGCGCCCTGTCGGCGATGCGGGGCGGCGATGCGGCGGCGGCCGGCGGCGGCCTGTTCCTGCCGCGCGGGCTGACGCCGAAGCTTGCCCTGCAGATCGCCGGCAACGGGCTGCTGGGCGTCGGTGTGGGGATGACGCTGCTGCTGGTCGGGCTGGCACATGGCAATGCCGGGGTGGTCGCCACCCTGTCGGCCCTGAGCCCGGTGCTGATCCTGCCGATGATGTGGCTGCTGACCGGCCAGCGTCCGTCTCTGGGCGCCTGGGCCGGCGCCGCGGTCGCCGTGGCCGGCGTCGCCCTGATCGTCAACCGCTGACCGTTGGTTTATGCCCGCCCTCAGCGGGCCTGCTCCACCGCGACGCCCAGGGTGGGCAGCGCCGCCCGGAGCGCGGCGGAGGCGCGGTTGACGGCGTCGCGCAACTGCGCCTTCAACGCCGGCACCTCGGGGCGATCCTGTTCACAGGCATGCTGCAGCATGCGGGCCAGCCGCGACAGCTCCAGCAGGCCGACATTGCCGGCCAGCGACACCATGGCATGGGCATCGGTGGCGGCCTCCTTCATGGTCGCCGCCCCGCCGATGCGGTCTGCGCGCAGGGCCAGTTCCTCCAGCGTGCCGGTGACGAAGCGGGGAAGCACGTCGCCGCCCAGCATATCGGCCAGCGTGTCGAGCGTGGCGCGGTTCAGCACGGGGGCGCCGCCGGACACCGGAGCGACCCCGGCCAGCGCCGCCGCCGCCTCCGCGTCGTCGCCGGACCGGGCGGCATCCGCCGCGGCCTTCGCATCCGCTTCCGCCCCGGCCTCCAGCCAGCGGTCGACCGTCGACAGCAGGGTGTCGCGCTCGATCGGTTTGGTCACATGGTCGTTCATGCCGACATCCAGGCAAAGCTGCAGCTGATCGGTCAGCGCGTTGGCGGTCAGCGCGATGATAGGCACAGCACCCCGCCTTCCGCCAAGCTGACGGATCGCCGCGGTCGCCTGCAACCCGTCCATCCGGGGCATCTGCATGTCCATCAGGACCAGATCGAACCTGCCGCCGCGCACGGCCTCCAGCGCCAGCACGCCGTCCTCCGCCACCTCCACCGTGTGGCCGGCCTTGCAGAGGATGGAGGAGGTGACGATCTGGTTCATCGGCACATCCTCGGCCAGCAGGATGCGGGCGCTGCGCCCGGCGGCGCCCTCCGCCCGCCGCTCCGCCCGCCGCTCCGCCGCGAGGCCGGGGGCCTCCGCCACCGGAAGCGGCAGCTCGAACCAGAAGGTGCTGCCGACGCCCGGGCTGCTCTGCACGCCGATCCGCCCGCCCATCAGCTCCGACAGCTGCTTTGAGATGATCAGCCCCAGCCCGGTGCCGCCGAAGCGCCGCGTGGTGGAGCGGTCGCCCTGGCTGAAGCGCTGGAACAGCTTCGCCTGATCGGCCGCCGGAATGCCCGGCCCGGTGTCGCTGACGGAGAAGCGGATCAGGGCCGGCGCATCCTCGCCATGGCCGTCCGCCTCTCCCGACAGCAGGCCGACGGAGACCAGCACCGATCCGCGTTCGGTGAACTTCACGGCATTGCCGACGAGGTTCAGCAGGATCTGGCGGATGCGCGCCTCGTCGCCGCGGACGAAGCGCGGCACCGTGCCGCCCAGCGACAGCTGAAGCAGCAGCCCCTTCTGCGAGGCGGCGTTGCTCATCAGATCGCGGCAGTCGCGCAGCAGCCGGTGCAGGTCGAAGGCGCGCTCCTCCAGCTCCAGCTTGCCGGCCTCGATCTTCGAATAGTCCAGGATGTCGCCGATGATCGCCAGCAGCCCCCGCCCGGCCTCGCGCTGGAGCGAGACATACTGGCGCTGTTCCGCCGTCAGGTCGGTGCCCAGCAGCAGGTCGGCGAACCCGATGACGCCGTTCAGCGGCGTGCGGATCTCGTGGCTCATGGAGGCCAGGAATTCCGACTTCACCCGGTTGGCCGCCTCGGCCTCGGCGCGGGCGGCGGACAGTTCCTCCTCATAACGCTTGCGCTCGGTCACGTCGCGGACGACGCCGACCACGACGAACTCGCCGTCGGCCCCCACCGTCGGGCGCATGCTGGATTCGACCCACAGGTAATGGCCGTCGCGGTGGCGCAGCCGGTGGGTGAAGGTGACGGGCGGCGAGCCCGGCTGCATGCCGGCGAAGGCCATCGCCGCACTTTCCAGGTCGTCGGGGTGCAGCAGGATGGCGGGGGCCCGGCCGACGAGTTCGACAGGATCATGGCCCAGGATGTCGCGCACCGACGGCGACAGATAGCGCACCGCCCCGTCCGCCTTCATCTCCAGAATCATGTCGGTGGCGTTGTCGGCCAGCAGGCGGTAACGCGCCTCGCTCTCGCCCAGCCGCTGTTCGGAACCGTGATGGCGCTGTTCGCGCAGCAGCAGGCCGCCCAGGACCAGGGTGCCGAGCGGCACGATCGCCAGCATGGGCGCCGCCGTCCGCTCCGCCACTTGCAACGCCAGCTCCAGGCTGGGAAGCAAGGCCAGCGTGGACAGCGACGCCAGCGTCAAAAGCAGGCCGAACAGCAGGAGCGGCAGCACCCCCAACCCGACGCGGCGCCGTTTCATCCAGGCGGCGAAGCCGATGCCGACCAGGAAGGACAACCCGGCATTGGCGACGCCGGCCTCCATCCCCGCCCCGCCCAGGGAGAGGCGGTAGCCGGCCACGCAGGCCGCCGCCATCGCCGCGGAGACCGGCCCGCCGAACAGGGCGGCCAGCCCGACCAGCGGCGCCCGCGCATCGATGAAGATGCCCGGTCCGAGATGGATCGGGTGGACCATGGAGAACAGGGCGGTCATCGCCATGACCGTGCCGAAGACGACCTGCCGGGTGAACTGGCTCCAGCCGCCGGACCGGCGGATCAGGAAGGTGTAGGCGAGAACGACGAAGGCGCTTGCCGCGATGTTTTCGGCAAGGTCGTAGGCCATCGAGGAAAAGTTGCCCAACATCGCCCGGTCGCCGTCCCCGCACCAGTTCCGGCCACCCTTATACCACGGATGGGTGTCGCAAAACCGCTAACACCGACGGGGAGATGTGATGCGGTATCAGGCCTCCGCGTCGGGCTGGCGGTCGGGGGCGGCGGCGGCGAAGGCCGGCAGGGAGCGGCAGGCCTCGTCGATGCGCAGCAGCGTCGGATAGCCGTCCAGCGGACAGGCCAGCCGGCGGGCGTTCGCCATCTGCGGCACCAGCAGCACGTCGGCCAGCCCCGGCGCATCGCCGTGGCAGAAGCGACCGGTGCGCGGATCGCCGGCCAGCTGCGCCTCCAGCGCCGTCAGCCCGACGGCGATCCAGTGGCGATACCAGTCGTCGACCTCCTCCTGGCTGTGGCCCATCGCCTTCAGCCGGCCCAGCACCCGCAGGTTGTTCAACGGATGGATGTCGCAGGCCACCGCCAGCGCCAGCGCCCGCACCCGCGCGCGGCCCAGCGGATCGGCCGGCAACAGCGGCGGAGCGGGATGGGTCTCGTCCAGATATTCGATGATGGCGAGCGACTGGGTCAGCACATGGTGCCCGTCCGGCCCGTCGACCTCCAGCGCCGGCACCAGATGCTCCGGGTTGAGGGCGGCGAAGGGCGGCCTGGCCTGCTCGCCCCGGCGCAGATGGACGAAGGCCTGGTCCGGCGCCAGCCCCTTCAGGTTCAGGGCGATGCGCACGCGGTAGGCGGCGGAGGAGCGGAAGTAGGTGTGGAGTTTCACGGGCGTTGGTCCGCTAGGTTGATGCTGCGCTTTGCCCCCTCCCCATCCCGCCCTCAACCGTCGGCGGGAAAGGGGGGAAGTGTTGATTCGGGACAGCGACGACAGTCCCTCCCCCGCCCAGCTCTCGCACAAAGCTGCGCTTTGTGCTGACGCGACAGGCGGACCGTAGGTCCGCTGAGAGCGGGGGAGGTTGGGAGGGGGCTAACGCCGCCACCCTATCACAGCCCCAGGTAAGCCTGCCGCACCCGCTCGTTGCTCAGAAGCGCGGCGCCGCTGTCGCTCAGCACGATCTCGCCGGTCTCGATCACATAGCCGCGGTCGGCGATGGCGAGCGCGGCGTGGGCGTTCTGCTCCACCAGCAGGATGGTCGTGCCTTCCCGCTTCAGCCGCTGCACGGCGTCGAAGATCTCCGCCACCAGCAGCGGCGCCAGCCCCATGCTGGGCTCGTCGAGCAGGAGCAGGCGCGGCTTCGCCATCAGCGCGCGGGCCAGCGCCACGATCTGCTGCTGGCCGCCCGACAGGGTTCCGGCGGGCTGGTCGCGCTTGACCTTCAGCACCGGGAACATCTCGTACAGCCGCTCGATGTCGTCGTCGGGCTTGCCGCTGCCGCGGCGGAAGGCGCCGAGGCGCAGGTTGTCCTCGACCGTCTGCGGGCCGAACAGCTGCCGGCCCTCCGGCACCTGGACCACGCCTTCGGCGACGCGGCGCGACGCCTTCATCCGGGTGATGTCGCAACCGTCGAAGGTGATGCGCCCGCTGCTGGCGGGATGGACGCCGGACAGGGTGCGGAGCAGCGTCGTCTTGCCGGCGCCGTTGGCGCCGACCAGCGCCACCAGTTCGCCTTCCCGCACGGACAGGCTGGCCGATTTCAGCGCGTGGATGCGGCCGTAATGGCTGTTGAGGCCCTCGATCTCCAGAAGCATGGCCGGACCTCCCTTACGGCGCCGCGCCGAGATAGGCGGCGATGACGTCGGGGTTGGCCGCCACCTCCTGCGGCGTGCCCTCGGCCAGCATGCGGCCCTGGTTCAGCGCGGTGATCCGGTGCGAGATCCCCATCACCATCTTCATGTCGTGCTCCACCAGGACGATGGTGACGCCGCTTTTCGCCACGGTCTTGATCACCTCGTCGATCTCGCGGCTTTCGGTGGCGTTCAGGCCGGCGGCCGGTTCGTCCAGCAGAAGCAGCTTCGGTTCAGACGCCAGCGCGCGGGCGATCTCCAGCCGTTTCAGCGCGCCGTAGGGCATGGAGGCCGCGTCGGCGTCGATGTACTTCTCCAGCCCGACCTCGGCCATCAGCTGGGCGGCCCGGTCGCGCGCCTCGCGGTCCCTGCGCACCAGCGAGGGGAAGCGGAACAGCGCCGGCAGCAGCCGGGTGTTCAGGTGCAGGTGCCGCCCCACCATGACGTTCTCCAGCGCCGTCATGTTGAAGAAGATCTGCAGGTTCTGGAAGGTGCGCGACATGCCGCGGGCGGCCAGCTTGTAGGGCGCCATGCCCGATACGTCGGCCCCGTCGAACAGCACCCGGCCGCCCGACGGCTTGTAGACGCCGGTCACCAGGTTGAACAGCGTGGTCTTGCCCGCCCCGTTCGGCCCGATGATCGAATGGATGTCGCCGGCCGCGATGGTGAAGCTGAGATCGCCGACGGCGAGCACGCCGCCGAACTCGCGGCTGAGATGCTCCACCTGCAGGATCGGCGGGCCGACGCGGCGCGCCTGCGCGCTGGTGTCGGGAGCGAGATCGGGAGTGGTCAGCATGTTCATGCCCGCCTCCGCGCCGGGACCAGCGCCGCCAGGGTGGGAAGAAGGCCCTTCGGCATGAAGACCATCGTCGCCATCAGGATGCCGCCCAGCACGATCTGCTGGTAATCCTGGAAGACGGTCAACGCCTGCGGCAGCAGGGTCAGCACCACGGCCCCGACGACGGCGCCGAAGGTGGACGCCATGCCGCCGAACACCACCATCGTCACCAGCTCGATCGACTTGAAGAAGTCGGCCTTGGCCGGGGTGATCAGGCCGGTGTAATGGGCGAACAGGCTGCCGGCGACGCTGGCGAACACCGCCGACAGCACGAAGACCAGCACCTTGAAGCGCGCGGTATCGACGCCGACCACCTCGGCCGCCACCTCCGAGCCGTGGACGGCGCGCAGCGCCCGGCCCATCGGGCTGTCTATCAGGTTCAGCGACAGCCAGACCACGCCCAGCAGGAACGCGCCGACCACCCAGTACCAGACCTTCTCGCCATACAGCTCGACGCCGAAGATTTTGAACGGCTCCACCATCATGCCGTCGGGACCGCCGGTCAGGCCGCTTTCGGTGCGCAGCACGATCGACACGATGATGCCGATGCCGAGGGTCGCCATGGCGAGGTAATGGCCCTTCAGCCGCAGGATCGGCTTGGCGACCAGGAAGGCCAGCAGCCCGACGAAGACGGCGCCGGCCAGCAGCGCCACCACCGGCGGCCAGCCGTAGCTGCCGACAAGCACGCCCGACGCATAGGCGCCGATGCCGAAGAAGCCGGCATGGCCGAGGCTGATCTGCCCGGCATAGCCGATCAGCAGGTTCAGCCCGACGCAGACCACGGCGTTGAAGCCGGCCAGGATGGCGATGTCGAGATAGAAGTTGTTGGGCAGGAAGGCCGGCAGGACCGCGATCACCGCGCCCAGCGCCAAAAGCCCGGTCAGCCGCCCGTGAAGGAGTGCGTTCATCGGTTATCCGGTCCTTACACCCGTTCGGTGCCGCGCTTGCCGAACAGTCCGTTCGGCATGAAGAGAAGGACGGCCAGGATGATGACGAAGGCCACCGCATCCTTGTAGGCCGAGGAGATGTAGCCGGCGCCCAGCGCCTCCGCGACGCCGACGATCAGCCCGCCGGCGACGGCGCCCGGCCCGTTGCCGAGACCGCCCAGCACCGCGGCGGTGAAGCCCTTCAGCCCCAGCATGATGCCCATCTCGGTGTAGGAGAAGGTGATGGGGGCGACCACCGCCCCGCCGATGGCGCCCAGCGCCGCCGACAGCGCGAAGGAGGCGAGCACCACCCGCTTCACGTCGATGCCCACCAGCTGCGCCGCCAGACGGTTGTGCGAGGTGGCGAGGATCGCCTTGCCGGTCAGCGTCTTGTTGAAGAAGAGGCCGATGGCGACGATCAGCACGCATGCGGTGCCCACCACCCACAGCGACTGCGGCTGCATCGAGGCGCCCAGGATCTGGATCGGCGTTTCGCCGGAAAAAGCCTCCAGCCGCTTGAAATCCTTGCCCCAGATCAGCTCGGCGATGCCGCGCAGGAAGATCGACGCGCCGATGGTGATGATGATGAGGGTGACGGTGGAGGCGTTGCGCGCCCGTTCCACCGCGAATTTCGCCACCAGCACGCCGACCAGCATGGCGCCGCCGCAGCCGATCATGATCGCCAGCGGCAGCGGCACCCCCGACGCGGTCAGCGTGGCCGACGCCATGCCGCCGACCATGATGAACTCGCCCTGGGCGAAGTTGATGACATGGCTGGCGTTGTAGATGATCGAAAAGCCGAGCCCCGCCAGCGCATAGATCGCGCCGATGGTCAGCCCCGACAGCATGTATTGCAGCAGTTCCGCGAACATCGTTGGGTTCCTGTGATCCTATCCCGATCCGGGAGAGGGCATGGAGCCGACGGCCGCAGGCCGGACGAGCGCCGACGGCGGTCGTAGGCGGAATGCGGCCGCGAGACTTGCGAGCGGCCTCGGGGCCCATGCGCAGCATGGGAAGGGTGAGGGTGCGGCAAGGATCCAGGCCTTCAATCCTTGGATTCCCCCTCACCCTCCCCGCCTGCGGCGGGTTCCCTCCCTCTCCCGGGGCTCTCAGCGGATCTTCGATCCGCCTGACGCCGTCAGCACAAACAGAGTTTGTGCGAGAGGCGGGAGAGGGTCGCTGCGCCCGTCAGAGAGCTGGGTTTACTTCACCAGCGACCAGTCGCCCTGCTTGACCTCCACCATGTGGAAGGCGTCCAGCGTCAGGCCCATGTGGTCCGTCGGGCTCATGGTCACGGTGCCGCCGGTGCCGACATAGCCCTTGGTCTGCTCGATGGCGTCGCGCAGCTTGGCCTTGTCGGTGCCGCCGGCGCGCTTCACCGCCTCCAGCGCGATCATCAGCCCGTCATAGGCATGGCCGGCGAAAGTCGACACCTCGGTGTTGAAGTTGTCCTCGTAGACCTTGGTGAACTCGGTCACGACCTTCTTCTGCGGATCGTTGTCGGGCAGCTGCGCGGCGACGACCAGACCGGCGGCCGGCAGGCGGACACCCTCGGCGGCACCGCCGGCCAGCCGGATGAACTCCTTCGACGCGACGCCGTGCGACTGGTAGAGCGGCAGCGAGATGCCGAGCTGGCGGTAGTTCTTGGTCACCACCGCGGGGCCCTGGCCCAGGCCGAACACCAGCACCGCCTGCGCCGCGGCGTTGTTCTTGATCTTGGTCAGCTGGGCGGTGACGTCGGTGTCCTTGGCGCCATAGGTCTCGTCGGCGACCAGCTCGATCCCGCGTTCCTTGGCGACGGCGATGGTCTGGTCGCGGCCCGACTTGCCGAAGCCGGAATCCTCCGACAGCAGCGCCAGCTTGGTCAGCCCGCGCTTCTTCATGTCCTCCATCACCTTTTCCGCGGCCATGCGGTCGGTATGGGGGGTCTTGAACACCCACTTCTTCACCGGCTCGACGATCACCACGGCGCCGGCCAGCGAGATGAAGGGCACGCCGGCGCGCTCCACCAGGGGCACCGCCGCCATGGTCGCCGCGGTCGTGGTGCCGCCGACGATGAAGTCGACGCCGTCGCTCTCGATCAGGCGCTTGGTGAAGGAGGCCGCCTTGTCGGCCGCGCCGCCGTCGTCATAGACGGTCAGCTTCACCGGACGGCCGTCGACGCCGCCGGCCTTGTTGATGCGGTCGGCATACAGCTCCAGCACCTTCTTCTCCGGATCGCCGAGGAAGGAGGCCGGGCCGGTGGCCGAGACGATGGCGCCGACCTTGATCGGGTCCGCGGCCTGCGCCGCCCCGGACAGCAGCCCGGACACCGCCGTCATGGCGGTCATGGCGGTGAAGGCGATGGTGGCAAGCAGGCGTTTGCGCATGATGTCCTCCCTTTGGCTGCCCGCCTTGACACCGGACCGGACGAGGGCCCGATCCCGGAGCGGCGGGACGATTTGCATCACATAATGTTTCAAACGAAACGATTTCGGAAGAGGATTTTTGGCCTCCGTGACCACAATCGAAGTGCGGATGTTTCCGCCCGCCCCCGTTTCCCAATGCGATCCCTGCATCTTCGGCCCAGGGGATCGCCGTTTCGTTTTATGACACAATTTTGCTTTGATGATCCAACGTAGTGTATCACATTAATGATTGTCAAACGGAAAGTCCGGATTGCCTCCTATCGGCCGCCGGCCGGTATCCGCTCCGGTCTCCCGCGCTGTCGTGGCGCTGGCCGAACCGGGTCCGGGTTGCGTATACAACTCCATCGTACCGCCTCGCCCGGCTCCTCCCGCATCACCAGCCGTATCGATAAGGACGCCCCCACCGCATGGCCCGCCCGCGCCGCACCGAAGACCTTGCCGCCCAGTTGACCGAGACGATCGCGCCGCGGGCGAAGTCGCTGATCATCACCGTCTATGGCGACGCCGTGCTGCCGCATGGCGGATCGCTGTGGCTGGGCAGCCTGATCGACCTGATGGGGCTGTTCGGGATGAGCGAGCGGATCATCCGCACCTCCGTCTTCCGGCTGTGCAAGGACGACTGGCTGACCAACACCCAGATCGGCCGGCGCAGCTTCTACCGCGTCACCGACAGCGGCAAGGAACGCTTCGCCGCGGCGGAGCGGCGGATCTACGCGCCGCTGGCCCGCGAATGGGATCGCGGATGGGATCTGCTGATGGTACCGCCAAACGCGCTGGACGCGGAGACGCGCGACGCCCTGCGGCGGGAACTGACCTGGCAGGGGTTCGGCGCCGCCTCGGCCACCGTCTACGCCCATCCCAACTGCGACGAGGCGGCGATGCACCGCTCGCTGGCGGAACTGGGGGTTGCCGACAAGATCGTCCACATGAAGGCCAGCCTGGACCGGGCGGAGGGCTTCGGGGCGTTGCGCGATCTGGTGCGCGGCTGCTGGGACATCGATCAGCTCGAACACGACTATGCGGCGTTTCTGGATCATTTCCGTCCGGTCTGGGCGGCGGTCGATGCCGCCGACACCCCGGACCCGGCATCCTGCTTCGTCCTGCGCACGCTGATGATCCACGACTTCCGCCGCATCCTGCTGCGCGACCCGATGCTGCCGCCCGACCTGCTGCCGGCTGATTGGCCGGGCCAGGAATCGCGGATGCTCACCCGCAACCTCTATCGCCGGCTGGCCGGTCCGTCCGAAGCCTTCCTGATGCAGGCGGCGACCACGGCCAACGGTCCGCTGCCCGATGCGCAGCCGGCCTTCCAGGGGCGGTTCGGCGGGCTGGAGAGCATCCCGGCCGGTTGACCCGCACCCCAGCGACGGTACCCCAGCGGCTGTAGCGGCCCGGCGGCAATGGGCGCCCGTCCCGCCGGCCGCCTCGGCTAAAGGCCTATACATCGAATGCAAGGAATCATCGTAGGCTTGGGACTGTCGCCGTTCGATCCGACCGTTTCCGGGATGCCGTATGCTGACCATCATCTACCGCAGCGAGGCTATTGACCGGCTGCCCTACAGCGCCCTCGCCGACATCTGTCTGTTCAGCGCCCGCAAGAACCGCGAGTTGGGAGTGACCGGCTTTCTGGTGGAGTTCGAGGGCATCTTCCTGCAGGTCCTGGAAGGCGAAGCCGAGGTGGTCGAGCCGCTATACACCCGCATCGCCGCCGACCCGCGCCACCGCAACGTCCAACTGCTCCTGCGCGAGCATTCGGCCGGCCAACCAAATTTCGGCTTTTGGGCGATGAATTTCGGACCGCTCGACACCCCGACCTTCTGGCAGGCGGTGTTCGGTTCCCCGGTCCGGGTCGAGGAGTTCCGCCGCCGGTCGCACGATGCCGGCTTCGCACTCGACGTGCTGGCCCGCGCCTACATGCATGCCTGCATCCTGGCCGACATCGATCCCGCCACCCGCGACCTGGTGCGCGGCACCATCCCCAGTTTCCCGGTCGGCTGACCTAGCGGCCGACGCGGGTCCGACGCCGCTCCGGCGGCGTCCTCAATTCCGATACCAATTACCCGAATATCGAGCACATCCCGTACGAATTGATCTGGATCAATTCGGCACCTCCACATGCCTTTCTTTTCAAATCAATGCATTATGACGTCCGGCCCGCCCCTCAACGTGATACACAATTTGTTGAACGATCTGATTTTTCGTGTCATATAAAGACCACAGGGCGCCGATGGAAAAGTGAGCGCCCGCCGAAATTCCCGGAGGAAACGCCCCCATGTCCAAGGACTACGCCCCCATCGCCAACACGATGGAGCTCCCCCCCGCCACGCCCCAGCCGAATGTCTACCCGCTGTCCTGGGTGTCGCAGACCAAGAAGCTGGAAGAGGTCTACGCCGCCGCCCAGCGCGAGAACTGGGATCCGGCCAAGCTGCCCTGGGACAGCTTCGACGTGTCGCGCTACAGCTGGGAGGAGCGGGAGGCCATCGCCTATTGGTGGACCATCCTGTCGGTGTTCGACGCTTCCGCCCCGCCGGTCTTCGCCCATGCGCTGATCAAGACCTACGAGGTGCATGAGGAGGATCCCGTCCGCCGCTGCTTCTTCTCCGTCACCCGCGACGAGCAGAACCACGAGCAGATGTGCGGGCTGGCCATCACCAAGCTGCTGGAGGCCGACAGCCCGCTGACCTACGAGCCGAAGACCGATCTCGGCCGCCGGCTGCAGAAGAACGCCCACTGGCTGTACTACAATGGCGGACGCTATTGGGACGGCTACAAGAAGGCGGTTCCGAAATACTCGCTGGCGGTGCTGTTCAGCTCCTTCCTGATGGGCGAGATCGCGGCGGCGACCATCTTCCACCAGATGGCGGCGGGCTGCACCGAGCCGGTGTTCAAGGAGGCCTTCCGCAACATCGGCCGCGACGAGGGCCGCCACATGGCGATCTGCATGTCGGTGATGGAGCGCGACTATCCCCATCTGGCGGTGGAGGACAAATCCGTCATCACCAAGCAGATCCGCGCCGGCTACCTGTTCCTGTCCGCCGTCCTGTTCGAACCGCCGCCCCAGTTCTGGGACCTGCCGGACGACTTCATCGCCACCCAGCGCGAGGCCGAGGCCATCGCCCGCAACGCCGGCTTCCACATCCCGGATTACGAGGCGAAGAAGGAGAACTGGCGCAACGCCATGCTGAACCTCAAGGGCGTGCTGGACCGCTACGGCATCCCGTTCCCGGCGATCCCCGAAGTCGGCATCACCGGCGAGGAAGTGCGGGACGTCGACATGGACGAGATCATTCCGGTGTTCTGAGGCGCCCGCAAGATTTGCTCCCACCCTACCCCTCCCCCGCTGGGCGGGGGAGGGAGCTCCGCCGATCTCCCGCGAAGCTCCTGTCCCCCTCCCCTGCATCGGACCGGCCTCCGGTCGGCCGAGAGCGGGAGAGGGTCGGGGTGGGGCACGTGTTTTCCCGACCGATCAAATCCCAAGGATCCCCCCGGTGAGCCGAATCCGCCTCCACCCCTCCGGCCGCACGGTCGAGTGCCGTGACGGCGAGACCGTCCTGTCGGCGCTGGAACAGGCCGGCTACGCCCTGCCCAACAACTGCCGCGCCGGCGCCTGCGGCGAATGCAAGGTCAAGGTGCTCAGCGGCCAGTTCGACCAGGGCATGGTTCTGGACATGGCGCTGTCCCAGGGCGAGCGGAAGGACGGCTACGGCCTGATGTGCATGGCCAAGCCGATCTCCGACGAGCTGGTGATCGAATACGGCACCGCCGACGCCCAGCCCAAGCTGTTCCCGCCGCGCGAGAACGTGCTGTTCATCGTCACCGACCGCATCCCGCGCACGCCGCGCATCGTGGAGCTGCGCCTGCGCCCGCTCGGCCAGCCGCTGCGCTACTGGCCGGGCCAGTATGTGATGCTGGGCGACGACTCCGCCGGAGCGCCGCCGCGCTGCTATTCCATCGCCAACGCCCCCCGCCCCGACGGCGAGATCGTGCTGCAGGTGACGCGCGTGGACGGCGGGCCGACCAGCGGCTGGATCCACGACACGCTGACCGTCGGCAGCATGGTCAAGCTGTCCGGCCCCTACGGCACCTTCATCGGCGACCCGTCGGTGGACAGCCCGGTGCTGTGCATGGCCGCCGGCTCCGGCCTCGCGCCGATCCTGGCGCTGACCGACGCGGCGCTGCGCCGCGGCTACCGTCCGCCGGTGACGCTGCTGTTCTCCGCCTGCACGCAGGCCGACGTGTATGAACTCGGTCTGCTCAGCTACTGGCAGGCCAAGTACCGCAACTTCAAGGTCAAGGTGACGCTGACGCGGGAGGAAGCCGCCGGCCATCTCAAGGGCCGCATCCCCGCCATCCTGCCCGGCCTGTTCCCCGACCTGTCCGGCCACGCCATCTTCACCGCCGGCAGCCCCGCCTTCGTCGAGTCCTGCGTCGCCGCCGCCCGTTCGCTGGGCGCCAGGGACGACCAGATCCACAGCGAAGGCTATGTCTCGCAGCACATCCCGGAGACGCTGCCGGCCGACCGGCTGATGGCGGTGGGGTGAACGGACGCGCGCATTCCGGGAAACGCTGGTCCTGTAAGGCGCTGGCCCCGGAATGCGCGGGTTTCAAGCCTTGTGGACACCGGCGATGAAGCCGTCGATCTCGCGGGTCAGATCCTTCGACTGGCCGGCGAGCGCGGCGGCGGCGGCGAGAAGCTGGTCGGCGGCCGCGCCGGTTTCGCCGGCGCC
The DNA here is from genome assembly GCF_003233655.1 of Azospirillum ramasamyi. Classification (NCBI taxonomy): domain Bacteria; kingdom Pseudomonadati; phylum Pseudomonadota; class Alphaproteobacteria; order Rhodospirillales; family Azospirillaceae; genus Azospirillum; species Azospirillum ramasamyi. Next base: position 2,055,023 of record NZ_CP029829.1, read on the forward strand.
CGCCCGGATCTTGCCCATGCCGCCGCTGACCTCCTGCGCCCCGTCGGCGGCGCGGCTCACGCTGCGGGCGATCTCCTGGGTTGCCGCCGCCTGCTGATCCACCGCCGCGGCGATCCCCGACGCGATGCGGCTGACCTGGGCGATGGTCTCGCCGATGCCGTGGACGGCGGTCACCGCATCCTGCGTCGCATCGCGGATGCCCTTGATCTGGCCGACGATGTCCTCGGTCGCCTGCGCGGTCTGGTTGGCGAGGTTCTTGACCTCCGATGCCACGACGGCGAAGCCCCTGCCCGCTTCACCGGCCCGCGCCGCCTCGATGGTGGCGTTCAGCGCCAGCAGGTTGGTCTGGCCGGCGATGGAGTTGATGAGTTCCACCACGGCGCCGATCCGTTCGGCGCTCTCCGCCAGAACGGCGACCGCATCGTCGGCCCGCTTCACATCCGACACCGCGGCATCCGCGATGCGGGCGGAGTCCGCCACCTGCCGGCCGATGTCCTGGACCGAGGCGGATAGCTCCTCCGTCGCCGCGGCGGCGGTCTGCACGCTGTCGGCGGCGGCGCTGGCGGAGGCGGCCACCTGCTCCGACCGGCCCAGGCTCTGGTCGGCGATGCCGGTCAGGGCGCGGGCGGTCGATTCGAGCTGCTGGGCGGACGAGGCCAGCGCCCCGGTCAGGCCGCCGACCCGATGCTCGAAGCTCTCCTGAAGGTCGGCCAGCGCCGCGGTGCGGGCTTCCCTGGCGTGCCAGTCGGCCTGCTGCCGGCGGTCAAGCTCCTTTGCCCGGACCAGCCCTTCCTTGAACACCTCGACGGCGCGGGCCATGCCGCCGGCCTCGTCGTCGCGGTCGGCGCCCGGCACCGTCACCGCCAGATCGCCGGCCGCCAGCCGGTCCATGGCGACGGTGACGGCGCTGACCGGCCGGGCGATGCCGTCGCCGACCCTCCAGGCGACCAGGCATCCCAACGCGACGCAACCCAGGCTGACCAGCACGATCAGCAGGGCGAGCCGGTTCGCATCGGCCATCACGCTGGATTGCGGCGCCGCCACCATGAAGGACCAGGCGCCCTCCGCGCCGGAGAAGCGCACCGGCGCCAGCCGCAGGTAATGCGGCGCCCCGGCAAGCGTGACGACGCCGTCGAAGGCGCGCCCCTCGGCGACCGCGCGGCGGGCGGCCTCCGGCAGGTCGTCGGCGGTCTTCGACAGCCGCCCGGCGTCGGGATGGGCGACATAGAGGCCGGATCCGGTCAGCACCGCGGCGAAACCGTCGCCATAGGGCTTCACCGAGCGGACAAGATCGGTCAGGCCGCTGAGCGCCATGTCGACCCCGGCGACCCCGACCACCCGCCCTCCACCCGCCGCGCCGTCCATCACCGGCGCCGCGGCGCTGGTCATCAGCCGCTGGGTGAAGTCATCGAGATAGGGCTCGGTCAGGACGGGCTTTCGAGCGGCGGCGGCAGACTTGTAATATTCCTTCTCCTGCACGTCGGAGAAGGGATAGCCCTCGCTGTCGTCGGCCTGCACGCCCTTTTCCCCCGGCAGCCACAGCAGGCTCATCCGGCCGGTCTTGGGCAGGCCGAGAATCTCGGTCGAGCGGTCATGGCCGGCGAACACCGCATCCCGGCCGTCGAACCCGTCGTCGGACATGTCCACCCACACCCCGACATAGAGCGGGTTGGCTTCCGCCACGCGGCGCAGGTAACGGTTCACCGTTTCGCGCCGCGGGGTTCCGGTGGACCGTTCGACCTCCACCAGCGCAGCGGCGGCACGGGCGGCGTCGAGCGCCGCGGAAAGATCGGCGGCGACCCGCGCTCCATGGCGGTCCGCCATCTCGGCCGCCAGGGTCTGGGCCGCCTTGTGCCCGGCGTCGCGCGACAGGGTGAGCGACACCACCGTCACCGCGGCGGCGCCCGCCGCCAGAACCGCCGCCACGCCGATGATGATCTTCGTCCTGAACCGAGCCGTCATGCCGCACGCCTTTTTCCGGTCCGCCAGATGTTCTGGAAAGAACGGTAAGGCGGTACAAAATAGGGGTAAGGGCCGGCACCATATAATCGATAACGACCGGAAGGCACGTCAAATCTCATGACTTGGCGGCCAGGGTCTCAACCTTGGAGCGGCTTTCGGACCCGGCGCCGTTCCTGGACGCCCAGGCATCCGATATTGCTGCAGCTGCGATAAAAGAGCGCAGGCGGAGCAAAGAAGCCCCGCCCGCATCATGTTCACAACCAATAATGTACGGTGCCCCGGTGCGGGTGGCGTCCCTTACGGCCCCTCGTACCGCACCACCTGCTGGTCGATGGCGCCGAACACGCTGGCGCCGGACTCGTCGAACAGCTCGATCCGCACGCGGTCGCCGAAGCGCATGAAGGGGGTCTTCGGCGCACCATGCTCGATGGTTTCGATCATCCGCAGCTCCGCAAGGCAGGAATAGCCGACGCCGCCGGCGCTGACCGGCTTGCCGGGTCCGCCGTCCAGCTTGTTCGACACCGTGCCCGACCCGACGATGCTGCCGGCCGCCAGATGGCGGGTCTTGGCGGCATGGGCGATCAGCGTCGGGAAATCGAAGGTCATATCGACCCCGGCATTCGGGCAGCCGAAGGGCTCGCCGTTCAGCGTCGTCACCAGCGGACGGTGCAGCTTGCCGCCGTCCCAGGCGTCGCCCAGCTCGTCCGGCGTCACCGCGACGGGGGAGAAACTGGAGGCCGGCTTGGACTGGAAGAAGCCGAAGCCCTTGCCCAGCTCCGCCGGGATCAGGTTGCGCAAGGATACGTCGTTGACCAGCATCAGCAGCCGGATCTGTCCGCGCGCCGCCTCGGCCGAGACGCCCATCGGCACGTCGCCGGTGATGGCGGCGATCTCCGCCTCGAAATCGATGCCCCAGGCCTCGGTCGCCGCCGGGATCGGGTCGGTCGGCGCCAGGAAGCTGTCGGAACAGCCCTGATACATCAGCGGGTCGGTCCAGAAGCTGGGCGGCATCTCCGCCCCGCGAGCCTTGCGCACCAGCTCAACATGGTTGACGTAGGCCGAGCCGTCCGCCCATTGATAGGCGCGCGGCAGCGGCGAGGCCGCCTCGGCCGGGTCGAAGGGCCGGCCCGATGCCGGATCGGCGTTCAGCGCGCGATAGGCCTCCTCCAGCTTGGGCGCCAGCGCCGACCAGTCGTCCAGCGCCGCCTGCAAGGTCTTCGCGATTTCCGGCACCGGCGTCGCGCGGGTCAGGTCGCGCGACACCACGACCAGGGTGCCGTCGCGCCCGCCCGCCTTCAAACTTGCCAGCTTCATTCGTCTCTTCCCTTCCTGAAATATCAGCCTGCGGCGGCCTTATGGCCGCTCATTTCGCTTTCCAGCTGTCGGCGTAGCCGCCCCATTCGACGCCCTCCATCGCCGGGTAGACGTCCAGCGGGTCGCGGGTGTCGATCATCACCGCCACCTCGTCGGTCTCCTTGCGCTCGAATTTCTGCGCCACCTCGTAGGCCTTCGGATGCGGCCCGTGCGGGAAGCCCGAGGGGTGATAAGTCACCATGCCGGGGTGGATGTTGTCGCGCGAGAAGAACTGGCCGCGGTGATAGAACAGCACCTCGTCGTAATCCTCGTTGGAGTGGTAATAGGGCAGCTTCAGCGCCTCCGGATCCGACTCGATGGGCCGCGGCACGAAGGTGCAGACGACGAAGCCGTTGGCGATCCAGGTGCTGTGCGCCGAGGGCGGCAGGTGGTAGCGGTGGCTCATCAGCGGCCGGATATCGCGCCAGTTCAGCCGCACCGGCGCCAGATCGCCGTGCCAGCCCACCGCGTCCAGCGGGTTGAACGGATAGGTCATGGCGCAGATCCGATTGCGCTTCTTCACCCGGACCAGCGTTTCGCGCTCGTGCTTCTGCGCCTGGAAGGCATCGTCCAGGGCCGGGACGTCCAGCACCGCCGGGTCGAAGATGGCGTGGGTGCCGACCAGCCCCTTGTGCGGCAGCTTGTAGGCGTCGCCCGTGGCCTCCACCATCAGCACCATCACCGCCTCGTCCGTCTCCAGCCGCCAGCTGGTGTTGCGCGGCAGCACGACATAGTCGCCCTCGCGCACCTCCAGATGGCCGTAGTCGCAGAACAGGTGGCCGCCGCCCTGGTGGAAGAACAGCAGGTCGTCGCCGTCGGCGTTGCGGACGAGATGGTCCATCCTGCCCTTGAAGCGCCACAGCCGGACCTGGGTCGCCCCGTTGCCCATCAGGGCCGGCGCCTCCAGCGGGCAGCCCGGGATTTGGCCGGGCATCTGCTCCAGATGGTTCAGGTCGAAGGCGCGCGGGCGAAGCGGTCCGTCGAAGCTGGTCCAGCCGGTCGGCGGGTGGGCATGGTGCATCTGGGTTGCCGGGCCGAAGAAGCCCTCCCGCCCCATCTCGCGCTCGTAGGTGCCGGCGGGAAGCCGGACATGGGCCTGACGCGACGCGGTTCCCTCGACCCTTGGAAACGAAATCCAGTTCTTCATGGCGCTTCCCCCCTCGCTATCATTGGGATGCCGCCGGCCGCTTCCGTATCGCGCGTCGGCAAGCTCGTTCCGTTGCCGCCATTTTAGTTTCGTTTGAAACTGTTGCAAGAGCCAAATTTCGGCGCAGGATGGGGGCACCCGCGCTCCCCCTTTACAGACGATGCGACGCCGATGCCGCCTGCCCGCCGTTCCCGCACCGCCTCCACCCCCCCGCCGGCGTCCGGCCGGATGGACCTGCCGGCTCTGCATCTGACGCGCTTCCTGCCCTATCGGCTGTCGGTGCTGTCCAACACGGTCAGCCACACGCTGGCCAAGCTCTACGACAAGCGGTTCGGCATCACGATCCCGGAATGGCGGATCATCGCCGTGCTGGGCGGCGGCGAGACGATGAGCGCCGGCGAGATCGCCCAGCGCACGGCGATGGACAAGGTCCAGGTGAGCCGCGCCATCGGCCGGATGCTCGACTCAGGGCTCATCCTGCGCGAATCGGGCGACACCGACCGGCGCAAGGCCCTGCTCACCCTCACGCCCAAGGCGCTGGCGATCTATGCGGAGATCGTGCCGCTGGCCCTGACCTATGAGGCCGAAGTCAGCGACGCCCTGTCGATCGACGAGCGGGCGCAGCTCGACACGCTGCTGACCAAGCTGCAGGCCCGCGCCGACCAGCTGGCCGTCCGCCCGGCGCCGGTCGGGGCGCAGGCGGATAGGGCGGAACAATAAGGCGGACAGGCGTGGGGGAAGAGGCCGGTCAGCTTCCCTTCACCTTGTGCAGCGGCTGGCTGGTGCCGGCATCGACGCGGCCGCGGCCCGGCTCCTCCGCCTCCAGCGGCGCGCAGGCGACCATGGTGGCGAGCGAGCGGCGGGCCAGACGCTGATACTCGTCGGTTCCTTCCGACTTCCAGGCGATCTCGTCGGGGCGCAGCTCGCGCATCACCTTGGCCGGCAGGCCGGCGGCCAGCGTGCGCGGCGGCACGACGAAGCCGGCCTTGACGAAGGCCATGGCGGCGACGATGGATTCCTCGCCGATCTCCGCCCCGTCCATCACCACCACATTCATCCCGACCAGCGCGTTGCGGCGGACGATGCAGCCGTGCAGCACGGCGCCATGGCCGACATGCCCGTCCTCCTCGACGATGGCGTCATGGCCGGGGAAGGCATGGAGGGTGCAGTTGTCCTGCACGTTGCTGCCCCGCTGCAGCACGATCCGGCCGAAATCGCCGCGCAGGCTGGCGCAGGGGCCGACATAGCAGCCGGGGCCGACCACCACGTCACCGATCAGCACGGCGGAGGGATGGACGAAGGCGGTCGGATCGATGACGGGAATCACCCCGTCGATGGCATAGACGGTGGGGCGCGGCAGTGTGGGCGTGATGGCGGGAGCGGTCATGATCGGCGTTCCTCGGTGTCTCTATCCGGTCTTTTGCCGCAAGGCTACACCGCCGCACCCTGTACGCGATACCGATTTTCCGTCATAGTAGCTTTCTGCTGTATCGCTTCGACAACGCCCGCGTTGAAGGCTTGATTGGTATCATTTGAAACTGTATCGTTGGCAACCATAACGGTTCGCCATAACGGCTCGTTAGAAGCCGGCGCGCCAACGCGCCAATCCATGCTTTTCGGCGATCATGGTTTCCGGGGGAGGAAACGCCCAATGCACGCGACCTTCAGCTATCCGAAATACAGCTTCGTCCCATCGGAGGAACAGCGCACCGGCAGCGTCCGGCGCCATCCGGTGGTGGTCATCGGCGCCGGCCCGGTCGGGTTGACCGCGGCGCTCGACTTCGCGCGCAAGGGCGTGCCGGTGGTGGTGCTCGACGCGGAGGACACCGTCAGCGTCGGCAGCCGCGCCGTCTGCTATGCCAAGCGCGCGCTGGAGGTGTGGGACCGGCTGGGCGTCGGCCAGCGCATGATCGACAAGGGCGTGGTGTGGAAGATCGGCAAGGTCTTCAACGGCGACCGCATGGTCTACCAGTTCGACCTGCTGCCGGAGCCGGACCACAAGATCCCGGCCTTCATCAACCTCCAGCAATATTACCTGGAGGATTTCCTGGTCACGCAGGCGCGCAAGAGCGGGCTGATCGACCTGCGCTGGCTCTCCCGCGTCATCTCCGCCAGGCAGGAGGCCGACCATGTCGTGCTTCAGGTCGAGACGCCCGACGGCGTCCATGCGGTGGAGGCCGATTGGGTGATCGCCTGCGACGGCGCCAAGTCGTCGGTGCGCAAGATGCTGGGGCTCGACTTCCAGGGCGAGGTGTTCAAGGACCGCTTCCTGATCGCCGACGTGGTGATGAAGGCCGATTTCCCGGCCGAGCGCTGGTTCTGGTTCGACCCGCCCTTCCACCGCAAGCAGTCGGCCCTGCTGCACATGCAGCCCGACAATGTCTGGCGCCTGGATTTCCAGCTGGGCTGGGACGCCGACCCGGAGGAGGAGAAGAAGCCGGAGCGCGTCATTCCCCGCGTCCAGGCGATGCTGGGCGCCGACACCCCGTTCGAACTGGAATGGGTGTCGGTCTACACCTTCCAATGCCGTAGGCTGGAACGGTTCCGCCATGGCCGCATCCTGTTCGCCGGCGATTCGGCGCATCAGGTCTCGCCCTTCGGTGCGCGCGGCGCCAACAGCGGCGTGCCCGACGCCGACAATCTGGTGTGGAAGCTGGCGCTGGTGCTGGAGGGCAAGGCGCCGGAGTCGCTGCTGGACAGCTACAGCGACGAACGGGTGGCGGCGGCCAAGGAGAACATCCTGAACTCCACCCGCTCCACCGACTTCATCACGCCCAAGAGCGAGATGAGCCGCGTCTTCCGCGACGCCGTGCTGGAACTGGCGGTCGACCAGCCCTTCGCCCGCTCGCTGGTCAATTCCGGCCGGCTGTCCACCCCGACCACCTACACCGACAGCCCGCTGAACACGCCGGACGCCGACGCCTTCGCCGGCCGGATGGTGCCGGGGGCGCCGGCCACCGACGCGCCGGTGGAGCGCGACGGCCAGCCCGGCTGGCTGATGGAGGCGCTGGACGGCCGCTTCATCGTGCTCTACGCCGCCGCCGGCGACGATATGGGCGGGCCGGTCCCGGCCCAGGTGGCGGAGGCCCTGGACGGTCTCGCCGCCGGGCCGCTGCCGCTCGCCTGGCATGCGGTGACCGACCGCCGCCGGGGCATCGCCGGGGAACTGGTGGACTGCGCCGGCCGCCTGCGCGAACGCTACGACCTGACGCCCGGCTGCGTCTATCTGATCCGCCCCGACCAGCACATCGCCGCCCGCTGGCGCCGCTTCGACGCCGCGGCCCTGTCCGCCGCGCTGGACCGCGCCACCGGCCGCTGACCCCCCGATTTCCCGGAGTTCCATCCATGGCCGAACTGATGACCGAGCAGCGATTCGCCAGCCCGGACGACGTCTATCAACTGTTGATCGACAGCCACCGCGACCTGACCCCCGACCAGAGCACCCGCCTGAACGCCAAGCTGATCCTGCTGCTGGCCAACCACATCGGCGACGCGGAGGTGCTGGCCGAGGCGCTGCGGGTGGCGCGGCAGGGGGTGGAGTAGCGGATCGGGGTGGTGGGGGCCGGTCGCCCGCCGACGCTCCCCACCTCTCCACTGACGCCAAGCCCAAGATGGCGTACAAAGGCGCGGTTCCCTTCCCTTGCGGAGACTGCGCCAGCCATGACCCTGCGCCGCCTGATCGCCCTGCTGTTCCTGCTGTCGTGGTGCGGACCGGCGCTGGCCGAAGGGCTGGCGCAGACGCCGCTGTCGATCCCCGCGCGCTTCCCCGACGGCTCCTCCGCAACGTTGGAGGCGATGCTGCTGCGGCCGGACGGTCCCGGTCCCTACCCCATCGCGATCATCAGCCACGGCACCCCGCGCGACCCGGCGGAGCGGGCGCAGATGACGCCGTTGCGCTATCTGCCGGAAGCCCGTGAGTTCGCCCGGCGCGGCTGGGCGACGGTGGCGGTGATGCGGCGCGGCTATGGCGGTTCGGACGGCCCCTACAGCGAGACGACCGGCGCCTGCAACAACCCCGACTACCTGCGCTCGGCCCGGCAGAGCGCCGAGGACCTGCGCCAGGCCGTCCGCTATGTGGCGGCCCAGCCCTATGCCGATCCCAATCGGGTCATCGCGGTGGGTGTATCGGCCGGCGGGCTCGCCAGCATCGCGCTCAGCGCCGATCCCCCGCCCGGCCTGCAGGCGGCGATCAGCTTCGCCGGCGGGCGCGGGTCCATCGCCGACCGCGAGGTCTGCCGGGAGGAGCGGCTGGTCGCCGCCTTCGGCACGCTGGGCCGCAGCTCCCGCGTTCCGACCCTGTGGATCTATGCGGAGAACGACCTGTTCTTCGGCCCCGACCTCGCCCGCCGCCTGTGGGAGGCGTTCACCCATGAAGGCGGCCGGGGCGAGTTCATCGCCGCGCCGCCGCACGGAAAGGACGGGCATTCCTTCTTCAGCGCCGCCATCCCGCAATGGACGCCGATGGTCGACGGGTTCCTGGCGCAGAACGGGCTGGTCCCGCGCAAGACGCCGATGGCACTGTCGCTGCCGGCGCTCCCGCCGCCGCCCGAGCTGTCCGCCGCCAACCGCGCCAAGTTTCCCGCCTATGTCGCGGCCGGCGGCAACAAGGCCTTCGCCGTGTCGTCCGACGGCGCCTTCGGCTGGAAATCCGGCCTGCGCAGCCTGGACGAGGCGCAGAAGGGCGCATTGGAAAATTGCGCGGCCCACACCCGGAAGGGCTGCCGCATCGCCTATCTCAACGACAGCCCGGCCGGCGGTGCCGCCGCCGATAGCGAAGCCGCCGTCCCGGCGGACCCGCCGCGCGGCACCCAAGTCAGGCTGGAGCCGCCGCCCGAACTGTCCGGCGCCAACCGGCCGAAATTCAGCGCCTATCTCGAAGCCGCCGGCCGCAAGGCCTTCGCGGTGTCGCGGGACGGCGCCTTCGGCTGGAAATCCGGCATGTCCAGCGAGGACGCCGCCCGCCGCGGCGCCCTGGACAATTGCGCCAAATACACCCGCCACACCTGCTATGTCGTGATCGTCGACGACCGGCCGCTGCGCTGACGGGAAACGGCGGGCAAATCCACAACGGAAAAGGCCCGTCCGGCATCCCGGACGGGCCTTTTCCGTAACATCACGCTTCAGCGCGGAGCCAGCACCATGACCATCTGGCGGCCTTCGAGCTTCGGCATCTGCTCGACCTTCGCCAGTTCGTCCAGCTCGTCGCGGACGCGGACCAGCACATTCATACCCAGATCCTGGTGCGCCATTTCACGGCCGCGGAAGCGCATGGTCACCTTGACCTTGTCGCCTTCCTCGAGGAAACGGCGCGCCGAACGCATCTTCACGCCATAGTCGTTGTCATCGATGTTCGGCCGGAGCTTGATCTCCTTGACCTCGATGATCTTCTGCTTCTTGCGGGCCTCGTTCGCCTTCTTCTGCGCCTCGTACTTGAACTTGCCATAGTCGAGGATTTTACAGACAGGCGGTTCCGCCTGGGGAGCGACCTCGACCAGATCGAGGCCGGCATCCTCGGCGGCCAGCAAAGCATCGCGCAACGACACCACCCCGATCATCTCGCCGTCTGCACCGACGAGACGAACGGAACGAGCCGAGATCTCCCGGTTAACCCGCGGGCCATCGCGGGTCGGGGCGGCTTCGGACGGGATCCTGGCTATGGACGCTTCTCCATGGTCTGAAACCACGCGGAAGCTGGCCGTCCAGAGGAGCAGCCGGCGGCGTCGCGCGGTCGGTTAAAATGGCGAATCGGTCACGGCATCGCCGGCAGGCGATTTCGCTTCCTCAACCAGTTTAGCAACCGCGGCGTCAAGGGCAAGAATTTCCTGATCCTTGCCGCCCAGCACGCGGAGCGCGACCGTCCGCTCTTCCGCCTCGCGCTTTCCGACAACCATCATCAGCGGAACCTTCTTCAGGCTGTGCTCGCGGACCTTCAGGTTGATCTTCTCGTTGCGGGTGTCGAGCTCGACGCGCAGGCCCTTGCGCTTCAACAGCTTGGCCACTTCCTCGGCATAGCCGTCGGCCTCGCTGGTGATGGTGGCGACGGTGACCTGCACCGGCGCCAGCCACAGCGGGAACTTGCCGGCGTAATGCTCGATCAGCATGCCGATGAAGCGCTCCATCGAGCCCAGGATCGCCCGGTGCAGCATGATCGGCCGATGGCGCGCGCCATCCTCGCCGATATAGCTGGCATCGAGCCGCTCCGGCAGGTTCGGATCGTACTGCAGCGTGCCGCACTGCCAGGTCCGGCCGATGGCGTCGGTCAGGTGGAATTCCACCTTGGGGCCGTAGAAGGCGCCCTCGCCCGGCAGTTCCTCGTACTCCAGCCCGGCGTCGCGAAGCGCCTGGCCCAGCGCCCCTTCGGCCCGGTCCCACAGGTCGTCTGTGCCGGTGCGGACATCCGGACGCAGGGCCAGCTTCACCGAGATCTTGTCGAAGCCCAGATCCTTGTAGACGCCGAGCTGCAGCTTGAAATACTCGGCCGCCTCGCTCTGCACCTGATCCTCGGTGCAGAAGATGTGCGCGTCGTCCTGGGTGAAGGCGCGCACGCGCATGATGCCGTGCAGCGCGCCCGACGGTTCGTTGCGGTGGCAGGCCCCGAACTCCGCCATGCGGATCGGCAGGTCGCGGTACGAGCGCAGGCCGTGGCGGAAGATCTGGACATGGCCGGGGCAGTTCATCGGCTTGATGCCCAGCAGCTTCTCGCCGCCGTCGGCCTCCACCTTGAACATGTTGTCGCCATACATGTCCCAGTGGCCCGACGCCTTGAACAGCGAGCTGTCGATCAGCTGCGGCGTCTTGACCTCGACATAGCCGGCGGCCTTCAGCTTGGTGCGGATGTAGGTTTCCAGCGTCTGGTAGAGCGTCCAGCCCTTCGGATGCCAGAAGACCGAGCCGACCGCCTCTTCCTGGACGTGGAACAGGTCCAGCTCCTTGCCCAGCTTGCGGTGGTCGCGCTTCTCCGCCTCCTCGATCTGATGCAGGTAGGCCTTCAACTCCTTCTCGTCGCGCCAGGCGGTGCCGTAGATGCGCTGGAGCATGGGATTGCGGCTGTCGCCGCGCCAATAGGCGCCGGCAACCTTCATCAGCTTGAAGCCCTGCCCGACCTTGCCCGTCGTCATGGCGTGGGGTCCGCGGCACAGATCCAGCCAGTCGCCCTGGCGGTAGATCGACACCGGCTCGCCCTGCGGGATCGCCGCGATCAGCTCGGCCTTGTAGTGCTCGCCCAGCTTCTTGAAATAGGCGACCGCCTCGTCGCGGTCCCAGACCTCGCGGACGATCGGGATGTCGGCCGCGACGATCTCGCGCATCTTCGCCTCGATCTTCTCCAGATCGTCGGGCGTGAACGGCTCGTCGCGCGCGAAGTCATAGTAGAAGCCGGTGGCGATCGACGGGCCGATCGTGACCTGCGTGCCGGGATACAGCTTCTGCACCGCGTCGGCCAGCACATGGGCGGCGTCGTGGCGGATGACCTCGAGGGCGTCGGCGTGGTTGCGCGTGACGATCTCGATCTTGGCGTTGGTAGTGACGGTGGTGGTGAGGTCCTTCACCGTGCCGTCGACCTTGACGGCAAGCGCATCTTTGGCAAGGCGCGAACCGATGGACTGGGCAATCTCGAGCCCCGTCACCGGCCGGTCGAACTCCCGCACGCTGCCGTCGGGCAGCGTGATGGCGATGTTGGACGTCACCGAAGTCACCATTTCACTAGTGTTGCATGTCACCCGCATCGGGTGCCCGGACAGGACCGGGAAGGCGAAATTTCCATCGCCGCGTGGGGGAATGTCAAGCGCGGCGGCGGAAATCAAGAACTCCGGGCAACCCACGGCTTTATTTTTGCCACGCTCACCGTATATCCTGTGGATATCCGATAGACGGCCATCGCAGCGGCAAGGAGGCCACGCGCATGCAGGTCCAACTCGCCCGGTGGGGCAACAGCCTGGGCATCCGCATCCCCAAGGACATTGCCAATCAAGTGGGGCTGCGCGACGGCGCAAGGGTGGACATTCACGCAGAAGGCGATCGGATCATCATTACCACGGAGCGCCCCCGCTACAGCCTGGACGAACTTATGAAAGGCGTCACGCCTGAGGCGATGCGGGAGGCGTTCGACTGGGGTCCCGATGTCGGTCGCGAGATCGTCGAAGAATGACCGGAGACGAATGGGAGCCGGATGCCGGCGATCTCATCTGGACCGACTTCGATCCCCGAACGGGGCGTGAACAGGGCGGACGCAGACCGGCACTGATCGTGTCACCGCGTGCATTCTGGCAAGCGACGCGCTTTGCAATCGTATGCCCCATCACCACGCGCGTCCGCCCATTTCCCAGCAGTGCCGTGCTGCCGCCAGGCCCGCCGATTTCCGGCGAAATCCTCACCAGCCATGTTCGCAGCATCGATACCATGGCCCGGCCACTGCTGTTCTCCGGCGCACGCGCCCCATCGGCCATTCTGGCGGAAGTGCGTGGAAAGCTTGCGGCACTGATCGGACTTTAAGGGTTTCACCTCACTCCGGCTTCCGGCTCAGCCGCGGTTCGCCGAACAGATAGCCCTGGCCGAAGTCGAAGCCGGTGTCGAGCACCTCGACCAGCTGGCTCTCGGTCTCGATCTTCTCGACGATCAGGTCGATGCCGTCGGCGGCGCAGCGGCGGCGCAGCTCGCGGATGCGCTCGGCGTTGGCGGGGTCGAGCACCAGGGCGCGGTCCAGCTTGATGCAGCGGACTTCATGGCGCAGCAGCCGGTCCAGGTCGATGTCGAGATCCGTCACCTGATCCATCGAGAAGCGGAAGCCCAGCCGGGCCAGCTGCGACAGGATGCCCATCGTCACCGCCCCGCCGGCGCTCAGGGCGTGCTGGCTCAACTCGAAGACCAGCTTCGGCACCAGGGCGTGGTTCTGCGCCATCATGTTCAGGAACTGGCGCATGAACTCCGCATCGGCCAGCGTCGCGGCGGAGATGTTGGCGAAGAAGCCGATGGCGTGCTGGCGCCGCTCCGTCTCGCGGATCAGTTGGACGCAGCGGACCAGCTGCAGATTGTCGATGGTGGCGATCAGCCCCTCGCGCTCGGCGATGTCGAGATAGCGGTCGGGCATGATCTGCTGCCCATCGGCGGCGCGCACGCGCGAGAACACCTCGTAGAAGCGGTGCTTGCGCTGGGGAAGGCTGACGATGGGCTGGAGATAGACGTCGATGCGGTCGGCCTTCAGCGCGTCGCGCACCGCCTCCAGCACCGCGGCGTCGTCCATCGCAGCCGGCGGCGATGCGGCAGCGGAGAGCGGCGCCGGCTGCGGAGCCGGGAACGGCACCGCGGCCGGACGCCGGCCGCCGCCGGGATCGCTGCTGGGCGCCGGCGGGCGCGGGGCGCGCCGCTCGGTCAGGCGGGCGACCAGCGACTGCAGCAGCTTCACCTCCTGCATCACGGCATCGTAGCGGACGGTGCTTTCCGGCGCGGCGGCGCCATGATCCGATGCAAGGCGCTGCTCGAGCAGGCGGGCCAGTTCCTCCACCCGGTCGTTCAGGCGGGCGATGCGGCGGGCGGCCCTGCGCTCGCGCTCCAGCCGGGTCACCACGTCATGGACCAGCGCCCCGGCCAGCACCACCAGCGCCCCGGCCATCCACGCCACCAGCGGATCGGCTTCCGGGCGGAGCGCCCATAGGGCGGCTCCGGCCGAAATCCCGGCGATCAGGTAAGCCAGCGCATAGACGAGGTGCGTCAGCAGGGTCATCGCGGGAACCACGGTGGTGGAAGCGGCAACGCGGGATCAGCGGTGATCCACCCCCACCGCCTCGGCGACCGAGCGGAAGCCGTCGCGGCGCAGCAGATCCGCCAACTCGCGGCGGATGCGGTGGACCACGGCCGGCCCGGCATAGACCATTGCCGAATAGAGCTGCACCAGCGAGGCGCCGGCCCGGATCTTGGCATAGGCGTCCTCGCCCGTGGCCACGCCGCCGACGCCGATGATCGGCAGCTTGCCGCCGGTCAGCGCGTAGATCTCGCGCAGGACGGAGGTGGAGGCCTCGAACAGCGGCGCGCCGGACAGGCCGCCGGACTCGCTGCGCATCGCCGCCGGGATGCCGTCGGGCCGGGCGATGGTGGTGTTGGAGATGATCAGCCCGTCGATGCCGGATTCCAGCGCCACCGCCGCGATGTCGCTCTTGTCCTCCACCGTCAGATCGGGGGCGATCTTCAGCAGCAGCGGCGGATTGCGGGTCAGGCCGCAGGCGGCCCGCGCCTCCAGCGCCCGGTCCAGCAGGGCGCGCAGGGGGTCGCGGCCCTGCAGGGCGCGCAGGCCCGGCGTGTTGGGGGAGGAGACGTTGACGACCAGATAATCGACCAGCGAGGCCAGCCGGCGCACGCTGATGACGTAATCGTCGGCGGCGTCGGCGGTGTCCTTGTTCTTGCCCAGATTGGCGCCGACGATGCCGGGCACGCGCCTGGCCGAGTCGCGGCGGCGCTCCAGACGCTGGGCGAAGACCTCCAGCCCCTCGTTGTTGAAGCCCATGCGGTTGATGATCGCGCGCTGCTCCACCAGCCGGAACAGGCGGGGGCGCGGGTTGCCGGGCTGGGGACGCGGAGTGACGCTGCCGGGCTCGACGAAGCCGAAGCCGAGATTGAGCGTGGCGTCGATCACTTCGGCATTCTTGTCGAAGCCGGCGGCCAGCCCGACCGGGTTGGCGAAGTCCAGACCCCAGACGCGGGTGTGCAGCGCGGGGTCGTCCTTGCCGCGGGCCGGCGGAACCAGTCCGGTCTTCAGCGCCTTGACGGTCAGGCCATGCGCGGTCTCGGGGTCGAAGCGGAACAGCAGCGGGCCGGCAAGCGGATAGAGGTCGATCACGGAACGAGGTCCTGGAGGGTGAAGGGAAAGCCGGCCGGGAAGACATGGCGCCCATCAGGCCCCAGCGGCAGCGGGTCGACCCGCAGCAGGGCATCCGCCGGCAGCGGCCCGTAGAGATGCGGGAACAGCTGTCCGCCGCGCGAGGGTTCCCAGCGCAGGGCGGCGCCCAGCCGGTCGGCGTCCACCGTCAGCAGCAGCAGGCCGTCCTGGCCGGCGCGATGCTTGGCGGCGCTCTCCACCACCTGGCCGGCGGTGGAGAAATGGATGAAGCCGTCCTGGACATCCTGCGACGAACCCGGGTAGCTGCCGGCCGGGCGGGCGGCGTCCCACTCGTCCGCGCGGCACATGTGGTGGATGATTCGGTCGGTCATGATAATCGGACACTATCCCAAGGCGCGGCCACCGGCCAGACACATCAAAGCCGCAGTTCGGAAGCCGCGGTCAGAAAGACGGAGTTACCCGCAGTCCGGGGTGTCCCATGCGGCCGGGTCCGGCAGGGCCGTCGGCCGCAACGCAGGATCGACTCCCCGAATGCAACTCCGCACGCGCCGAGCGTTGCATTTTGCAAAGCGCACTCCAAACCATTCGGCATTTTGCGGGTATTTTTGAGGTTTCGCCGCCCCCATTCCTGCCGAAACGGCGTGACATCCGGTTCAACCCCCGCAATTCCAAGGGCCGCAGCCGCCTTCGCGGAGTGGCACCGCTTTTGCTGTGACGGAAGCAAGTCAACGGAGGACCCGTCATGAACGCCATTTCCATGAGCCTGTTGAAGAATCCCCAGTGCTGCGACACGGAGCTGGCCGCGTCGATCACCGCCATGGGCACGCTGTGCGAGCCGGGTCAGACCGCGGTCCCGCTGAAGCCGAGCGCCACCATGCTGGCGGCGGGCGCGCGGGCCGGCGGCGTGTCGGTCGAAGTGGCATGGAAGATCTACCAGGCGATGATCCACCACGCCGACTGAGCCACGGCGACTGAGCCGCCCCGACCCTCGCCGCCGGCGCCCTTGCGTCAACGTCGTCCGCCCTCGAAAGGCATGAAGCCCGAATCGAGCTTGGTCTCGATCCGCAGCAGATGGTCGGTCAGGCGCTGCTCCACGTCCTTGAGCGTCGCGAAGGAAACGTAGGTCTTGGCGACCTCCAGCTTGTATGCGGCCAGATTCTCGCGCACCTGCGCCTGAGCCTCGTCCGCCCGGGCGCGCAGTTCGTCCAGCGCGCTGTCGGCATCCTTGCGCACCCGCGCGATCAGCCAGAACAGCCCGCCCAAGGCCGGCAATTCGACCGCGGTGATCCACCAGGCGAGATCCAGGCCCGTGGTCAGGGTGTCGTGCATCGGTGTCTCCTGTCGTTGAGATGGGGGAAGCCGCTCAAAGCTCCCAATCGGACGGCGCCACCACCGCGCCGGCCCCCCGCCAGTCGGGGCGGCGTTCGGGACGGGCGCCGGGGTCATCGAAGCGGAATGGTTCGGCGCCGAGACAGCCGGCCACCGCGTCCAGCCCGTCGTCCGGCCCGCGGTAGCGGCCGTCCGGTCGCCAGTCGCGCATTTCCCGGATCAGCGGCGTGTCCCACACCGACCGGTGGGCCAGCAGGCGGCGGTCGGCCATCAGGGCGTTGAAGGCCTCGGTGATGCGCTGGGCCTTGGGCTTGCGGCTGGTCTGCTCGACCACGCCGGCGGCCAGCCGGTCATGGCGCAGCCGCTCGCGCAGCAGACCGGGCAGGAAGCGGCCCAAGCCGTTGATTTCGATATGGATCGACGACAGGTGGTTGTCGGCCAGAAGGCGGGAGACCTGCCCGCATTGCTGGTCGGCCTCCGTTTCCTCCAAACGCGGGTCGACCGTCAGATACAGCACCCGGTGCAGGTAGAACCGGTTGTCGGTACCGCCGAAGACCACGGCCACCACGCTGCCGTCGCCGCCTTTCGTCTTGCCGTCCACGTCCAGCCGGGCAAAGGCCGGATCCCACCAGCAGGAGGCGGAGACCAGCCGCACCCCGTCCAGCGTCAGAACCGCGCGGCCCAGCGCCTCGCGATACACCAGTTCCGCGTCGTAGCGGCCGAGCTTGGCGACGTCCAGCATGCCGTCCGCGACGCTGACCGGGCGCAGCAGCATCTGGCTGGTGAACTTGTTGGGGCCGGTGGATTTGCGGATACGGGCGACATGGGCCTCGCCGAAGCGCTCCTTCCAGGTGTAGGTGCGGCGGCCCTCGGCGTCCTCGGTATAGACCGGCAGGACCAGCCGCTCGAATCCCTCCAGGAAAGGCGGGCAGCCGTCGTCGGTCTCCTCGGCATAGAGACTGTCCTGCGCATGGGGTGTCCCGACATAGAGCTGCGCCCCGCCCGGCACCAGCACATACTCCAACTCCGACAGGCGCTCGCGAAGGACGGCACGCTTGACCGCGGTGTCGGCGTTGCGCGGCACCTCCACGTCGTCGCAGATCACCACGTCGGCGCGGCTGCCGGTGATGTTGCCGCCGATGCCGGCCGCCGCCATCGACGGGTCGCGCAGTTCCATCGGACGCACGACCGTGAATTGGTCGGCCGCCCACTGGTCGCGCATCGACGACGGCGGCTTCAGGTGGCTGCAATCGGGATGGCGTTCCAGGATGCGCTTGACGTTGCGCACCATCTTCGTCGCCAGCCGCATGTCGGCGGCGAGCACCAGCAGCCGGCGGTTGGGATCGCGCAGCAACAGCCATGCCGCGAACAGCCCGACCAGGGTCGATTTGCCCGACCCCCGGAAGGCCATCAGCAGCATGCGCCGGTTCTGCCCGGCCATGCACGCCTCCAGCCAGCCCGCCATCCGCGCATGATGGGCGGGGGTCTTCAGCTCCACCATGTCGTTCCAGCCCCGAACGAAGGCGCGAAAGCTGTCGTCCTTCCCCGCCCTCATGGATTCCGCCCCAGGATGTGCCAGCCGGCGCCGTTCGACATCACCGTCACCGCATGGCCCTGAGCGGCCAGCGCGATGGCCTCGCTGTCCGGTCCGCCGCCGCCGGCCTGGGTGACGGTGACGCGGTTGCCGCCGGTGTCGGACTTCTTGATGGTGACCGTCCGCCCCATTGCATGCGGGGCCGAGGGCGCAGGCAGCCGCACCTCCACCGCCCCGCTCCAGGCGCTGACCAGATAGAGCTGCTGGTTCAGGTCCGGCTCGAACAGGCCGGGGGCGGCGTGATAATGGGCGTTGCCCGGCGGATTGTTGCCGGCGACGATCCACCAGCCCGCCCCGTTCGACACCAGCGTCACGAAGTCGTAGCGGTTGCCGAGCGACAGCACCCGCCCGTCCGGCCCCGGCCCGCCGGTCTCCGTCACGGTCAGCGGGTTGGCCGAGGCATCGGTGCGCTTGATCGTCACCGCATGGCCGTTGACGGTCTCGGCCTTGGGTAGACGCAACTCCACCGCCCCGCCATAGGCGCTTGCCAGACAGACGGAGCTGGTCAGATCCAAAGCCACCACCCCGCCCCTGGCCGGCTCGATGTAATCGGTATCGTAACGCAGCGCCTCCACCACCAGTTCGGTGATGCGGCTGCGCTGAAACCGGTTCTTCTCCGGATAGCCGGCATTGACCGCGGTGTATTGCCCGCCCGACCGGTCGAGGATCGCCGGCCCGGCGGCGGCGGAGAACAGGTTGACGACCGCCGTCTCCACCGATCCCGCATCCAATTGCAGGTTCGGCAGGGCGCCCAGCGCCTCGGCATAGAAATTCACGATCAGCGTCTTGTCGGTGACGGGCCCGACGCGGAAGCAGGCCTCCGCCTCCGGCCAAAGATTGGCCTCGCAGTCGAAGAAGGCGTTGTTGTAGCGCCCCTGCTCCACGAAGAAGCCGCAGCCGCTCATCGGCGCCGACAGCGAATAGACCCGCACGGCGTGGAAGCGGTTGGCGTTGGGCGTATCGCCGGCCCCCGTCCGCGTCAGCCACACCCCGTGGCGCGACGGCCGCGCCACCAGCACGCGGGCGATGTTGTTCCAATAGCAGGGCAGGTTCGGGTCGATGTAGCCGTCGAACAACAGCCCCACCTCCGGTTCCCACAGGGTCAGGTCGATCAGGCTGTTCTGCACGCAGGGCCCGTCACGCCCGAACAGCCGCACCCCCGCCCTGCCCTGCTCCAGCCGCAGGCCCGACAGGGTGGCGTAGCCGTCCGGCAAATGGACGAGGTCGAAGCCGTTGGACACCCCGCGGATCACCGACGCCTGTCCCGCCCCATACAGGGCCTGCCCATAGCCGAGCGTCAGCGTGTTGGCGATGCGGTAGGTTCCCGGCGGCACGAACACCGCGCGGGCGGAGGTCAGCGCCGTCTGGAGAGCCAGCGTGTCGTCGACCAGCCCGTCTCCCACCGCGCCGAAATCCTTGACCGAAACGAGGTCGGCCAGCTTGTCGCGCACCGGCCGCGCGGTGGCCCCGGGGCCCGGCGGCACATAGGTCGCCAGCGCCTCCTCGTCCACCGGCGGCCGGACGGTGGGGTTGCCGGCGCTGTCGAAGGCCAGCAGCTTGCCTTGGCGCAGGCCCCGCTCGGGCAGCAGGGGGGAGGCCGGCAGGTCGCTGTCGGCATAGCGCAGCATCAGTTCCTGGTCGCCCGCCACCTGCTGGAGCGCAGCGGTCAGCCGGTCCAGTTCGCCGTTGAGGGCGGCAGCCGGCAGCGGCCCGCTCTCGCCGAAATCGCTGCGCCGTTCGATGGGCAGGCGGCGGCGCAGCAGCACCACCGTTCCCTCCGCCGGCGCGGCGGCGAAGGTCACCGCCCCGCCCGCCGTGGCGCCGGCCCCGCCGACCGCATAGCCGGTGCTCTGAAGCGCGGCACCCAGGAAGACCTGGAGATCCTCGTCGACGAAGATCGGAAACGGGTAGATGAAGACCCGCTGCATGCCGTCGGCGAGATACTGCACGCGCGGGGTTCCGCGCGGGATGAGAAGCGACGTGGACATCGGGGGGCTCCAAAAGAAAAGCGCCCTCTCCCGCACCGGGAGAGGGCGCCATCCCTCAAAAGAACTTGCTCATGTATTCCAGCCGCTGCCGGTCGGCGAGTTGCGACAACTCCAGCAGATTGCGGCGCTTGGCCTCGTCCAGGCTCTGCTGGATGGCTGCACGTTTCAGCTGGTCGGTCGCCTGCGCGTCCTTCCGTTCGGTGTCGCTGGAGTTGGTCAGCCCCAGCAGGATCGCCTCGCCCGACCCGTCCTGCGCGATGACGCCGCGCGCGCCCAGCCCGGCGCGGGTCTTGCTGACCGCCTGACGCAGCGCGGCCAGGCGGCGCTGCTCGGCCGCATCGGCCGCGGCGGTCAGCTGGGCAAGCTGGGTCTGGGCGTCGGTTTCCTTGGCGCGGACGGCCTGCTCCTGGCTTGCGCGCAGTTGCGCCAGCGTCTGCTCCTGGGCGGAGCGGAAATCGTCCATTTCCCTTGCCCGCGCCGCCGCCGCAGCAGCGGCGGCAGCCTCGTCCCTCCGGCGCTGAAGCTCCTGCTCCTGTTGACGCAACTCGGCGTCATGCGCCCACTGGCGGGCCTGCGCCTCGGCCTCAAGCTGGGCCTGCTGCAGGCGGGCGGCGGCGGCGGCCTGGGCGTTGCGTTCGGCCGCCGCCGCCTCCTCGCGGTATTTCTGTTCCAGCGCCGCCTGGGCCGCGGCGGCTTGCGCGGCGTCCTGCTGTCGCTTGTACTCAAGCTCGGCAGCGGCCTGCTGGGCGGCGGCCTGTTGCGCGGCGGCACCGGACTGGCCGGCGTTGGCGCTGCGCACGGTTCCGACGACCGAGTTCGCCAGCGGCAGCGCGGTGGTCACGAGAGGAGCAATTCCACCCATCAGTCGTTCACCTTCAATTCCATGGTCACGGACAGCAGCGTGAAAGGCAGCGGCGCGTCCTGTTCGATGCGCCACAGCGGGACATTGGGGTCGCGGCGCCAGCCGAGCGCCCGCAGCCGGCGGTCCCCCGACACGCGCGGCGGCACCCCGCCGGCCGGTTGCGGCCCAAGCCGGTGAAGCGGAAGTTCCTGCAACCCGCGCCCCAGATCGACGCGCAGCGCCGCCGTCTCCTCCAGACGGAAGGTGACGGCGATCAGCCGGACGATGTCGGCCCCGGTCGCTTGCCCCAGCAGGTTGGGCGGCAGCGGCTCGATCCGGTGGGTGTAGGGCAGCCCGATCTCGACCTTGCGCGCCGGCGGGTCGAGCGTGACGCTGCCGGCCTGGACCGTGGCCGGGTTGCGCACCACCCCGTCGGCGACGACGGCGACCGTCCGTCCCTCCAGATGCGCCAGCCCGCCCCAGACCGCGGTTGCGTCCGCCCGCTCGGCGGCGATCGCCGCGTCGAGGTTCAGCCCATCGTCGAAGCGCTCGACGGTCCACACGCCGCGCCGCTCCACCAGCGTGTAGACCTCGTCCCCAACCGCGGCGACGGAGCGCACCGCCCCGTCGGTCTCCAGCAGGGTCCAGGCGGTGACGTCCTCCGCCCGGTAGGCGGTGAGCGCCCCCAGCGAACCGTCCTCCATCGCCACGAACAGCAGCCGGCGGTTCTGGTCGTAATCCTGGTCACGCGGGCTCGCCACCAGATGACGGGCCAGCAGGGCGAGATCGTTCGCCAGATAGGCCGCCTCGGTATCGGTATAGAGGAACTCGCGGATTTCGCGCCGGTTGCGCGGCACGAACAGCGTCGCCCCCTCCACGTCGCGCGGCGGGATGGCGCGGTCCATCGGCGAGCCGATGCGCGTCTGCCGCTTGACCTGCATGCTCTGCGGGGTCAGCGGATCGCCGGTCACCATGTATTCGGCGCCCGAGGTGAAGACCTGCAGATGCCGGCCGGAGAAGACGGCCCGCACCGCGTTCACCTGATCGGACAGGATGCCGAACTCGATGGCCTGGTCGTCCAGCCCCTCGCCCAGGTCGAAGTTCCAGATCTGGGCGGAGCGCGACAGCCACAGCCGGTTGGGCAGGTCGCGCGATCCGCCGATCACCAGCCGGTCCTGATGGAAGGCCGCAGACACCGGCCAGCCGCGAAGGGCGGAGAAGGCCTGCTCCTCCCAGCTCGGGGTCGGCTGGGTGTCGGCCAGCGCCTCCTTCACAGTGGCGTTGACCTGGGTGGCCGAAACCACGCCGGTCACCTGCAGTTGCCTGCCCTTGATGCGGATGCGGGTGCCGTCGTGGCGCGGGTCGAACACCGGGGCCGACGCGGTGACGCTGATCGCCCCGCTCGTCCCCGACGGCGTCAGCGTCACCGCCGGATCGCCGAACCGGTAGAAGGGCGTACGCAGCAACTCCCCCTCCACCGCGAAGGCCCATTCCGACAGCGTCCACCCCCCGTCGTCGCCGCGCGTCAGCTTGCGCGGCGGCAGGTCGGGATGGCAGACCAGCAGCGTGTCGGCGCTCTGCGTCCAGGTGATCTGCGCCAGTTGCGTCAACGTCCAGGGCGCGGCGACCGAGGCCAGCCTGCTCCCGCCCTGGAAAACGTCGATCCAGCCGTCGGTGAAGACCAGCAGATAGGTCTGTTCGCTGTTGCGCTCGAACGCCACCAGCCGGCCGTCGCCGCGGGCCAGCGCGGTGAAGGCCAGCCCCGACCGCCGCGTCACCCCGCCGGTCGGGTCGATGAACAGGTTGCGCAGGGCCAGGGCGCCGTTGTCATAGGCTTTGAGGTCGCCGCGCCCCAGCAGGCGGCGCGACACCTCGCCGGCGGTGAAGTTGGTCTTGACCTGATGCAGCCGTCCCATCATGTCCTCCCATCATGCCCGCGCCCCCTCATGCTCTCGCATCGATCAGGGTGAAGTCCTCGAAGCCGGGCTGGCTGTCCTGCTGCGCGTCGATCTGGCGGGCGCGGCGGAACTCGCTCTCGGCCAGCTGGGCCAGCAGTTCCGCCCGCGTCGAGCTTTCGGTCAGCGGCAGGCAGAATTCGGCGGCGAGCCGCGCGATCTGCGCCTGGTCGAAGAAGGCGGGAAACTCCTCCTCCGCCGGGCGGCCGATGTAGGACAGGGTGACGGCGCCGGCATCGCAGAGCAGCGTCCGGCCATGGATGCGGTAGGACAGGCCGCGCGCCCGCCCGCCGCCGCCCGCCGCCAGCGCCCGCAGGAAATCCGCCGGCAACTGGAAGGCGCAGGCGTAATCGGCGACCGGCGGTTCGGCCAGCCGCGGCAGCGCCGCCTGCACGCTGGCGAAGCTCCAGGCGTTGGCCGACAGCAGCGCATCGCGCGTCGGTCCATACAGGGCGGCGGCCACCTCCGCCTCGGCGGAGCCGTCTTCGAAGGAGGCGATGGCGGTGGCGCCGAGCTTGATCAGCGCGCGGCCGCACAGGCCGATGGCGGTCAGGGCCATGGACGGTCTCCCTTTCCAGGGTTTCGGAAAGGCGCCGCCCTCCATGGTCGGCGTGCGGCGCCTCTCGCCTCGACGGATCAGTCGCTGTTGGCGGCGCCGAACGGCGTCAGGTTGGCGACGTCGACCGCTCCGCTGCCGCTGGCCGCGACCACCAGCACGCCGGTCGCCGGCGTGGCGGCGCCGACCGCGCAGTTCGCCAGCAGCATGTCGCCCACCCGCAGCAGGTCGGCCGCCCCGTTGAAATAGCCGGCGGTGTCGACATCGGTCGCCGCATCGGGCGTGGTGTAGTGCCAGAGCGTGAAGCCGTTCGCATAGGCGAGCACGCTCAAATCCTTGGACGCATAGGCCATGGATCGAAGTCTCCGGAATCTGTGTGGAGGGGAAATGCCCTCTCCCGCCACGGGAGAGGGAAACTCACACCCGCTCAGTTCTCCACGCAGCGCAGGGTCACCACGCCGGTGGTGTCGATCAGCGCGGCGCCCTGGCTCATCATGTTGTTGACGAAATGCGCCGCGCGGTCGCCGTGCCAGGTGATGTCGGTCTTCACGTCGGCGCCCGCGGCGTGGCCGACCGCCGTCTTGTGGTACCAGTGGCAGAGCCGGACATTGCCGCTCAACGTCAGGCCGGAATGCGGCAGCCACAGCGTACCGAGCCACCGCTTGGCCTGGGTGCCGCGCCAGGGCAGTTCGTCGGCACCGACATAGTCCGAACTCGCGAACTCCTCGATGCCCAGCAGCTGGCTCCACTGCTTCCAGCCGACGACGGCGTAGCGCTGGCCGTCGTCGGGCACGTCGGCCTCGCCCATCATCTCGAAGGCGGTCAGGATCTTGGCCTTGGTCAGCCCGTCGGCGGCGCTGCCGGCGTAATTGACGGACTTGTTCAGCTCGGCGATCAGCAGCTCGTCGGTCTTGCGGCCCAACGCATAGGCGCCGGCATTGGCGATGATCTGCCGCTCGTCGATGTTGGTCTTCAGCTCGTCCAGCCGGTCGACCCAGTCGCCGGCATAGAAATCATACAGCGCGCATTCGACCGGCGTGTGGTCCAGGTTCATCACCGGAACGGCGCCGTGGCGCGACTTGGTGGAGGCGGCGCCCTTGCCGACCTTCTGGAAGACGGTGGAGGCGCCCTGCACGTTGTTCTTGCTGCGCACCGTGTTGCGCAGCTTGGAGCCCATGCGCTGATAGGCCTCGTGGACCTCGCGTTCGAACTGCTTGACGAACGCCTGGGCGATGGTGGTCGACATGGGGATGATTTCCTTTCGCGTTCCTGCGGATCCCGCGACGGCGTGGCGGGAGGAGTCGTTCCGCCACCCGGTTGTCGGAGATGCGCGCGAGGCGCAGCGCCGGCCGCGGGCGAAACGCGAAAACAAAAAGGGCCGGCCGGACTTTCGAGTGTCCGGCCGGCCCTTTTCGGACCGAAGCGAGGGGAGAGCTCTGGTGCTGTCGGGCGACAGGTCCGAGGGGCGGACCCGTCGCCTTGACGAGCTCGGTTTTAGGATTTTATGCGGAGAAGATCAAGGACTATTTTCATATTTTCCGCCGCAGCGGCCATTCCCCTCAGTGCCGAACCGACCCGGCCACCCAATGGCTGACGATGGTCTCCGCCTGGGCCGGTGGGATATCAGGATGGTGGTAGCGGTAGACGGTGACCGCCGCCTCCAGCGCGTAGCGTTCCGGCTGGCCGCAGCGGCACAGGCCGGAATAGCAGCGCTGCACCGCATCGCGGCAGGCGATGGCGTCGAGGATCGGCTGCTCCGCCTCGGAAAAACGGGGATCGGTCATGAACGCTCCTCCTCATCCAAAGGCACGCCGTAGATTTCCAGCCGGTGGCCGACGATCTTGTAGCCGAGTTCGCGGGCGATGCGTTCCTTCATCGCCTCCAGCTCCGGGCTGGCGAACTCGATGATCCGCCCGGTGCGGGTGTCGATCAGGTGGTGATGGTGGTCGGCCGACGCCTCCTCGTAGCGCGCACGGCCGTCACCCAGGTCGACACGCTCGATCACCTGCGCGTCCTCCAGCAGCCGCATGGTGCGGTACACCGTGGCGATGGAGATGCGCGGGTCGATCTGCACGGCCCGGCGGTGCACCTCCTCCACATCGGGGTGGTCGTCGGCATCCGACAACACCTGGGAGATGACGCGGCGCTGCCCGGTCATCTTCAGCCCCTTCTCCATACACAACGTTTCCAGACGCGACGTCATCACCCCAACCCTGGTCTTTGCTTCCCGAGACCCCCATCATACTGAAAACCGTTCGCAAGCCCAGAACGGTTTCGCAGCGACCGAAGGTCGCTGAACCCGCCGGCGCCACCCGTGGCCCGGCCAAAATGGAGGACTGACCCGCATGACCCGTGCCCACCCGCCCCGGATCGGGACGACGAAGGCCCTGCTGATCGCCGGCCTGTCGCTGTTCGCCGCCCCGGCCCTGGCCCAGCAGGCGGCCCCGGCTCCCGCTCCCGCCGCCCAGGCCGCCGTCGCCGATGCCCAGGGCAAGCCGCTGGGGACCGTCACCTTCACCCGCTTCCCGCACGGCATCCTGGTCCACGGCCAGCTCGAAGGGCTGCCGCCGGGCTGGCACGCCATCCACATCCATGAAAACGGCGCCTGCACGCCCGACTTCAAGGCGGCCGGCGGCCATTTCGGCGCCCAGGGCTCCAAGCACGGCCTGGAATCCGAGCACATGCACTATGGCGAGCTTCCCAACATCTGGGCCAACGAGGCCGGCAAGGCCGGGTTCGAGGCGATCACCCACACGGTCACCCTGACCGACGGGCCGGACGGCCTGTTCAAGCAGGGCGGCACCTCCATCGTCGTCCATGCCGAGCCCGACGACTATCTCAGCCAACCCGCCGGCAACTCGGGCGACCGCATCGCCTGCGGCGTGATCAAGAAGCCGTAAGCCCCTCCTGCACACCCGCGGGGCGCGATCATTTGCCGCGGCGTCGCGGCGTCGATTCGCGCCCCTTTCCCGCGCGTCCCGACCGGCGCACCCCTGCCGCGCACCGAGTTTGCTTGCCAAATCAAGCCACCGGGCCTATCTGTCCGGGGTCGGACGGCGCCCGTCGCCGCGCAGGACTTGCGCGCGCCCGGATCGCCCGCCGCCCGACGGCTCCGCGCCAACCCGCCGCGGAGCGCGCAAGCCCGGCCGCTCCCTCCTGGCGCGGCCCCCATTCTGGTGACCAGGACCATCGCTTCCATGACCGAATTTTCCGGCCTCGGCCTGATCGAGCCTCTTCTGCGCGCCGTCGCGGAGGAGGGATACTCCACGGCCACGCCGATCCAGGCCGGCGCGATCCCGCTCCTGCTGGCCGGCCGCGACGTTCTGGGCCTCGCCCAGACCGGCACCGGCAAGACCGCGGCCTTCACGCTGCCCATCCTGCAGCGGCTGTTCCAGAACAAGAAGCGCGTGGCCGCCAAGTCGCCGCGCGTGCTGATCCTGACCCCGACGCGGGAACTGGCGCTGCAGATCGGCGACAGCTTCACCACCTACGGCCGCCATCTGCCGATCCGCCGCACCGTCATCCACGGCGGCGTCGGCCAGAGCCCGCAGGTTGCCGCCATCGCCCGCGGGACCGAGGTGCTGATCGCCACCCCCGGCCGCCTGCTCGACCTGATGGCGCAGAACCATGTCCGCCTCGACCAGATCGAGGTGTTCGTGCTGGACGAAGCCGACCGCATGCTCGACATGGGCTTCATCCGCGACGTGCGGAAGGTGGTCGCGGTGCTGCCGAAGGAACGGCAGACGCTGCTGTTCTCGGCCACCATGCCGGACGCCGTGGTCGACTTGGCCAACAGCATCCTGACCGATGCCGAACGGATCGAGGTGACGCCGCAATCCACCACGGTGGAGCGCATCAACCAGCGGGTCCTGTTCGTGGAGCGCAGCGACAAGCGCCGCCTGCTGGCCGATCTGCTCGAAGATTCGGCGATGGCCCGCACCATCGTCTTCGCCCGCACCAAGCACGGCGCCGACCGCATCGCCGACCACCTGAAGAAGGCGGGCATCGCCGCCGACGCCATCCATGGCGACAAGTCGCAGTCGGCCCGCGTCCGCGCGCTGGAAAGCTTCCGCAGCGGCGAGTTGCGGGCGCTGGTGGCGACCGATATCGCGGCCCGCGGCATCGACATCGACGGCATCAGCCACGTCATCAACTTCGACCTGCCGAACGAGCCGGAAAGCTACGTCCACCGCATCGGCCGGACCGCCCGCGCCGGCACCGACGGCAGCGCGGTGTCCTTCTGCGACCATGAAGAGGTCGGCTATCTGAAGGATATCGAAAAGACGATCCGCCAGCCGATCCCGGCCGACGCCACCCACCCCTACCATGCGGTGGAGGTGGCCCAGATCCACGCCTCCAGCAAGCCGCCGCCCCGCCCCAAGGCGCCGGGCAGCAACCGCAACCAGAACAACCGCAACCAGCAGCAGGCCCGCTCTGGAAACGCCGGCTCCAATGCCGCGCCGAAGCCGGCGGCGCCCAAGGCCGCGCAGCCGAAGCCTGCCGCCAAGGCCCCGCAGAAGACCCCGCAGAAGGCTGGCAAGCCGGCCGGCGCGCCGCGGCCGGACGCCGCCCGCAATGACCAGAACCGGCATGACCGCCGCCCGGCCCCGCATGCCGTTTCGCACGGCAACGCCCATGGCAACAGCAACCATGGGGGCGGCAAGCAGGCCCCGCGCGCGGCCGGCACCCCCGGCGGCAACACCCCGCTGCGCCGCAAGCCCAACGCCGCCTGATCCGGGCAGCGCCCGCAAGGAAAAGGCCCCGTCTCTCGCCGAGACGGGGCCTTTTCCTTTGGCGAACTTTCCTATGGCAAACGCAGTTGTCAGCCCTGGGCTTCCGCGGCATGCGCCGCCTGCACCGCCGGACGCGCGCCGACACGTTCGCTGAAGGCGACCAGAGCAGGGAAGGCCGACAGGTCGAAGCCGATGCGCGGCATCCAACTCAGCACCGTGTAGGCATAAGCGTCGGCAACGGTGAAGACGTCTCCCGTCAGATAGGCCTTGCCCTCCAATTCCTGGTTCAGCACCGACAGCTTGCCGTTCAACACCTTGGCGGCGAATTCGCGGTGGGTGTCGGACACCACGTCCTTCAGCATCGGGAACAGCGGCACGACGCCCTTGTGCAACTCCGCCCCGATGAAGTTCAGCAGTTCCTGGACGCGGTAGCGCTCCATCGTGCCGGCCGGCGGGATCAGGCCGCTGCCCGGCGCCTTGTCGGCGATGTACTGCACGATCACGGCGCCCTCGGTCAGGATGCCGCCCTCGTCGAGCGCCAGGGTCGGAACCTGCCCCTTCGGATTCACCGCACGGAAATCGCTGCCGTCGGGCATGGTCTTGGCGACCAGATCGACCTTCACCAACTCGAAGGGCAGCCCGGCCTCGCGCAGGACGATGTGCGGCGACAGCGAACAGGCACCCGGCTTGTAATAGAGCTTCATGTCTCCGTAACCCCATTTCGGTGTCGGTGGTTGGAACGGAAGGGGTAGCGCAGTCCGCCGGCCGCCGCCAGTTCCCGCCCGCCCCGTCCCCATCGCTTCACGCCGCCCGGATCGAGCTGGCGAGCGAGGCCACATCGCTCCGCAGCTGGGCGGCACTCCGTCGCACCACGTCCAGCCGCCGCTCCATCGCCTCCGCCGCGGAACCGGAGCCGTCGGCGACCGCGCGCACCCCCTCCACCGTCGACGCCAGATCGCGGGCCTCCTCCGCCGTAGCCTGGATCCGGCCGATGATCGACTGGGCGGCATATCCCTGCTGCTCGATCGCATCGGCGATTCCCACGGTCACCTCGTTCATGCTGCCGATGGTGTCGACGATCTCGCCGATGGCCTGCGCGGTGCGCCGGGACGAAGCCTGGATGTCCGCCACCTGCCGGGCGATGTCGTCGGTCGCCCGCGCGGTCTGGCTGGCCAGTTGCTTGACCTCGCCGGCGACGACGGCAAAGCCCTTGCCCGCCTCGCCGGCCCGCGCCGCCTCGATGGTCGCGTTCAGCGCCAGAAGGTTGGTCTGGCTGGCGATGTCGCCGATCAGGCGGGTGATGTCCTCGATCTGGGCGGCGGTGCCTTCCAACAGGGAGACGATCTCCCGTGTCGCCGACGCCTGCCGGCTGGCGGTGGAGACGATTCCGGTGGCGCGGTCGAGTTGCCCGCGGATGATGCCGGTCGATCCGGCGAGCTGATCCGCCGCCGCCGTCATGTCATGCGTCCGCTCCACCGCGCCGCCGATGGAGCGCAAGGCCTCACCCAACTGCACGCGCGTGCTGCCGATGGTGGAAGCGACGGCGTGAGAGTCGCCGCTCAGCGCATCGGACTCCGTCAGGATCTGGTCGGCGGAGGCGCCGATCACCGCCTGCAGCCTGCCGGCCACCTCGGCCAGGGTGCGACGGCGCTCCTCGCCCGCGCGTTCCTCCGTCGCCCGCTGTTCGGCGGCCAGCAACTCGGCCTGGCGGCGGGCCTCCTCGGCGGTGGCGAGCGTCGCCTCCAGGCTGTTCAGCAGGCCCTGCCCCTTCCAGGCGACCGCCACCAGAACCGTCACCTCCACCAGCACCGCCGCCGCATGGAAGAGTACCCGCAGGAGGTTCCCGCCTTCCGGCAGCAGGGCATAGGGCAGGAGGAAGTTCAGGATCAGGTGATGCGCCGCAACGGTCAGCGTCGCCATCACCAGAGCGCCGACGTCGATGAAGGCGATCAGCGCCGCCAGATTGGCGAAGAACAGGAAATGCAGATCGACCTGCCAGGGCTGGCCCTCCCCCGCCGCGACGACCAGGGCGCTCTGGAGCATCAGCGCCACCGCCGAAAGACTGCGCCGCGTGGCGCCGTTGGCCGAGAACCGCCCCAGCGTCGCGCCGGCCGTGACCAACAGGGCCAGTGCCGGAATGACCCAACCCCGGTCCATCGACCAGGACAACAGGGCCAGGATCGGCACATAGCTCCACAGATAGGCGAGAAGCGCCCGCTCGCTGGCGAAGCGAAGGCGGTCGAGATTGTTCATGGGGTGGCTCCGGGTCAGGACGGCAGTCGGCGCGGGTCCGCGCATCCGGCGAGAAGCGGATCGAGCAGCAACCAGGCGCCATGCCGGTAAAGGGAAGCGGCGAAGTCGGGGTGGGCCGACCGCGCGACGACGATGTTCGCGAAGGGACCGGCACGCAGCGGGGTTCCGCCGGCCGCCGCCACACGCGCCATCGCCTCGGCCAGCGTGGTGCCGGGAGCGAACACCGCGGCGACCGGCTCGGCCGGATCACCCGGGCCGGATGCGGCAACCGGCAGGGCGGCGGCACCGGCCACCAGCAGAAGGACGGCGGGGAGATAGGAACGGATCATCGGCGGAAGGCACCCATGCGCAGACGAACGGACATGCTCACAGCGACAGCCGCGCTGAGCTTGCACATCTTGACCAAGACTCTCTCAAAGGTTCGTCTTGCACCAAGACAGACCACCAAGGCGGAGAGCGCCTATGGAGGAACAGAAACTCAGTCATCGTGGTCAACCTGCAGCGATGAACACATCCACCGAGGGAAGTATAGCAACAATGAACCCGGGAGATTTGATTTTCATCAACGCCGCTTTTGGTGTTCTCCCCAATGGCGGCGGACGGCCTCTTGCTTTAATTACGCAGAGGCGAAATAAAGAAATCGACTCTTAGAAAGAAAAAAACCGCCGGACCCCCGCCCTACGCCTGGATGCGCAGCCAATGCTGCGGAGGCGGGCAGGAGCACCGGCGGCTCTGACGCGTTCAAACGGCCTTTAAAGCGAATTTTCATTCGCTTCAGGTTCACATGACCTCTTTCGCCGGTCGGGCTTCGGCCGCATGAGCGGCCGGGGCCGCGATCAGGCAGCCTGGGTCGCCAGCTTCCTGGCGCGGCGGTCGATCAGCCACCAGGCGCCGGTGGACGCCATCTGGCACAGGCGGGTGTGAGGCTTCAGGCCGCAAGCCTTGAACACCATGGCGACGGCACGGTCGACATGCTTGCGGCGATAGCGGCCATAGGCACGGCGCATGTAGGCGGCGTTGTAGACCTTGTGCTCATACGCGGCATCCGCCGGAGCGTTGGCGGCGTAATAGGCGTAGGCCAACTCGTCGTCCTCGGACTCGCCGATGCGTGACAGCGCCACCTTCAGGCGCTGAACCTTGTTCAGCCCCTCGCGGTCCAGATACTTCTTGGCGTAGGTGTAGAAGATCTTGTAGTGGCGGAGTTCGTCGGCGGCGATGTTGCGGCAGATCTCCTTCAACACCGGCTCGTCGGTCGAATCACCGATGGCCGCGTAGTAGGAACTGGTTCCGGTTTCCACCATGCAGCGGGCGATCATCTCGCCGGTGCGCGACCCGCGGACCGAGGCGTCCAGATCGATCGGCACGCGGTAGCCGGCGCGGAAGCGCTCGACCGCCGCCCGGAAATCGAAGGTCGGGTCGACCAGCTCGGCCCAGCGGCCCAGCGCCTCGCCATGCTGGACCTCCTCGACCGCCCAGCCGCGGGCGACCTCCTGAAACTCCGGATCGTCATTGAAGACGTTGCAGAGATAGGCCGTGTAGTCGTCGGCGTTGAACTCGACCAGAGCCGCCGCCTTGATCAGGGGGACCAGATCGGGATCGACACGGCCTGCGTCGAAACGGTCCCAGGGAAGCTCATCGATCCGCCAATGCGCACGCGCCATGATCCGCTCTGCCGCCTCGTCTTGGGCCGCCTTGCCGGCGGCCGTGGCCAATATCGGGAAAGATCCGCTGCGTTGCCCCCGCCGATGCCGTCGGGGTGCGCCGGGGTTTGCGGTTCAGGCCCTCGAATGTAATTCGTCTTTTCGCCGATGCAACCAAGTCGCAACGAAAACGGGCGGCCTGGAAGCCCAAGCCGCCCGCTCGACCGAAGAGATGTATGCCGTCTGCCCAGGGAAACCCGAGCCGGCGGGCCTTCCGCTCAGTGAGCGGCGGACTGGCTCAGCGCGTCCAGCTTGGCGCGCGCAACGGCCAGCTTGGACTCGGCGACGGCACGCTCGGCGTCCGACTTGCTGTCGTCCAGATCCTCGGACAGGTCCTTGATCTGCTTCTCGACCGTGGCGCGGTCCAGGTCGGTGAGCGCCACCGCTTCCTCGGCCAGCACGGTGCAGCGGGCCTCGGTGACCTCGGCGAAGCCGCCGGCGACGAAGACGCGGTCGACCACGCGGTCGCCCTCATACACGTCGATGACACCCGGACGCACGGTCGAGATCATCGGCGAATGGCCGGCGAGCACGCCGAAATCGCCTTCCGAACCCGGCACCACGACCATGTCCACGGGCTGCGACTTCAGCAGCTTTTCCGGCGAGACCAGCTCGAATTCGACTTTATCGGCCATGGGTTTCCTGGTGCCTCTTCATAGGAACCCCCTCCCCCGCTGACGGGGGGAGGGGGTGTGCTGATGTCGATTTCCGCCCGGCCGTCTCGAACCCGATGGGGCGCGATGGGGCCGGGCCGGAATGCCGCGATCCCAGGGTGGGGATCAGGCGGCGGCCAGCTTCTTGGCCTTGGCGATCGCCTCGTCGATGGTGCCGACCATGTAGAAGGCGGCCTCCGGCAGGTGATCGTAGTCGCCGTTCACGATGCCCTTGAAGCCCTTGATGGTCTCCTCGAGCGGGACCAGCACGCCCGGGGTGCCCGTGAACACCTCGGCGACGTGGAACGGCTGCGACAGGAAGCGCTGGATCTTGCGGGCGCGGGCCACGACCAGCTTGTCCTCTTCCGACAGCTCGTCCATGCCCAGGATGGCGATGATGTCCTGCAGCGACTTGTAGGTCTGCAGAACCTTCTGCACCGAGCGGGCGACCGAATAGTGCTCTTCACCGACGACGCGCGGGTCGAGAATGCGGCTGGTCGAGTCGAGCGGGTCCACGGCCGGGAAGATGGCCATTTCGGCGATCGAGCGCGACAGCACCGTGGTGGCGTCCAGGTGGGCGAAGGACGCGGCCGGGGCCGGGTCGGTCAGATCGTCGGCGGGCACGTAAATGGCCTGCACCGAGGTGATCGAACCCTTCTTGGTCGAGGTGATGCGCTCCTGCAGGGCGCCCATGTCGGTGCCCAGCGTCGGCTGGTAGCCCACCGCCGACGGGATGCGGCCCAGCAGAGCCGACACTTCCGAACCGGCCTGCGTGAAGCGGAAGATGTTGTCCACGAAGAACAGCACGTCCTGGCCTTCCTCGTCGCGGAAGTATTCCGCGAGCGTCAGGCCGCTCAGCGCGACGCGGGCGCGGGCGCCCGGCGGCTCGTTCATCTGGCCGTACACCAGGGCCACCTTGGAGCCCGGGCCGTCGAGCTTGATGACGCCCGACTCGATCATCTCGTGGTAGAGGTCGTTGCCCTCGCGGGTACGCTCACCCACGCCGGCGAACACCGACACGCCGCCGTGCGCCTTGGCGACGTTGTTGATCAGCTCCATGATCGTCACGGTCTTGCCGACGCCGGCGCCGCCGAACAGGCCGATCTTGCCGCCCTTGGCGTAGGGGGCCAGCAGGTCGATGACCTTGATGCCGGTGATCAGCACTTCGGCGTCCGTCGACTGGTCGACGAATTCCGGGGCCTGACGGTGGATCGGCAGCGAGCGGGCGGCGTTGACCGCGCCGCGCTCGTCGATCGGCTCGCCGATGACGTTGATGATGCGGCCCAGCGTCTCCGGGCCGACCGGCACGGCGATGGGCGCGCCGGTGTCGGTCACCTCGGCGCCGCGCACCAGACCGTCGGTGCTGTCCATGGCGATGGTGCGGACCGTGCTCTCACCCAGGTGCTGCGCCACTTCCAGAACGAGGGTCTTGCCGTCGTTCTCGGTGTGCAGCGCGTTCAGGATCGCCGGCAGATCGCCGTCGAACTGCACGTCCACGACGGCGCCCGTGACCTGCGTGATCTTGCCGACAGAATTGGTGGTGGCCATGGAGTAAAGCTCCCTAGGAACTCGGTAAGTGTCGGTATGCCGTCGCCGGCGCAAATTGGCTGGACGCTACGTGCGGATGCGGCCGTTAGAGTGCCTCGGCACCGGAGATGATCTCGATCAGCTCCTTGGTGATGTAGGCCTGGCGCGTCCGGTTGTAGGTGATCGTCAGCTTGTTGATCATGTCGCCGGCGTTGCGCGTCGCGTTGTCCATCGCGGTCATCCGGGCGCCCTGTTCGGACGCGGCGCTCTCCAGGAGGGCGCGGTAGATCTGGATGGACAGGTTGCGCGGCAGCAGTTCGGCGAGGATCTGCTCCTCGTCGGGCTCGAACTCATACAGCGCCTTCGCCTCGTCGGTGGCCGCGGCCTCGGCGACGGGGACGGCGAAGGGAATGAGCTGCTGAACCGTGACGATCTGGGAGATCGCCGACTTGAACTTGTTGAAGATGACCGAGCAGACGTCGAACTCGCCGGCCTCGAACATCGCCAGCACCTTCGACGCCACCATGTCGGCGTCGCTGAAGCCGAGCCGGCGGCGGCCGACATCCTCGTAGCTCTCGACGATCAGCGAGGCGAATTCGCGCTTCAGCTGGTCGCGGCCCTTGCGGCCGACGGTCAACACCTTGACGGTCTTGCCCTCGCCCTGCAGGCGCGTGATCTGCCGCTTGGCCTCACGGACGATGGAGCCGTTGAAGGCGCCGCACAGACCGCGGTCGGAGCTGATGACGACCAGCAGATGCACCGTGTCGGCGCCCGTCCCGGTCATCAGCTTCGGACCGTTGCCGCTGTCCTGCACGTTGGCGGCCAGGGAGGCGAGCATGCGGCCCATACGCTCCGCGTAAGGACCGCTGGCTTCCGCCTGGTCCTGAGCGCGGCGCAGCTTGGAAGCCGCAACCATCTTCATGGCCGAGGTGATCTTGCGCGTCGACTGGACGCTCGAGATCCGGTTCTTTAGGTCCTTGAGGTTAGGCATGCCGGCCCTTCAATTCCGCTCGAGGTCGTTCCGTGACCGTCTCTTCAGGACGGTGGGGGGCGGTTTCCCGCCCCCGCACGCGGTCGGTCAGACGAAGACCTTGGCGAAGCCGTCGAGGAACGCCTTCAGCTTCTCTTCGGTCGCCGAGGTGATCTGCTTGTCGGTGCGGATCGCCGCCAGGATATCGGCGCCCTTAGCGCGGATTTCCGACAGGAACTTGGCCTCGAAGCGGTTCACGTCCTCGACGCGGATGGCGTCCAGGTAGCCCTTCACGCCGGCGAAGATCGACACGACCTGCTCTTCCACCGGCAGCGGCTGGAACTGGCCCTGCTTCAGCAGCTCGGTCAGACGGGCGCCACGGGCCAGCAGGCGCTGGGTCGAGGCGTCGAGGTCCGAGGCGAACTGGGCGAAGGCGGCCATCTCGCGGTACTGCGCGAGTTCCATCTTGATGGTGCCGGCAACCTGCTTCATCGCCTTGATCTGGGCGGCGGAGCCGACGCGGCTCACCGACAGACCGACGTTGATGGCGGGGCGGATGCCCTTATAGAACAGGCCGGTTTCCAGGAAGATCTGACCGTCGGTGATCGAGATCACGTTGGTCGGAATGTAGGCGGACACGTCGCCGGCCTGGGTTTCGATGACCGGCAGGGCGGTCAGCGAGCCGTTGCCATGGGCGTCGCCCATCTTGGCGGCGCGCTCCAGCAGGCGGCTGTGGAGGTAGAACACGTCGCCCGGATAGGCTTCGCGGCCCGGCGGACGGCGGAGCAGCAGCGACATCTGGCGGTAGGCGACGGCCTGCTTGGACAGATCGTCGTACACGATCAGGGCGTGCATGCCGTTGTCGCGGAAATACTCGCCCATCGTGCAGCCGGTGTACGGCGCCAGGAACTGCAGCGGAGCCGGCTCCGACGCGGTGGCGGCGACGACGATGGAGTATTCCATGGCGCCGGCGTCTTCCAGGGTCTTGACGATCTGGGCGACGGTCGAACGCTTCTGGCCGACGGCGACGTAGATGCAGTAGAGCTTCTTGCTCTCGTCGTCGCCCTGGTTGATCGGCTTCTGGTTCAGGAAGGTGTCGATGACGACGGCGGTCTTGCCGGTCTGACGGTCACCGATGATCAGCTCGCGCTGGCCGCGCCCGATCGGAACCAGGCTGTCGACGGCCTTCAGGCCGGTCTGCATCGGCTCGTGCACCGACTTGCGCGGGATGATGCCGGGGGCCTTCACCTCGACGCGCTTGCGCTCGACGTTGACCAGCGGGCCCTTGCCGTCGATCGGGTTGCCGAGGCCGTCGACAACGCGGCCCAGCAGGCCACGGCCGACCGGAACGTCGACGATGGTGCCGGTGCGCTTGACGGTGTCGCCTTCCTTGATGCCGCGGTCGTCGCCGAAGATCACGATACCGACGTTGTCGGTCTCGAGGTTCAGCGCCATGCCCTGCAGGCCACCTGGGAACTCGACCATCTCGCCGGCGCGGACGTTGTCCAGGCCGTGCACGCGGGCGACGCCGTCACCCACCGACAGAACCTGACCAACCTCGGCGACATCCGCCTCGGTCCCGAAATTCGCGATCTGCTGCTTGAGGATCGCAGAGATTTCTGCGGCGCGGATATCCATCAGACTGATCCCCCTGAGGCCTTCATGGCGAGTTGCAATTTGTTCAGCTTCGTGCGCACCGAGGTATCGACCATGCGCGAGCCGAACTTAACGATCATGCCGCCGATCAGCTCCGGATCGACGGAGGTGTTCACCAACACCTTGGAACCGATGGACGCCTTGAGCGCGTCGATGACGGCATTGCGCTGGGCGTCGTTCAGCGGCTTGGCCGTCGTGACCTGGGCCGTGACCTCGCCGCGGCGCCGGGCCAGCTCGGCCAGGAAGCCATCGATCATCCCATCGATCGCGAACAGGCGGCGGTTGGCCGCCACCAGCCCGATGAAGCGCTTGGTCAGATCGGACACGCCGGCGCTGTCCAGGACAGCGGCCATGGCCTTGCCCTGATCGGCGCGGCTGATGACGGGGCTGCGGACGAGGCGACGGAGGTCAGCGCTCTCGGCCAGGATCTGCTTCAGCGTGGTCAGATCGCTCGCGACCGTGTCCAACGCCTGGTTTTCGTCCGCAAGCTCGAACAGCGCGATTGAGTAACGCGCGGTGAGTTCGGATACGCCTGTTCCTTCGGATGCCACCTGATCCCTCGAATTGAGTTCGGTAGACGGTGAATTCGGCGGCCTTATAGGGTGTCAACCCGAGGCACAAACACCCCGGCCGCGAAAGCGAGCGGTCCAATATCACAGGAATCGCGCCCACGCAACGGCGTCTGGACAATTTGACCGCGGCGTTTTGAGCAACTGCGGAATCATCGGTCGCAACTGCGCGCCCCGAGGACTCGGGTCGGGCGTGATTGGTCATACCGGCTGTGACTTCGATGTGGCGCCAATCTCGGCTTAATTCAAGGTTAACCAATCTGATCCAGGGTCGGTCCGAACCGCCCAGCCGGCCGATCCGCCACCGTTTCCAGCGGTTTCGCCACGCTCGAGGCCGATCCAGTGAGATCAGGGGCCCTTCCGCCATGACCATCCTGCCGACGTCCGATTCCGTTTCCGACACCCGTGCGATCGCCGAACCGGGCAGCGGATCCCGTCCGTCGAACGTCATCCAATTCTGCCGCGCCCGTTTCACTCCGGAAGACCTGGATGCCTTCTCGGCGGTCGCCGAAGCCAAGCTGAGCCGCGGCCATTGGGCCGGCGTGCTGCGCGAGTCGGGCCGCGACCATGACCGCCTGCTGGTGCTTCTGCCGGAGGTGGACCGCCCGGTCTTCCGGTTCGAACGCGACGCCAAGGGCCGCTACAGCCTGTCCTTCCACGACCGTTCCGGCTGGTACGGCATCGGCGCCGGCGACAGCGCCGCGGAATGCCTGTCGATCTGGCGCCCGCGCCGCCCGCGCATGCCGTGACAGCCCCGGACCGCCCGTGACCGCCGGATGGCCCGGGAAGAGCGGCTTTTGAATTTCACCATGTAGAAAAGAGACGTGCAGCATCCCGCCGCATGAGTTCCACTGTCGAACCTGAAGACGTGCCGGCGCCCTCCCTGCTTATCGGTAGACCCCGACCGCCAGCATGTAGGGTTTGCCGTTCAGCACCAGGCGGCGGGCGTGCATCGTCTTGCGCGCAACCTGCCCGGTCAGCGGATCGATCCACTGATAGGTGACGTTGGTGCGTCCGTCGCGCGCCACACCGGCCAGCGCCTCCCGGATGAAGGGCTTGCCGTCCACGTCGCGCAGATCCTTCAGGTTCGATCCGTTCAGCGTCGCGGTCCAGCCATGGGCGATCATCACACCCTGGTCGTCCAGCAGCATCGGGTAGAGGTCGCGGTCGATGTAAGCGCTATCATGACCGGCAAAGGCTTCGGCCGCCGCGTCCGGACCGATCCGCTCCAGCAGATGCTGGGCACGGTCGATCATGGTCAGCGCCTCGGCATCGGTGCCGCGGGTGTGGGCCGGCGCGCCGGCGGCGAAGGCGATGACCACCAGCAGCAGCAGAACCGGCAGCACGGTCAGCAGGGTTTGACGCTGTACGCGCAGACGAAGCTTGGAGATCATGCCCATCATCAGCCTGAACCTGTGCCTGTGATGTTCGGGTCCGGGAAGGATGTTTGTACACGGAACCATCCCGACCGTGGTAATACCGCGCCCGCCGCCACGCAATGGACCAAACGTCACAGGTGCCATGCCCGACCGCAGCGGCGACCGATTCGGGTCGATTCGCCGCAGCCTCGCCGGGCGGCGCTAAGAACGCCTAAAGGAAGCTGTAGGGGTCGACATCGATCTGCACCCGGATGGCCGGCGGGATCTCCACCCGCTCCAGCCATTCCGCGATCAGCGGCTGCACCTGGGTGCTGCGCGGCGCCTTCAGCAGCAGGCGGCGGCGGTGCCGCCCGCGCAGCAGGGCCAGCGGCGCCGGGGCCGGCCCCAGCACATGCACGTCGTCGCTGCGCGGCGCGGCGCGGCCCAGCGCCATCGCCACCCGCTCCACCAGCGTCGGATCCTCGCCCGACACGATCAGCGCGGCCAGCCGGCCGAAGGGCGGCATGCCGGCCTCCAGCCGCATCTCCGCCTCCAACTGATAGAAGCCGTCGCGGTCGCCAGCCGCCAGAGCCTGCATCACCGGATGCTCGGGCATGAAGGTCTGCAGCATCACCCGCCCCGGCCGCTCGCCGCGTCCGGCGCGCCCGGCCACCTGATGCAGCAGCTGGTAGGTGCGTTCGGCCGCCCGCAGGTCGCCGCCGTTGAGGCCCAGATCGGCATCCACCACCCCCACCAGGGTCAGCATCGGGAAATGGTGGCCCTTCGCCATCACCTGGGTGCCGATGATGATGTCCAGCTCGTGCCGGCCGATGCTCTCCACCATCTCCTGGATGGCGCGCGGGCCGTGCAGGGTGTCGGACGCCATGATGGCGGCGCGGGCCTCGGGGAATAGCTCCGCCACCTCCTCGGCGATGCGCTCCACCCCCGGACCGCAGGCGGCCATGGTTCCCTCCTCCCCGCATTCCGGGCAGGCATGGGGCAAGGGCTGCTGCAGGCCGCAATGGTGGCATTGCAGCTTCCGCGCGAGCCGGTGCTCGACCAGCCACGCCGTGCAGTTCGGGCATTGCATGCGGTGGCCGCAGGCGCGGCACAGGGTCAGCGGGGCGTAGCCGCGGCGGTTCAGGAACAGCATCGCCTGCTCGCCCCCCGCCAGTGTGTCGGTCAGCGCCTTGCGCAGGCTGGGCGCCAGCCAGTGCCGGGCGGGCGGGCGGTCGCGCCGCAGGTCGACCAGTTCCACGTCGGGCAGCACGGCGCCGCCATGGCGGGCCGGCAGGGCGATGCGGGCATAGCGGTGGCTGTCGGCGTTGACCTTGGTTTCCAGCGACGGCGTGGCGGAGACCAGCGCGATGGGCAGCCCGCCCAGATGCGCCCGCGCCACCGCCATGTCGCGGGCATGGTAGATCGCGCCCTCCTCCTGCTTGTAGGCGGAGTCGTGCTCCTCATCGACGATGATGACGCCCAGTTCGGGATAGGGCAGGAACAGGGCCGAGCGGGCGCCGACCACCACCGGCACCTCGCCCTTGGCCACCGCGCGCCAGGTGTCGCGGCGCTGCGCCCCGGTCAGTTCCGAATGCCATTCCGCCGGCGGCGCGCCGAAGCGCCGGGCGAAGCGGTCGAGCCACTGCGCCGACAGCGCGATCTCCGGCAGCAGCACCAGCGCCTGCTTGCCCTGCTCCAGGGCGGCGGAGATCGCCTCGTAATAGACCTCCGTCTTGCCCGACCCGGTGACGCCGTCGAGCAGCACGGTGGAGTAGCGCCCCGAGGCCACCCGCTCGCGCAGGTCGTCGGCCGCCGCCCGCTGGTCGGGCGACAGGGCGGGTCCGGGCCGCTGCCAGTCCGGCCGGCCGAGCCGGGTCGGCTGCAGCATCACCGGCTCCAGCAGCCCGGCCTCCGCCAGCCCGCGCACCACGGTGACGCCGCAGCCGGCCTCGTCGGCCAGTTCCGCCGGGGTGCGGGGAGGGCCATCGTCCAGCAAGGCCAGGATGCGCCTGCGCGGGTCGGTCATCTTGAAGCCGGGCGGCGGCTCGGCACCCTGTTTGCGCAGATAGGCCAGCATCGGCTTGGGCGGCTCCAGCGCCGCCGGCACGCTGACCGCCATGCGCAGGACGAAGCCCGGCGGCGTCATGGTGTAGGCGGCGACCCATTCGACGAAGCGGCGGCCGACCTCGGTCATCGGCGGCACGTCGAACCGGCGCACCACCGGCTTCAGCCGGCCGGAGTCCAGCGTCCCGGCGCCGGGGCCCCAGACGACGCCGATGACCCGGCGCGGCCCCAGCGGCACCTCGACGTAATCGCCGGGAACCAGCTCCATCCCGTCCGGCACGCGGTAGTCGTAGGCCTCGCGCAGCGGTAGCGGCAGCAGGACGGCGACGCGGCGGTCGGGACCGCGAAGCTGCGGCTTTGCCGGGAAATCCGTGGTTTCGCGCATGGAATCGCCTTCGGGCTGCCCCGTTTCGGGCGTGTCCCCAAGAAGATCCCCCTGAATGCCCGGGGCGGAACTGGCGGAAGTCGAACGCATCGGCTAGAGTGGCCTCATGTCCCGGGCACCGGGCGGGACGGCGCGTCGGTCAGTTTTCCGGCGCGGCCGGTTCCGGTCAACATCAGCAAGCATGGACCCTTCGTCATGAAGTTCTTCGTCGACACCGCCGACATCGCCGAGATCCGCGATCTGGCCGATACCGGTCTGCTGGACGGTGTTACCACCAACCCCTCCCTGATCGCCAAGTCCGGCCGTCAATTCCTCGACCTCGTGGCCGAGATTTGCGACGTCGTCAACGGTCCGGTCAGCGCCGAGGTGGCCTCCACCGACTTCGAGACCATGCTCGCCGAGGCCCACAAGATCGCCAAGATCTCCCACCGCGTCGCGGTGAAGGTGCCCCTGACCCCGGCCGGCCTGAAGGTCTGCAAGATCATCTCGTCCGAAGGGACGATGGTCAACGTCACGCTGTGCTTCTCCCCCGCCCAGGCGATCCTGGCGGCGAAGGCCGGCGCCAGCTTCGTGTCGCCCTTCGTCGGCCGGCTGGACGACATCGGCCAGGACGGCATGGGCATCATCAAGGACATCTGCGAGATCTATAACAACTACGACGCCTTCAAGACCGAGGTGCTGGTCGCCTCGATCCGCAACCCGATGCACATCGTCAAGGCCGCCCGCCTGGGCGCCCATGTCGTGACCGCCCCGGCGTCGGTGCTGAAGCAGCTGTTCAACCACCCGCTGACCGACAAGGGTCTCTCCCAGTTCGTCGAGGACTGGAAGAAGACCGGCCAGTCGATCCTGTAAGGCGGGCCGGAACGATCATGGCCGACAGGGGCCGCGAACCGGGTCACAGCCCGCAACGTGCGACCACGCTCTCTTCGGAGGATGTGCGCGCCTATCTGCGGAGCCACCCGGACTTCCTGGCCCAGAACGCCGATCTGGTCCACCACCTGACCCCGCCGTCGATCGACCGCGGGCGGGGGGTGGTGGACCTCCAGGCCTTCATGGTCGACCGCCTGCGCGCCGAGGTCCGCGCCCTCAAGGACCAGCAGCGCGAGCTGATCGGCACCAGCCGGGCCAACCTGAACAGCCAGAACCGCATCCATGCCGCGGTGCTGTTTCTGCTCGACGCCCAGAGCTTCGAGCAGCTGATCCAGACCATCACGACCGACCTCGCGGTCCTGCTCGACCTCGACGTCGCCTGCCTCGTCATCGAATCCAACGGCACCGACATCCCCCATGTCCACCGCTCCGGCGTGCGGGTGGTGGAACCGGGCGCGATCGCCGAGCGGCTGGGCCGCGCCGACGTTGTGCTGAACACCGACATCCAGGGCGATCCCGAGATCTACGGCCCCGGCGCCGGTCTCGTCCGGTCCGAGGCGCTGATCCGCATCCAGGTCTCCAGCGAGACGCCCGACGGCCTGCTCGCCTTCGGCAGCCGCGAGCCCGACACCTTCCACAACGGCCAGGGCACCGAACTGGTCGGCTTCCTCGCCCGCGTCATCGAGCGGGTGATCCGCGGCTGGCTGGAGTTGCCGGCGTGAGCGAGCCTGTTCCCGCCGCTCCGAGCCTGGGTTTCTCCGCCAAGCCCGACGTCCAGGACATGCTGGCCCATTGGCGGCGCTGGATGGAGAGCGAGAAGGCGGTTTCCCGCCACACCCTGTCGGCCTACACCGCCGATGTGGGCGAGTTCCTGCGCTTCCTCACCGAATTCCGCGGCGGCTCCCCGCCTTCGCTGAACGATCTAGGCGACCTGAAGGCGGCGGATTTCCGCGCCTGGATGTCCCGGCTGGCGATGGACGGGCTGGTCGGGGCCAGCCGGGCGCGCAAGCTTGCGGCGGTGCGCAATCTCTTCCGCTGGATGGACCGCAGCGGCCGCCTGCACAATCCCGCCGTCGCCACCCTCGCCACGCCGAAGGTCAAGCGTCCGGCCCCGCGCCCGCTGACGGAGATCGACGCCGACCGCCTGCTGGAGGAGGCCGAGCGCGACCGCGACGAACCCTGGATCGGCAAGCGCGACCGCGCCCTGTTCACCCTGCTCTACGGCTGCGGCCTGCGCATTTCCGAGGCGCTGGGCCTGGCGCGCAAGGACGCGCCGCTGGGCGACACGCTGCGCGTCACCGGCAAGGGCCGCAAGGACCGCATGATCCCCGTCCTGCCGGCGGTGACGGAGGCGGTGCGCGCCTATATCGACAGCTGCCCCTTCACGCTGGCGCCCGACGGCCCGCTGTTCGTCGGCGCCCGCGGCGGCCGGCTGAACGCCAGCGTCGCCCAGCACCAGATGCAGAAGCTACGCGCCCTGATGGGCATGCCGGACAGTGCCACCCCGCACGCGCTGCGGCACAGTTTCGCGACCCATCTTTTGGCGGACGGCGGCGACCTGCGCGCCATCCAGGACCTGCTCGGCCACGCCTCGCTCTCCACAACCCAGCGTTATACGGATGTGGAGAACGAGCAGCTGATGAACGTGTACCGCAACGCCCATCCTCGGGCACGCAAGGCCTGACCGGCGCTCGATCGCACAACCGAATCAGCATATTCCGATATACGATCCAGCGTCGGGCCGAATTTCCCTTTGAAGCACTCGCGGTCGCGCTGCAGACCGCGCAACAATCGAACCGGCCGCGTTCACTGCAACGCCGATCAAAAGAACTCTGCATGACTCAGAATATACATCAATATTTACCGCCTCGCTCTCCACTCTTCTAAGGCTTTAGTACAGAATATTGGTGAAAAGCCCCTATAAACCGTTATTCTTTGCTTAATATTTAGGTTTGCTAACGTAGCTATGTTGCAGACACAGGTGCAGACGCAAAAATCAACAAAAACATAGACTTACGATAACGGCGGCGCTCCGCGCGCACCTCCTACATATTGATTCAAATCGGATGCGTCTTCCGGTAGAGTGTCGGCCTCGGGGGAGGTCGGCCGTGGGCAACGAGCGCT
This sequence comes from Azospirillum ramasamyi, assembly GCF_003233655.1. NCBI lineage: Bacteria > Pseudomonadati > Pseudomonadota > Alphaproteobacteria > Rhodospirillales > Azospirillaceae > Azospirillum > Azospirillum ramasamyi. The sequence continues at coordinate 2,099,438 of NZ_CP029829.1, forward strand.
TCTACAAAATCTGCCAGGACTTTGACCTCAGCATCCACACCGATGCTGACGAGTTGACAGCTCGTTTCACAGACGAGGCGCAGGCACGAACCTTCTTCGAAACCCTGGTCTGGCCGGACGGTCCGTTCTGCCCGCATTGCAAATCCGTCAAGGTCTACCGCTTCAACTCGGTCAAAACGACCCGTAGCGGAGAAGCCCGCGCCCCGCGTGTCGGGCTGTTCGAGTGTGGAAACTGCGCCGCCCAGTTCACCGTCAAGACCTTCACGCCGCTTCACGGGACAAAACTCCCACTTCTCAAGTGGATAAAGGCGCTGTTCTACCTGCTCAGCAGCAGCAAGGGCGTCTCGTCCGTCGTTCTGGCCCGGCATCTCGGCGTGACCCAGCCGACGGCCTGGAAAATGGCACATGCTGTCCGCGAACTTCTCGATTACCGGCACGAAAGCGAACCGGTTCTCGACGGCGAGGTCGAGATCGATACGAAACGAATCGGCGGCGAGCCGCGCAAGGACGGATACACGAAATACGTGTGGAATCCGCGCGGCAAGGGGTCGGACAAGGCGATCGTAGTCATTATGAACGCCCGGGAGGGGCGGGTTCGAACCGGCGTTGTCTCCGGGGAGTCCGCCGCGGAATTGGCCTCGGTCATCAAGGCGGTTGTGAAGCCCGACGCGCACCTGATGACCGACGGAGACAAGGCCCTCGCGGTCGTCGGTCGGGATTTCGGCGGACACTCCAGCGTCAATCACGGAGCGGAAGAATACGCCCGTGTCGAGCGGAAGGACGGCAAGCGACCGCGCAAACGGCGGCGCAATGCTGAGTTGCGGGACGACGAACGGAACGTTCACGTCAATCACGCCGAGGGCTTCGCGGGGCTTCTCGAACGAAGCCGTTTTGGTGTCTACCATAGGTTTAGTCGCGTTCACCTGAGCCGCTATCTCGACGAAGCCGCCTGGCTGTGGAGTTCGGCTTCGTCGAGAACGATGACGACGACCGATGGACATTCGCAGGGCGAAGTCCAGGCGGAGCCGTTCGTCTTTCAGTTGATGACGCTGATGCCCCGGGCGCTCGGCCGACAAATCCGCTGGTCGGCAAAGGGCGGTCTGTTCTGGCCGCCGCCGTTGCAGGACGGGGATCCTCCGGCACCGTCGCGGGTCCTGATGCTGGCGCGGGCAGAGGAGAAAGACAGCAAAGGACACGGCCTGCCGCGGAAATACCGCGAGGCCCCAAAGGGAACACGTAGAACTCGCTCGCTTCCGGGCCCGGTGCGCCTCCGCGCGACATCTCCACCGCTACGACCGCTGCGTCCGGCCCCGCCGCCGCCCGACTACACCGACGAAGAGATCGACGGACTCTACTGACGACGCCGTGTCGGGGGCTTCCACCGACCGGTGGACTGTCGCATCTGGAGACTACTCTGCTCGCCTAAAAACTGTGTCCTGCGCCGATGCGGGGAGACGAACGCCGATGATCGGCCGCAGGTCGCCTACCATATCTAGGCTATGCCTCTAAACAGTTTGCCTGCTGACCTGTGTCTGCAACATAGCTACGTTTGCTAATGATTGTCCAGCGCAATTCTCATGCGGTGGATAAATGAATGCAAATCAAGTCAATCCAATCAAAGATATCCATCCTGTCCGGATTTTGCCTGACTGGGACGGTTGCCGTACTCGTCGGCTTTGGAGTCCTGTCGACGCGCTCCAGCAACGAATTCGTCACGGGCAACGTGGAGCGAATTCTTGAAAGCAAGACGACGGAGTCGCTTCAGAATCTCGCCGCCACCCAGGCCGGGCTTCTGCGGTCGGAGTTCGACACCGCATTGAACGCCGCCCGGACCATGGCCGCCAGCTTCTCCAGCCTCGCCGACGGCGGCGCGGGCGGCCATGTCCCGTCCGATCAGCGCCGCGACGCCTTCAACGGCGTGCTGCTGTCGGTGCTGCAGCGCAACCCGCTGTTCAACGGCACCTATTCGGCCTGGGAACCCGACGCTCTCGACGGCCGGGACGGCGAGTTCCGCAACCGCCGCGAATCCGGCACCGACGCCACCGGCCGCTTCATTCCCTACTGGAACCGCGACCAGAACGGCCGCATCGCCATGCAGCCCCTGGTCGAGTATGACAGCCGCGAGCGCCATTCCAACGGCGTCATGAAGGGCGGCTGGTACATCGGCCCGAAGGAGAACGGGCGCGAAAGCGTGCTCGACCCCCTGCCCTACATCGTGCAGGGCAAGCAGGTGTTCCTGGCGACCCTGTCGGTGCCGGTGGTGATCGACGGCAAGTTCCGCGGCGTGGCCGGCGCCGACTTCAACCTGGACTTCGTCCAGCAATTGTCGACCAAGGTCAGCAACGCCGTGTTCGACGGCCGCAGCCAGGTGGTCATCATCAGCAACATGGGCCTGATCGTCGCCCACAGCGCCCGGCCCGACCTGATCGGCCAGCCGATTTCCACCTTCGATGCCTCCTGGCAGGCCGATCTGGCGAATGTCCAGGCCGGCAAGGCCCATGTCGATATCGAAGCCTCCACCAACATGCTGCGCAGCTTCGCCCCCATCACCATGGGCAACACCGAGAAGCCGTGGGCGGTGCTGGTCCAGGTGCCGAAGGATCTCGTGCTGGCCGACGGGATGGCGCTGTCCTCCGCCCTGGGCGAGCGCGCCAGTTCCAGCATCCTGTGGCAGGTCGCCGTCGGCGCCCTGGTCGCCTTCGGCGCCGTCGCGGTGATGTGGGTGGTCGCCGGCGGCGTCGCCCGGCCGATCCGCGCCAGCGTCAGCTTCGCCGAGGGCATCGCCGCCGGCCGCTTCGACCAGACGCTCGATATCCGCCAGTCCGACGAGGTCGGCGCCCTGGCCGACGCCCTGCGCAAGATGCTGGCCGACCTGAAGCGGATGATCGACCAGCGCGCCGAGGATCAGGCCAAGGCCGACGCCGAACGCCGCGCCGCCATGCTGCAGCTCGCCAACGACCTGGAAGCCCAGGTGATGAATGTGGTGGACGGCGTCGACCGCGCGGCCCAGTCGATGACCGGCACGGCCCAGACCATGACCGCCACCGCGACCCAGACCAGCCAGCAGGCCGGCGTGGTCGCCAACGCCTCGCAGGATGCCAGCAGCAACGTGCAGACGGTGGCCAGCGCCACGGAACAGCTGTCCTCCTCGATCCAGGAGATCGGCGAGCGGGTCAACCGTTCCGCCCAGATCGCCCGCGAGGCGGTGGAGGCTGCCCAGCAGGCCAACGGGCAGGTGCTGAGCCTGACCGAGGCGGCGGAGAAGATCGGCACGGTGGTCCAGCTGATCCAGGACATCGCCAGCCAGACCAACCTGCTGGCGCTGAACGCCACCATCGAGGCCGCCCGCGCCGGCGAGGCCGGCAAGGGATTCGCCGTGGTGGCGCAGGAGGTGAAGAGCCTCGCCAGCCAGACCGCCCGTGCGACGGAGGACATCGCCGGCCACGTCTCCGGCATGCAGCGCGTCACCGGCGAGACCGCCAGCGCCATCAAGGGCATCGGCGGCATCATCGCCCAGATCGACGAGATCTCCACCGCCATTGCCGCCGCGGTGGAGGAGCAGGGCTCTGCCACCGCCGAGATCGCCCGCAACGTCCAGCAGGCCGCCAGCGGCACCCATGAGGTGACCAAGACCATCGCCGACGTCCGCAGCGCCGCCGTCGAGGCGGGTCATTCCGCCGAGAACGTCCTGTCGGTTTCCGGCCAGCTCGCCGGCGACGCCGGCCGTCTGCGCAACGTGGTGAACGGCTTCCTGTCGACGATCCGCGCGGCCTGATCGGCTGGGCGGACACCTCAACGAAAAAGGCTCCCCCGCCAAGGAGCGGGGGAGCCTTTCGTCGCTACGGAGCTTGCTGCCTCCAGATCGGCGGCCCCCAATTTGGCGGAACGCAGATCGGATGGGCGGGCGATCAGATGTGCAGCGGACGGCCGTCCACCGCCAGCGCCGCTTCCTTGACCGCTTCCGACAGGGTCGGGTGGGCGTGGCAGGTGCGGGCGATGTCTTCGGCGGACGCGCTGAACTCCATGGCCAGCACCAGCTCGCCGATCATCTCCGACACGTTCGGGCCGATCATGTGGACGCCCAGCACCTGATCGGTGGAGGCATCCGACAGGATCTTCACGAAGCCGTCGGTGTTGCCGCCGGCCCGCGCGCGGCCGTTGGCGGTGAAGGGGAACTTGCCGGCCTTGTAGGCGATTCCCGCGGCCTTCAGCTGCTCCTCGGTCTTGCCGACGGCGGCGACTTCCGGCCAGGTGTAGACGACGCCGGGAACCAGGTCGTGGTTGACGTGGCTCTTCTGGCCGGCCAGCTGCTCTGCCAGGGCGACGCCCTCTTCCTCGGCCTTGTGGGCCAGCATCGGGCCTTCCACCACGTCGCCGATGGCGTAGATGCCCGGCACGTTGGTCTGGAAATGACCGTCGATCTTGACCCGGCCGCGCTCCAGCTCGACACCCACCGCCTCCAGGCCGAGGCCTTCGGTGTAGGGGCGGCGGCCGATGGCGACCAGGACGGTATCGGCCTCGATGGTCTGCGCCTCGCCGCCGGCGGCGGGCTCGACCGTCAGGGTCACGCCGGTGTCGGTCATGGACGCGCCGGTCACCTTGGTGCCCAGCTTGAAATCCATGCCCTGCTTGGCGAAGATGCGCTGGGCCTGCTTCGACAGCTCGTTGTCCATGCTCGGCAGCACGCGGTCGAGATACTCGACCACCGTCACCTTGGCGCCCAGACGGCCCCAGACGGAGCCCAGCTCCAGCCCGATCACGCCGCCGCCGATGACGACCAGATGCTTCGGCACCTCCGGCAGCGACAGGGCGCCGGTGGAGGACACCACGCGCTTCTCGTCGATGGCGATGCCCGGCAGCGGGGTCACGTCCGAACCGGTGGCGATGACGATCGCCTTCGACGCGGTGATGGGGCCGACGCCCTCGACCTCGACGGTGTTCGGGGCGGTGATCTTGCCCGCGCCCTTCAGCCAGGCGACCTTGTTCTTCTTGAACAGGAACTCGATGCCGCCGACGTTGTCCTTAACGACCTTGTCCTTGTGGGCCAGCATGCCCGGCAGGTCCAGTTCCACGCCGCCGACCTTGATGCCGAACTTGGCGAGGCCGTGGGCCGCTTCCTCGAACTTCTCCGACGCCGCCAGCAGAGCCTTGGACGGGATGCAGCCGACATTCAGGCAGGTGCCGCCCAGCGTCCCCCGCTTCTCGACGCAGGCGACCTTGAAGCCGAGCTGCGCCGCGCGGATCGCGCAGACATACCCGCCGGGGCCGCCGCCGATCACAACGACGTCAAAAGTGCTTTCAGCCATGAGAGGCTTTCCTTTCGCCATTCTTGCTCGTTGCCAAAAGCCGTCCCATCCAGCGGGGAGGGCAAGCGGGAAGTTCCGCGGGGCGATTTATGCCCGCGCTCACGGCCGGTGGCAACGGGACACTTCGTCCCTGCGGCTGCGGACGAGGCGAGAGCGAAGGGCACCACCTTTGCGCAGCCCCCCTCTCCGATCGCGCGCGGAAACCTTTACGGCCCCGCTTGCGTTCCACCGGCATCGCACGCCACCGCAACGGAGACCACCAATGACCATCGTCAAGAAATTCGCCCTGCTCGCCGCCATGGGCACGCTGCTGGGCACCACGCTGGCCGCCTGCAACACCGTCGAGGGCGCCGGCCAGGACGTGCAGGCCGGCGGCCGCGCCATCGAGCGCGGCGCCGACAACGTCCAGAAGAAGATGTGACTCCGCCAAGGGGCCGACAGGGGGGAGCGTCCGCCAGCCGCGGCTTCCCCCGTCAGCTCTTCATGCGCTTGATGGTGTTGGTCGTGCTCTGTCCCTGGATCAGTTCGGCCAGCACCACTTTTCCGCCATAGCTCTGGACGAAATCCGCCCCCACCACCGTCGCGATGGTGTAGTCGGCGCCCTTGACCAGCACGTCCGGGCGCAGCGCGCGGATCAGCGTTTCCGGCGTGTCCTCGCCGAAGATCACCACCAGATCGACGCAGCCCAGCGACGCCAGCACCGTGGCGCGCGCCGTCTCGTTCTGCACCGGCCGGCTTTCGCCCTTCAGCCGCTTCACCGAGTCGTCGCTGTTCAGCCCGACGACCAGAACGTCGCAGGCCGCCCGCGCCTGCTTCAGCAGCGAAATATGGCCGGGGTGCAGCAGGTCGAAGCAGCCGTTGGTGAAGCCCACCCGCTTGCCGCGCAGCCGCCAGCGCTCCGCCCGCTCCGCCGCGGTGTCGCGGGTCGCCACCTTTTCCTCGCCCTGGCGCCATTCCTGCTCGTGCAGGCCGGCCAGCAGCTCGGCCGAGCGGACGACCGCGGTGCCGACCTTGCCGACCACGATGCCGGCGGCCAGATTGGCCAGCCGCGCCGAATCCACCAGATCGATCCCCACCGACAGCGCGGCGGTCAGCGTCGCCACCACGGTATCGCCGGCGCCCGACACGTCGAACACCTCGCGCGCCTCGGCCGGCAGATGCACCGCGTCCTCGGCGGTGACCACCGACATGCCCTGTTCGCTGCGGGTGGCGACGACGGCGCCGATGCCGCAGGTGGCGATCAGGTGGCGGGCGGCGGCGATCACCTCCTCGTCCGTCCGCGCCGGCAGGCCGGTGGCCTCCATCAGTTCCTTGCGGTTGGGCGTCACGATGTCGGCGCCGCGATAGCGCCGGTAGTCGCGCCCCTTGGGATCGACCACCACCATGCGCCCGGCCTGCCTTGCGGCGGCGATCACCGCCGTCACCAGATCGTCGGTCAGCACGCCCTTGCCGTAGTCGGACAGGATGACGCCGCCCACGCCGGGCAGCAGTTCGCGCACCCGGTCCAGCACGCGGCCGGCGACGGTGATCGGCACCACCGTCTCGATGTCCGTGCGCAGAAGCTGCTGCTGGCCGGCGATGAAGCGGGTCTTCACCGTGGTCTGGCGCCCGTCCTCCACCACGATGGAACCGTCGCTGACGCCCTCGCACCGCAGCAGGGCCAGCAGGTCGGTGCCGATGCCGTCATGCCCGACCACCGAGACGAAGTGGCAATCCGCCTCCAGCGCCACGAGGTTGGCGGCCACGTTGCCGGCGCCGCCCAGCTTGGGGACTTCGCGCTCCACGCGCAGGACGGGAATCGGCGCCTCCGGCGACACCCGGTCCACCGAACCATAGACGAAACGGTCGAGCATCACGTCGCCAAGGCAAAGCACGTTGGCGCGCGACAGGGAGTCGATGTGACGGGCAAGGTCGCTCATGGCGCCTGTCTTACCAACGCCAAAGCGGTAACGCCAGCGCGTCGGGGGCCTCGCGGGGATGACGCCCGTTTGTCACCGTCGTAGGATGGCGCTCCTGCAACACACGCTCCGTTCCCCCGCCCATGCCCCGCCCCATCGTCGCGGCCGGCCTGTCGGCCAAGCTGCTGGTGCTGACCATCCTGTTCGTGCTGCTGGCGGAGGTGCTGATCTACACCCCCTCCATCGCGCGTTTCCGCATGAGCTACCTGGAGGAACGGCTGGCCGCCGCCCACATCGCGGCCCTGTCGGTCGAGGCCGCCCCCGACCTGATGGTGACGAAGGAGCTGCAGGCGAAGCTGCTGTCCTACACCGGCACCCATGTCATCGACCTGATCCAGCCGGGCGCGCGGGTCTACATGCTGTCGCGCCCGATGCCGCCGCAGGTCGATGCCGTGTACGACCTGCGCAACACCGGCATGGGCATGCAGATCGTCGATGCCGGCCACGCCCTGTGGATGGCCCTGGAAGGCGCCTTCGGACCGCCGCGCGACCGCGTGATCCGGGTGATCGACCGTTCGCCCAACGACCCCGCCCAGCGCGTCGAGGTGACGATGGACGAGCGGCCGCTGATCCATGCGATGGTGGAGTTCTCCCGCCGCATCCTGGCGGTGTCGGTCGCCATCTCGCTGATCGCGGCGATCCTGGTCTATCTCACGCTGCATGCCCTGCTGGTGCGGCCGATGCGGCGGCTGACCGCAGGGGTCGTCGCCTTCCGCCACGACCCCGACGGCGCCCCGCCGCTGGTGCCGAGCGCCCGCGCCGACGAGATCGGCGTGGCGGAGCGCGAGCTTGCCGCCATGCAGGGCACGGTGCGCGCCGCCCTGCGCCAGCGCGAACGTCTGGCAACGCTGGGCACCGCCGTGGCGAAGATCAACCACGACCTGCGCGGCATCCTGTCCACCGCCTCCCTCCTGTCGGAACGGCTGACGGAGAGCGCGGATCCGGAGGTGCGGCGGGTGACGCCGCGGCTGGTCGCCTCGCTGGACCGTGCGGTTGACCTGTGCAGCCAGACCCTGTCCTTCACCCGCGACGGCGTGCTGCCGCTGTCGCCCGCGCCGGCCGATCTGCATCGTGTGGCGGAGGAGGCCGGGGCGGAGGTGCTCGCCACCGTCCACCCCGACGGCGGCCGGGTCGAGGCGGAGTGGATCAACGACATCCCCGCCGGCACGATGGCGCCGGTGGATGCGGCACAGCTCGGCCGCGCGCTGGTCAATCTCGGCCGCAACGCGGTGCAGGCCGGCGCCGGCCGGGTGCGGATCGCGGTCGAGGCCGGGCCGGCGGGCTCCCTGACCCTGACGGTCGCCGACGACGGCCCCGGCCTTGCCCCGCGGGCACGGGAGAACCTGTTCCAGCCCTTCGCCGGATCGGCCCGCGCCGGCGGGATCGGGCTCGGCCTCGCCATCGCGCGGGAGGTGCTGCGCGCCCATGGCGGGGAGTTGCGGCTGCTGCGCAGCGATGCGGCCGGAACGGCCTTCGCGCTTGACATACCGCAAGGCGGCACGGCAACCGATCCGCTAGATGTTGCAGGGCACAAGTCGTTTGTGTCGCATTGATTCCGCGGGCTCCCTCCCGCAGAATCCCTTCAAAGTCAAAGCGTTCGCGGGAAGCCCGGCGGGGCGGGAGGCGGGCGCTTTCCCTCTGACAACGCCTTGTTCTGAAAGGACTTCGGGACGTGAAAGCTCTCTCCTACTGGATCAATCCCATCCTCGCCGGCATCATGGCCTTCGTCGGCCTGCTCGCCTCCTCGCGGGCGGCGGACGAAGCGTTCGCCATCGGTGGCCTGATCGTCTTCCTCGGCTGCGTGCTTTTCATCTTCGCGTCGATCGGCCGTTATTTCGACCGCATGGGCTCCGCCCACTGACCTGACGGGCTTCCGTCCACGAAGCCCCGACGGTCGGCGCGAAGGCCGGGCGACAAAGCCCGGAGGGCCGAACCCGGACGGCCAGGCCCGAACGGCATGCGCCCAACAGAGCGGGTGCCACATGACACAGGGCATGGCATGGACCCCTGACGCCTTCGCGACGCTCGATGTCCTGCGCCGCCGTCCCGTCATCGACCTGACGGCGGCGCTCCCTTCCTCCCTCGCGCCTCGGTCGGTCGTCAATCTCGGCTGCGGTTCCGGGCAGTTGTCGCGGCTGCTGGCGGCGCGCTGGCCGCGGGCCGACGTGCTGGCGGTCGACCATTCCCGGGCGATGCTGCGCTGGGCCGCCGACACGCCGTCCACCGTGCGCTATCACCACGCCGATCTGGCGGTCTGGCGCCCGCATTGGCCGGTGGATCTCGCCATTTCCGCCGGCGGGCTGCACCATCTGGCCGGCCATGACCGGCTGTTTCCCGAACTGCTGCAATCGCTCGGCCCCGGCGGGGTGCTTGCCGCCGCCCTGCCCCGCCCGCAGGACCAGACCGCCCACCGCCTGCTCCTGGAAACCGCGGCCGACGGGCCATGGGCGGACCGGCTGCATGACGCATGGCCCGCGGCCCCGCTGACCGACGGCCGGCGTTACGGCGCCCAGGATTATTACGACTGGCTCAGCCCGCAGGCGGCCGCCATCGATTTGTGGGAGACCGAGTATTTCCACGCGATCGACGGCGACGTTCCGCTTCTGCAATGGCTTCATCAACCGGCACTGGCCCCGGTGATGGACCGGCTGACCGGCCCCGAACTGGACGGTTTCCTCGCCGCCTACCGCCGCCGGCTGGAGGCCGCCTACCCGGAGCATTCCAGCGGCAACACGCTGATCCCGATCAAATGGCTGTTCGTCGTGGCGCGGGTGTAGCCTCAAACCCCGTCGATGTAGCTCAGCAGCGGCTGCCAGTCGCCGCGATGCTCGGCGGCGCGCTTGCCCGGCATGTCGAACAGGCTGAGGCCGCTTTCGGCCGCGTCGGCGTAGATCTGGCTGTCGCGCAGCCGTGTCACCACCTGATGGCCGATGCCGCCGAGGAAACGGTCCAGCCGGTCGGCGGCCTTGGTGCGGGCGCGCAAGCGGTTGCCGACCACCGCCACCGTGGTCTTCTTCTTGGCGATGCGCTTCAGCTCATCGAGCTTGCCGAGGAAGCGTTGCGTCGCCTGTTCGTCGAAGGCGCCGGGAAGCACCGGCAGCACGACGACGTCGGCCATCTTCACCAGATCCTCGATCTGCCTGGTCTTCAGCGCGGCGGGCGCGTCGATCACCAGCCGCTTGGTGCCGCGCGGCGTATCGGAGAAGTCCTTGGCCCAATCGAGCCCGACCAGGGTCGACGCCTGACCCGGCCGGCGCTCCAGCCAGCCGAGCGAGGAGCGCTGACGGTCCACGTCGGCCAGCACGGTGGACAGGCCCGCCACGGCGGATGCGGCGGCGAGATGGGTGGCGACGGTCGTCTTGCCACAGCCGCCTTTGATGTTGGCGACGAGGATTGTGAGCATGGCTGCCGGACTCTACACCGCAGGGTCCGGCTTCGACCAGAAATGCTTGGTGTCGATGAAATCATGCCACAGGGCGACCAGCGCCGCTTCCGTGTCGGCGACCCCGCGGGCATGCCAGCCGATGACGATGCCGGCCGCGCGCGGTTCGCCGGGGGCGGAGCGGCTGCCGTCGTCATGCAGCTCGTGCAGAAGCCGCGTCGCCGTCGCCACGTCGTTCAGGTGGCCCAGCGCGTCCTGCAGGGCGGCGAGCTGCTGGATGTAGCGGCGCACCGGCTTGTCGTCATACAGGCTGCGGAAGAACTCCACGGCATAGCGCAGCTTCTTCAGGGCGATGCGCAGCTGGTGGCGCTGGGCCACCGGCAGATGGGCGAAGCCATGCCCGGCCCGCTTGGCCTTCTTGTGGCGCTTGTTCAGCAGATGGTCGGCCAGCCCGATCACCGGCTGGAACAGACGCACCGATTCCTCGCTGACCGGCTGGTCGCGCCAGCCGCGCTTCTCCACCCAGCTGCCGACGCCGAGCAGGAAGGCGGTGTAGCGGTCCGACCGGATCGCCTCGCGCACACCCTCATAGGCGCGCAGCCGCTTCGCCTCGGCGGCGGCGGCCAGCGTGTCCAGATCCTCCACCGCCGAGCGGCCATGCCCGTCGGCCTTGTGGAAGGCGTCGCGCACCGGAGCCAGCAGTTCTTCGCCGAACACGTCCCAGTCGCGCGCCGGCCCCAGGCTGCCGGCCAGCCATTTGATCTCGCCGACCAGCCATTGATACTGCGAGGCCGGAATGAAGGGCCGGAACAGCGCGATGGCCGAGCGCAGCCGGCGCAAGGCGACGCGCATCTGGTGGACGCCCTCAGGATCGTCGCCGGCCAGCGTCACCGCCTCGTTCGCGACCATGTGGGCAAGGCAGGCGCGCACGATGCGGGCCACGGCCCCTTCCACCGTCGTCTCGGGATCGAGCTGCAGCTTTTCCGCCTTCAGCGCCTTGTCGGCGGCACCGGTCGCCAGCGCGTGGCCGCGCGCCGCCTTGGTGCGCATCTCCAGCCGCAGCGGCGCCGTCTTCGTCAACTCCTGCGCCAGATCGTAGAGCGTGGTGGGCGAACCGCTCTTCAGCTCCAGCTCCACCTCGCACAGGTCGCTGGACCGGCCATCGGGCAGCAGGATCCGGCCGCGGTCGAAGGCGACCTCGATGGAGGCCGCGTCATCCCCCTCGCCCAGCGTCACGTCCTGGATCGTGCGCTCGACGATCGAGGTGAAGACCGGCCGAAGCTCCGATTCGCTGAGCGAGCCGAGCAGATCGAGGGCGGCGGCGTCGGTGATCAGCGTCAAATCGGGCGCGGCGGAGGTCACCGCGCATTCCCATTCGCCGCGTCCCAGCCCGTCCTCGTCCGGCGCGGACTTGACCGTCTGGACATAGCCGTCGCCGGTCTTGCGCACCCGCAGCGTCACCTTGCGCGCGGCGAGCCGGCGGTCTTCGGTGTCGTAATAGGTGCTTTCCAGGGTCTTCGCCGTTGCCGGTCCGGTCGCCCGGTCGGCGATGGCGGGAGCGGCACGCAGCGTGTCAAAGTCTTCCGGCTTCGCCGCCAGCTTCAATTCCGTCTCGCGGTTGATGTCCGCCTCAGCCATCGCCTGCGCTTCAACCCCCGTTTTGCGGCCCTCGGGCCTACAATTGGGTGTTTGCACAGGCCATGGACAGGGTCAAGTTACGGAAATGTTGCAGAAGCCTGGGGTTGTAGTGCCCTTGCCCCCGCGTCTGCCCTTCGTTCTTGGCGCTTTGACAGGGGGTTGATGGTCAATATGCCCCATTTCACCCTACCCATGGGGCGTTGCAATGCGGTCGGCGCTGTGATTGGGTTCCGGCAAATCGACCGAGAGCCGATCCCGGACGGGAAGCGGCCATTATTAGGGGAAGTGCGACGATGACCGATTTCAACACGATCGACGATCTCGAGGTCAGCGGCAAGACGGTGCTGGTGCGCGCCGACCTGAACGTCCCGATGCAGGACGGCAAAGTGTCGGACACCACCCGCATCGACCGCCTCGCCCCCACCCTGAAGGAGCTGTCCTCCAAGGGCGCCAAGGTCATCGTCCTGTCGCATTTCGGTCGCCCGAAGAACGGCCCGGATGCCAAGAACTCGCTGCGCAACGTGCTGGACGCGCTCAGCGCCGCCGTCGGACAGAAGGTCGCCTTCGCCGAGGATTGCGTCGGCGACAAGGCGAAGGAGGCCATCGCCAAGGTGCATGACGGCGCCATCGTCCTGCTGGAGAACACCCGCTTCCACGCCGAAGAGGAAAAGAACGACCCGGCCTTCGCCAAGCAGATGGCCGAGCTGGGCGACATCTACGTCAACGACGCCTTCTCCGCCGCGCACCGCGCCCACGCCTCGACCGAAGGCGTCGCCCGCCTGCTGCCGAACGCCGCCGGCCGCCTGATGGAGGCCGAGCTGAAGGCCCTGACGCTCGCGCTGGAGAAGCCGGAGCGTCCGGTCGCCGCCGTCGTGGGCGGCGCGAAGATCTCCACCAAGCTGGAACTGCTCGGCAACATGGTCCGCAAGGTCGACCTGCTGGTGCTGGGCGGCGGCATGGCCAACACCTTCCTCTTCGCCCAGGGCACCGACGTCGGTGCCTCGCTGTGCGAGAAGGAGATGGCCGACCAGGCCCGCGCCATCATGGCGACCGCCAAGGAATCGAACTGCGAGATCCTGCTGCCGAAGGATTTCGTCGTCGCCAAGGAGTTCAAGGCCGGCGCCGCCAACCACGTCGTCGCCTTCGACGCCATCGGCCCCGACGAGATGGCTCTCGACATCGGCCCGGCCACCGTCGAGTTCCTGGGCGTGAAGCTGCAGGGCGCCAAGACCATCGTCTGGAACGGCCCGCTCGGCGCCTTCGAGATCCAGCCCTTCGACGCCGGCACCAATGCCGTGGCCGGTCTGGTCGCCGCCCGCACCGAATCGGGCGGCCTGCTGTCGGTGGCCGGCGGCGGCGACACCGTCGCGGCGCTGGCCCATGCCGGGGTCGAGGACAAGTTCACCTACGTCTCCGCCGCCGGCGGCGCCTTCCTGGAATGGCTGGAAGGCAAGGAACTGCCGGGCGTTGCGGCGCTGAAGAAGTAAGGGATACCCGGTCCAGCGGGTTCGGGAAGGGGGGCGCGTCACGGCGCCCCCTTTTTCATTGCCCCCGCCGCCCGCCCGCCAACCGTTTCCCCTTGCATCCGCCCGCGCGAATGTCCATAACAGCGGCGGGAGGCTGGCGTCGGACGAGTCCCTCGCCAACCCGGTCAGGTCCGGAAGGAAGCAGCCGCAACGAGTTACGGCTCGGGTCGTTCGTCCAGTCTCCTACCTTCTTCAAAAATTGCCAGCACGAAACAGACGGCGACAGCGCGGCGCCGGGACGCTATTCTGCGGCCCGAAATTCCCCTCCCGTCGTTTCGACAGGCCAGCCGCGTGACCGATACCACAGCCGACATCCCCGCTTCCGCACCCGCCACGGCTCCTGCCACCGGGCAAGCCTATCGGGTGCTCGCGCGCAAATACCGGCCGAAGACCTTCGACGAGCTGATCGGACAGGACGCGCTGGTCCGCACCCTGACCAATGCCATCCAGTCCGGCCGCATCGCCCAGGCCTTCATGCTGACCGGCGTGCGCGGCGTCGGCAAGACCACCACCGCCCGCATCATCGCCCGCGCGCTGAACTGCACCGGCCCGGACGGCAAGGGCGGGCCGACGGTCAGCCCCTGCGGCGTCTGCGACAACTGCCGCGCCATCGCCGAGGACCGCCACGTCGACGTGATGGAGATGGACGCCGCCAGCCACACCGGCGTCGACGACATCCGCGAGATCATCGACGGCGTGCGCTATTCGCCTGTCTCGGCCCGCTACAAGCTCTACATCATCGACGAGGTCCACATGCTGTCGAAGAGCGCGTTCAACGCGCTCCTGAAGACGCTTGAGGAACCGCCGAGCCATGTGAAGTTCGTCTTCGCCACCACCGAGATCCGCAAGGTGCCGGTGACGGTGCTGTCGCGCTGCCAGCGCTTCGACCTGCGCCGCGTCGACGCCCAGGTGCTGAAGGAGCATTTCACCCGCGTCACCGCCCTGGAGGGCGCCGACATCGAGGGGGATGCCGCCGCCCTGATCGCGCGCGCCGCCGACGGGTCGGTGCGCGACGGGCTGTCCCTGCTCGATCAGGCCATCGCACTCGCCGCCGGCACCGTCACGGCGCAGCAGGTGCGCGACATGCTGGGCCTGGCCGACCGCACCCGCGTCATCGACCTGTTCGAGGCCGCCGTCTCCGCCCGCCCGGCCGAGGCGATGGACATCCTGGCCGACCTGCACCGTGTCGGCGCCGATCCGGTGGTGATCCTGCAGGACCTGCTGGACCTCGTCCACAACCTGACCCGCTTGAAGGTGGTGCCCGACAGCGCCAACGATCCCTCCCTGCCGGAGGCGGAGCGCACGCGCGGCTCCACCCTGTCGGGCAAGCTCGGCATGCCGGCGCTGACCCGCGCCTGGCAGCTTCTGTTGAAGGGGCTGAACGAGGTGCAGGCCGCCCCGGTGCCGCAGCAGGCGCTGGAGATGGTGATCGTCCGCCTGTCCTACGCTGCCGACCTGCCGACGCCGGGCGAGCTGATCCGCCAGTTCCAGGCCCAGCAGGCGAATGGCGGGGCCAATGGCGGAGGGGGCGCGCCGATGGGCCGCGGTCCCGGCGGCGGCGGCGGACCGGTTGCCGTCGCCAGCCAGCAGGCCCACGCGGTCGCCCGCCCGATGGGCTCGGCCCAGCCGCAAAGCGCCCCCGTGGCGCAAGCCGCTCACAGCCCTGCCCCCGCCGCGGTCCAGGCCGGCGAAGAGCTGTCGCCGATGCCGCACGACTTCCGTGCGCTGGTGCAGCTGTTTTCCGACCGGCGCGAGGGCGCGCTTTACGGCTATCTGATGGAGACGGTGCAGCTGGTCCGCATGGAGCCGGGCCGGCTGGAGCTGAAGCTCCGCCCCGGCGCTCCGCCGACCCTGCCGGCCAAGGTCGGGCAGTTCCTGACCGAATGGACAGGCCATCGCTGGATCGTCGCCCTGTCCGAAGGCCAGGCCCAGCCGACGCTGGCCGAGCAGGGCCAGGCCGAAAAGCGCCGCGCCCTGTCCGAGGCGGAGGCCAACCCGGTGGTGCGCGCCGTGCTCGACGCATTTTCCGGCGCGAAGATCATCGACATCCGCGACCTCGCCGAAGTTGCCGCAGCGGAGAGTGCGGCGGTTGCGGATGACGGCGAGACACCCGATTTCATGGTTCAGCAGCAGGACGACGGGGTCTATTACCCCCTCGACGACGAAGGAGAGTACTGACCGATGAAGAATATCGGCAACATGATGAAGCAGGCCCAGCAGATGCAGGCCAAGATGCAGGAAATGCAGGCGAGCCTGGAGCAGGTCGAAGTGACCGGCCAGAGCGCCGCCGGCATGGTCGTCGTGACCGTCAACGGCAAGAGCGAGATGAAGAAGGTCAAGCTCGACAAGTCCGTCGTCGATCCCGAGGACGTCGAGGTGCTGGAGGACCTGATCGTCGCCGCCTTCAACGACGCCAAGAAGAAGGTCGAGCAGCACGTCGCCGAGGAGACCTCGAAGCTGATGGGCGGCCTGAAGCTGCCGCCGGGCATGAAGCTGCCGTTCTGATCGGTCTTTTCACCCTCTCCCGCCCCGGGAGAGGGCGCGGAGCCGACGGCCTCAGGCCGGACGGGCACCGCGGGTGATCGTAGGCGGAGCGCGGTCGCGAGACTTGCGAGCGGCCTTGGCCCCGCCGAAGGCGGGGTGGGTGAAGGGGTGTCCGTACATGGCTCCCCTGATCCCCGCATCACCCCTTACCCTTCCCAAGCTCCGCTTGGGCCCCTTCCCTCTCCCGGGGCGGGAGAGGGAGATATGTGTCGGCCGCCAAGTGAATGATCGGACCTGAAATCGAACGCCTGATCCAGTTGCTGTCCAAGCTGCCGGGGCTCGGTCCCAGGTCGGCGCGGCGGGCGGCGCTGCATCTGATGAAACGGCGGGACAGCCTGCTGGTGCCTTTGTCGGAGGCGATGGCGGCGGCCGGCGAGTCGATCCGCGCCTGTTCCGTCTGCGGCAACCTGGACAGCCGCGACCCCTGCACCGTCTGCTCCGACCCCACCCGCGACCGCTCGGTCATCTGCGTGGTGGAGGATGCCGGCGACCTGTGGGCGCTCGAACGCACCCGCGCCTTCCGCGGCACCTACCATGTGCTGGGCGGCCTGCTGTCGGCCTTGCAGGGTGTCGGCCCCGACGACCTGAACATCGCCGGCCTCGCCGAACGGGCCAAGGATCCGGCGGTGCGCGAGATCATCCTGGCGCTGAACGCCACCGTCGACGGCCAGACCACCGCCCATGTGGTGACCGACCGCCTCACCGATGCCGACGTCTCGGTGTCCCGCCTCGCCCATGGCGTCCCCGTCGGCGGCGAGTTGGACTATCTCGACGACGGCACGCTGACCGCGGCGCTGAAGGCACGGCGGCCGCTGTAGCCGCAACCGCGCGCGCCCCCACGCCCTCGGCCCGCCGAAAGCCGCTCCGATCGCAGGAGAGGGAGGGGCGTGCAACAAATCAAACGCGCCTTGTTGAGGAAGGCCGGGCGGCGAAGGCGATACGGAAAACAGGCTATCCTGTGAAGTCTTTATACTCGCAATTGCTATGCGCCCATCCTGGAGAACGCTTGCCGTTGGCATCGCAAGGGTGGAGCCTCCACACCCTACTGTTCCATCTTCCGGGTGCCCGAGACCCAGCCCAGAGGTTGGGCCCCACCCAGAAAGGGGCATGCGATGGGAACCCTCCTGGCTTTTGCGCCCTTCATCGTATTCGTGCTCGTGGACAGGTCGATCGGACCAACGGAGGGCCTGATCGCCGGCGCTCTCGTTTCAGCGGCTTTGCTGGCGCGCGATTGGGTAACTCCTGGAAAGACGCTGAAAATTCTTGAAATCGGCACGGTGCTGCTCTTTGGCGCGCTGGCGCTTTACGCCGTGCTGGGCGGTCCGACCTGGTCCATCATCGGCGTCAGATTGTGCGTCGACGCCGGCCTTTTGCTGATCGTGCTGATCTCGATCGCGGTCCGCCGTCCCTTCACTCTGCAATACGCGCGCGAGCAGGCTGCTCCTGATTTCTGGGAGAATCCAGATTTCGTCCGTACGAATTATGTCATCACAGGGGTTTGGGCGCTGGCGTTCCTGATTATGGTGATCGCGGATCTCGCCCTGCTCTATATGCCCGAATACCCTCCGCATTTCGGTATCATCGCAACGGTGCTGGCTCTTGTTGCAGCAATCAAATTCACGTCATGGTATCCGGAATATCGCCGGCCCAACGTCGGCGCATGAGCGGTGCCGGCACGCCGATGAGCCGGAACCACATGCCTAACCTGGCCTGATTCCGCAGGGGGAAGCATCCGCATCAGGCACCGGCACCAGACACCTATCCTTTCCCCCGCCGCAATAATGACATCAATCCCATTCTCGGACTATCATCCCCACGCGCACCCATCCACGCGCGCCGGGGAGCCTTGCCATGATCCGTTACGCCGAACTGCAGCTCGCCACCAGCTTCAGCTTCCTGGAGGGGGCGTCGCACCCTGACGAGCTGGCGCTGACCGCGGCGGCTCTGGGGCTGGCGGCGGTGGGGGTGACGGACCGCAATTCGCTGGCCGGCGTGGTGCAGATGCATGCGGCGGCGAAGAGGGCGGGCATCCGGGCGCTGATCGGCTGCCGGCTGGATCTGACCGACGCCGACAGCCTGCTGGCCTATCCGACCGACCGCGCCGCCTACGCCCGGCTGTCGCGGCTGCTGACCCTGGGCAAGATGCGGGCGCCGAAGGGCGAGTGCTTCATCGCCCGCGCCGACGTGCTGGCCCATGCCGAAGGCATGCTGTTCCTGCTGCTGTCGCCCGACCGGCGCGACGAGTCGTTCCTGCGCGAGCTGCGCGCCTGGCGCGGCGGGCTGGCGCGCGGGCAGCTCTATCTGGCGGCGAGCCACCGCTACCGGGGCGACGACGGCCGGCGCCTGCGCTGGCTGGCCGGGCTGGCGGAGGCGGAGGGGGTGCCGCTGGTCGCCACCAACGACGTGCTCTATCACGGCGCCGGGCGGCGGGCGCTGGCCGACGTGATGACCTGCATCCGCCACCACACCACCATCGACGAGGCCGGCTGGCGCCTGTCCGCCAATGCCGAACGCCACCTGAAGCCGGCGGTCGAGATGGTGCGCCTGTTCCGCGACCACCCCGACGCCGTCGTCCGCAGCCTGGAAATCGCCGAGGCCTGCCGCTTCTCGCTGGACGAGCTGCGCTATGAATACCCCGACGAGGTGGCGGAGGGCCGCGATCCGCAGGAGACGCTGGAAATCCTGACCTGGAAAGGCGCCGCCGGAAAGTATCCCGCCGGCATCCCCGATCCGGTCCGGCAGACCGTGGAGCGCGAACTGGCCCTGATCGCCGGCCAGCGCTACGCCCCCTATTTCCTGACGGTCCACGACATCGTCCGCTTCGCCAGGGAACAGGGCATCCTCTGCCAGGGGCGCGGCAGCGCCGCCAACTCCGTCGTCTGCTATTGCCTGGGCATCACCTCGGTCGATCCGACCGAAGTCGATCTGCTGTTCGAACGCTTCATCTCCGCCGCCCGCGGCGAGCCGCCCGACATCGACGTCGATTTCGAGCATGAACGGCGCGAGGAGGTGATCCAGTACATCTACGGGAAATACGGCCGCGCCCGCGCCGGCCTGACCGCCACCGTCATCCGCTACCGCGCCCGCAGCGCGTTGCGCGAGGTCGGCAAGGCGATGGGGCTGTCGGCCGATCTGGTGGCGCGGCTGACCGGAACGATATGGGGCTGGAGCAGCCAGGGCGTGGACGAGGAGCGCGCCCGCTCGCTCGGCCTCGACCCCGACGACCCGCGCCTGCGCCGGACGCTGGAACTGGCGCAGGAGCTGGTCGGCTTTCCCCGCCACCTGTCCCAGCATGTCGGCGGCTTCGTCATCACCCGCGGCCCGCTGTCCGACCTCTGCCCGGTCGCCAATGCCGCGATGGAGGACCGGACCACCATCGAATGGGACAAGGACGACATCGATGCGCTCGGCATCCTGAAGGTCGACGTGCTGGCGCTGGGCATGCTGACCTGCATCCATCGCGCCTTCGACCTGATCGACCGGGTGCATGGACGGCGCTGGACGCTCGACAGCGTGCCCAAGGAGGATCCGGCGGTCTACGAGATGCTCTGCCGCGCCGACAGCCTGGGCGTCTTCCAGGTCGAAAGCCGTGCGCAGATGAGCATGCTGCCGCGGCTGAAACCGCGGACCTTCTACGATCTGGTGATCGAGGTCGCCATCGTCCGCCCCGGCCCGATCCAGGGCGGCATGGTTCATCCCTATCTGCGCCGCCGCAGCGGGGCGGAGGACATCACCTATCCGATGCCGGCGCTGAAGCCGGTTCTCCGCAAGACGCTGGGCGTGCCGCTGTTCCAGGAACAGGCGATGAAGGTCGCCATGGTCGGCGCCGGCTTCACCGCCGAGGAGGCCGACCAGCTGCGCCGCGCCATGGCCGCCTTCCGCAGGACGGGCAAGGTGCGCCTGTTCCATGACAAGTTCATCGCCGGCATGACCGCCAACGGCTGCGACCCCGCCTTCGCCGAACGCTGTTTCCAGCAGATCGAGGGCTTCGGCGAATACGGCTTCCCGGAAAGCCATGCCGCCAGCTTCGCGCGGCTGGTCTATGTCTCCGCCTGGATCAAGCGCCACCACCCCGCCATCTTCGCCGCCGCCCTGCTGAACAGCCAGCCCATGGGCTTCTACGCCCCGGCCCAGATCGTCCGCGATGCGCGCGAGCACGGCGTGACGGTCCTGCCGCCCGACGTGAACCTGTCGGGATGGGATTGCGCGGTGGAGGTTGCTCCCTCTCCCGTCCCACCCAATTCCCTTCTCCCCCTTGGGGAGAAGGGGATAAGCCTCCGCCTCGGCCTCCGCCTCATCAAGGGCTTCACCGAAGCCCAGGCCGAGGCCGTCGTCCTGTCCCGCGCCGGCGGCTACCGCGATCCCTACGACCTGTGGCGGCGCGCCCGCCTACCGGTCTCGGCGCTGGAAAAGCTCGCCCGGGCCGACGCCTTCCGCTCCGTCGGGCTCGACCGCCGGGCGGCGCTGTGGGCGGTGCGGGCGCTGGGCGACCAGCCGCTGCCGCTGTTCGCGCGGCTCGACGGCCCGATGGCCGAGGAGCCCGAAGCCCCGCTGCCCGCCATGGCGCTGGGGGAGCATGTGGTGATGGACTACACCAGCCTGTCGCTGTCGCTGAAGGCCCATCCGCTGTCGCTGCTGCGCGACGGCCTGCCCGGCATCACCCCGGCGGAGCGGCTGGCCCGCACGCGCGACGGCCGGCGCCTGACCACCGCCGGGCTGGTGCTGGTCCGCCAGCGGCCGGGCAGCGCCGAGGGTGTCGTCTTCATCACGCTGGAGGACGAGACCGGGATAGCCAACCTCGTCGTCATGCCCGACGCCTTCGAGACCTTCCGCCGCCCGATCATGACCGCGAGGATGATGGCCGCCACCGGCCGGGTGCAGAACCACGAGGGGGTTGTGCATCTGCGCGTGGAATCGTTGATCGACCTGACCCATCGGCTGGCCGAGCTGACCGGCGATGACCGCCCCGCCGCCGGCTCCTTCTCCAAGGGCCGCAATTTTCATTGAAGGGGCTGATTGCTCCTGACATCACGCTGTCAGGATGGGTGTGCTATCAAGAGGGCGTGCCGGCACGAACCACGAACATCCCACTCCCCACTGTCAGGAGCAGGTTCCATGAACTACCCGCATGTCGTCACCTGGTTCGAAATCCCCGTCTCCGACCTCGCCCGTGCCGTGCGCTTCTACGAGACGGTCTTCGCCATCACCCTGAATCAGGATGCCTGCCCCAGCGGCATGAAGATGGCCGTCTTCCCGGCCGAGAAGGAGGCGGTGAACGGCTGTCTGGTCCAGCACGAGTCGTGCAAACCCAGCGCCGACGGCACCACCGTCTACCTGAACGGCGGCGACGACCTGTCCGTCCCGCTGGCCCGTGCCGAGCAGGCCGGCGCCACCATCGTCGTGCCGAAGACGCAGATCTCGCCGGAGATCGGCTATTTCGCCCAGTTCATCGACAGCGAGGGCAACCGGGTCGGCCTCTATTCGATGCACTGATCCTGCCGGCCCGGAGCCGCCGCCATGCGCCGCGCCGACCGCCTGTTCCAGATCGTCCAGCATCTCCGCAAGGGGCGGCTGGTGACGGCTGCCGAGTTGGCGCGCTGCCTGGAGGTGTCGGAGCGCACCGTCTACCGCGACATGCGCGACCTCGCCGCCTCCGGCGTCCCGGTGGAGGGCGAGGCCGGCGTCGGCTATCTGCTGCGCGACGGCTACGACCTGCCGCCGCTGATGTTCACGCGGGACGAGGTGGAGGCGCTGGTGGTCGGCGCCCGCCTCGCCCGCGCCTGGGTCGGCGGCGGTCTGGCCGATGCCGCCGCCCGCGCGCTGGACAAGGTGGAGGCGGTGGTGCCGCAGGCGCGGCGGCGAGAGCTGGCCGACAGCCGGATCTTCGTCCCCGACTTCTCCTTCCCCGCCCCCCTGCGCGAGCGGATGGACGTGCTGCGTTGCGCCATCAACGCCAGGCGCGTCGTGCTGTTCGACTACCGGCGCGAGGACGGCACCCATTCCGCCCGCGCGGTCCAGCCTCTGGGCCTGTTCTTCTGGGGCCGCGTCTGGACGCTGGGCGCGTGGTGCGAGCTGCGGGAGGAGTTCCGCAGCTTCCGCATCGACCGCATGGAGACCCTGATGGCTCTGGAGCGCCGGTTCGACGAACTCCCCGGCCGCGGCCTGGAGGACTATCTCGCCCTCTCGCACGAGGAGAGCTGTCCGCAGGGGTGAAGGCCGTCCGTGCCCCTTCACTCAACCAGCCTGATCTCCGTCGTCACCACGCCCGAGGCGCCGACCGGCACCGCATAGTCGTCGAATTTCGGCGGGCCGAAGCTGCCGCGGGCGGAGCGGCTGAAGCCGTGCGGTTCGGCGGGGATGCCGAACAGGCCGGTGGCGAGTTCCCCGTCGTTGTCCAGATCCTGGAAGGCGATCAGACCATAGCGCCCGGCCGGCAGGTCGGGGAAGACCGCGACCAGCTCCGTCCCCACCGCCGCGGCGAAATAGCCGGCGCGCGGCGCCTTCGCCGCCTGCGCCTCGGCGCTGTCGAACAGCGCGATCATCACCTTGCCCTGATTGGGCTTGACGTTGCGGACGGTTGCGCGAAGCTCCCCGGCGGAGGCCGTTCCCGCAGCGGCCAGCGCCAGCAGCGTCACCGGGGCGATCATCCTTGCAAAGCTATGCGCGAACCAACGGCGTGACTTCATTCCCCGATCCTTCCTGGCGGCTCCCGGCCGGCCGGGCAGCGCGCGATGCGTGACGCGACCGTGCCGGACGGCGCCGCCTCCACCCCGCCCGTTCCCTACGGGCGGCGCATGCTGCGCCGGCGCCTGCCGCTGCTGGCGGGTTCCGCCCTGGCATTGGCTCTGCTGGGGCCGTTCGGCACATTTCGCGAAATGGGGCTTCTCCCGCGTCTTGGCTACTGGGGCGGGCTGATTACAACCGGCTGGTCGATGTTCGAGTTGGTGGTGCTGGTCGCCCGCCGGGTCCTGCCGAACCTGGAGCGCACATGGCCGCTGATGCTGGCCGCGGCCTACCTGACCGTCTGCGTCCTGCAGACCCTGGCGGTCGCCCT
This sequence comes from Azospirillum ramasamyi, assembly GCF_003233655.1. Taxonomy (NCBI): domain Bacteria; kingdom Pseudomonadati; phylum Pseudomonadota; class Alphaproteobacteria; order Rhodospirillales; family Azospirillaceae; genus Azospirillum; species Azospirillum ramasamyi. The sequence goes on from NZ_CP029829.1 coordinate 2,122,846, forward strand.
GCTGGAAAACCGGCTGCGCGGCCAGGATTTCCTCACCCCCGCCGGTCTGGCCGAACTGTTCGGCTATGTCCTGGTCATCACCACCCTGGTGTCGGCCCTGCCGGTGTGGCTGGAATTGCGGGAGCAGGGCATCCTCGGCCAACTCCCGCCTGCCCCGCCCGCCCCTGCCATCGGCGGCGACCCGGCCGCACCCCGTCCCGCCCCCTTCCTCGACCGCATCCCCGCGAGGCTGGGGCGCGACCTGCTGGCGCTGGAGATGGAGGACCATTACGTCCGCGTCCACACCGCGCTGGGCAGCGACCTGATCCTGATGCGGATGCGCGACGCGGTGGCGGAACTGGCGGGCATCGACGGGCGGCAGGTCCACCGCTCCTATTGGGTCGCCGCCTCGGCGGTGACGGCGGTGGAGCGCAAGCCGGACGGCAAGCTGTCTCTGCGCCTGACCAACGGCCTGCTGGTCCCGGTCAGCCGTACCCACGCGCCCTCGGTGCGCGCCGCCGGCTGGACCGAGAAGGCCGTTTCCTAAAGCGAATTTGCATTCGCTTTAGATTGATATGACCTCACTCGCCGCTCTCACTTCGGCCGCATGAGCGGCCGGGACCGCAGTCGCGGTCCAAAGCGGATGGCAATCCGCTTTAAACCCCTTCTCCGCGGAAGGGACGGGACAGCAGCCCGTCGATGGTCTCGTCCAGCCCGGCGCCGCGGTTCAGGATGGCGTCGACCGCCGTGCAGATCGGCATGTCGACGCCCAGCTTCGTCGCCAGCCCGACCACCGCGGCGGCGGTGTAGACGCCTTCCGCCACCGACCGGCGCACCGCCAGGATCTCGGCCAGCGCCTTGCCCTCGCCCAGCGCCGCCCCCAGCGACATGTTGCGCGACTGCAGGCTGGAGCAGGTCAGCGTCAGGTCGCCCAGCCCCGACAGCCCCATCAGCGTCTCCGCCCGGCCGCCGAGCGCCAGCGCCAGCCGGGTGATCTCCGCCAGCCCGCGGGTGATCAGCGCGGCGCGGGCATTGTCGCCCAGCCGCCGCCCCTCGACCACGCCGCAGGCGATGGCCAGCACATTCTTCACCGCCCCGCCGATCTGCGAGCCGACGACGTCGTCCGAGCGGTAGGGCCGGAAGGTGCGGCTGCCCAGCGCCGCGACCAGAGCCGTGCCGAGCGACTCGTCGGCGCAGGCCAGCGTCACCGCCGTCGGCAACCCGCGCGCCACCTCCGCCGCGAAGGTCGGGCCGGACAGGATCGCCACCGGATTTCCGCCCGGCAGGGAGGCGGCGACCGCCTCGCTCATCAGCGCGTGGCTGTCCAGTTCGATCCCCTTGGCGCAGACCACGACGGGGGCGCCCGGTTTCAGCAGCGGCGCCATCCGCGCGGTGACGCTGCGCGCATGCTGGGCCGGCGACACCAGCAGCACCGCGTCGCAATCGCCGAGATCGGCCAGTTCACCGGTGACCCGCAGCGCGTCGGGCAGCGGCACGCCGGGCAGGTAATCGCGGTTCTCGCGGCGGATGCTCATCGCCTCCACCACCGCCGGCTCGCGCGCCCACAGCCAGGTCTCGCGCCCGGCCCGCAAGGCCGCCAGGGCCAGCGCCGTCCCCCAGGCGCCACCGCCGACGACACCGATGCGGTTGAGAGGGGAGGAGGGCACGGCACTCATGGCATTTCACTCACGCTAAGGAAACGATCACCAAAGCGATCACGCCCCCCTCTCCCTCTCCCCAGGGGGAGAGGGGATGTAAGGATGCGTTTCACGCCTTCACCCCTGCCCCGACCCCGGCGCGTCCGATCACCGGCGCGGCGGTGGGGTCCAGCGGCCAGCGCGGGCGGGGGGCGAAGTTCAGCGGGTCGCTCTCGCCCAGCCGGAAGCGCTCGATCCCGGCCCAGGCGATCATCGCCGCGTTGTCGGTGCACAGGCGCAGCGGCGGCGCGACGAACTGCATGCGCTGCTTCTCCGCCAGGGTCGACAGCCGGCTGCGGATCGCCTTGTTGGCGGCGACGCCGCCGGCGACCACCAGGGCACCGCCCTGCGGATGATCCTCCCTGAAGCGGCGGATGGCGCGGGCGCAGCGATCGGCCAGCACCTCCGCCACCGTCGACTGGAAGGCGGCGGCGAGGTCGTCGCGGTCGGCTTCCGAAAGCACGCCGCCCAACTCCTCCACATGCCGCCGCACCGCGGTCTTCAGCCCGGAGAAGGAGAAATCGCAGCCCGGACGGCCCAGCATCGGCCGCGGCAGCTCGAAGCGCGCCGGGTTGGCCGCACGCGCCGCCGCCTTCTCCACCAGCGGCCCGCCGGGATAGCCCAGCCCCAGCAGCTTGGCGGTCTTGTCGAACGCCTCGCCCACCGCGTCGTCGATGGTGGTGCCGAGACGGCGGTAGCGCCCGACCCCCTCCACCGCCAGCAGCTGGCAATGACCGCCCGACACCAGCAGCAGCAGGTAGGGAAAAGCGACGTCGTCGGTCAGCCGCGCGGTCAGCGCGTGGCCTTCCAGATGGTTGACGGCGATGAAGGGCAGACCGCGCGCCGCGGCGATGGCCTTGGCGGTCATCACGCCGACGATGACGCCGCCGATCAGCCCCGGCCCGCCGGTGGCCGCCACCGCGTCGAGGTCGCCGAAGCCGATCCCGGCCTCGTCCATGGCACGGCGGATCAGACCGTCCAGATGTTCCAGATGGGCGCGGGCGGCGATCTCCGGGACCACCCCGCCATAGGGCGTGTGGTCGTCCAACTGCGACAGCACGACGTCGGCGCGGATCTCGCGCGCGTCAGTGACGACTGCGGCGGCCGTCTCGTCGCAGCTCGTTTCGATTCCAAGAACGATCATGGCGCCAAACTAGCCGCCTTGGCCGTCCGGGTACAGGATGGAGTTTGCGCGCGGGCGGGTGCGGGAATGCGGGCGCGTGGAATTTGATCAGCCTCAATCTTATGTATGAGGGGTAGACGAATCCTTGCAAAGCTGCGCGGATCCCCTAGAACACGCCCTATGACGACCCACCCGCTCCGTATCGGGACGCGCGGCAGCCCGCTGGCGCTGGCGCAGGCCCATGAAACCCGCGACCGCCTGATCGCCGCCCACCCGCATCTGGCCGCTCCCGGCGCCATCGAAATCGTCGCCCTCAAGACCACCGGCGACCGCATCCTCGACCGCACCCTGGCGGAAGCGGGCGGCAAGGGCCTGTTCACCAAGGAACTGGAGGAGGCGCTGTTCGACGGCCGCGCCGACCTCGCCGTCCATTCGATGAAGGACGTGCCGACCCAGCTTCCCGACGGGCTGGAGATCGCCACCATGCTGCCGCGCGAAGATCCGCGCGACGCCTTCTTCTCCCGCGACGGCGGCGGTCTGGCCGATCTGCCGGCCGGCGCCGTGGTCGGCACCGCCGGCCTGCGCCGCCAGGCCCAGGTTCTTGAACTGCGCCCCGACCTGAAGATCTTCCCGCTGCGCGGCAACGTGCAGACCCGCCTGTCCAAGCTGGACGCCGGCGAGGTCGACGCCACCCTGCTCGCGCTGGCCGGCCTGCGCCGCCTCGGTCTGACCGACCGCATCACCGCCGTGCTGGAACCCGAGACCATGCTGCCGGCGGTCGCCCAGGGCGCCATCGGCATCGAGATCCGCAGCGATGACGCCACCACCCGCGCCCTGCTGGCCCCGCTGAACTGCGCGGTCACCACCGTCCGGGTCACGGCGGAGCGCGCGCTGCTGGCCGCGCTGGACGGCTCCTGCCGCACCCCCATCGCCGCGCTGGCGATGCTTGACGGCGACGACCTGCATCTGCGGGCCAAGGTGCTGTCCTATGACGGCCGAACCATCTTCCGGGCCGAACGCCGCGGCAAGGCGGCCGACGCCGAGTCGCTGGGTGCCGATGCCGGGGCCGAGATCCGGGCGCAGTTGCCGCCCGGTTTCTTCGCCGCCGCGCCGCACTGACCCCTCCCACCGGCAGGTTTTCCGTATGACGGGAAAACAGCCCGACCCCACATTCCCGCCCCGCCGTACGCGTCTTCTGGTGACGCGTCCGGCGAAGGATGCCGAGCCGCTGGTCCGCCGGCTGGAGGCGCTCGGCTTCGACGCGGTGGTCGAACCCATGCTGTCGATGGTTTGGCTCGACGGCCCGGAGCCGGACCTGTCCGACGTACAGGCCCTGCTGTTCACCAGCGCGAACGGCGTACGCGCCTATGCCAAACGTACGAACCGCCGCGACCGTCCGGTGCAGGCCGTCGGCGACGCCACGGCGCGGGCGGCGCGGGCGGCCGGATTCGAGCAGGTCGACAGCGCGTCGGGCGACGTGTACGCGCTGGCCGACCGGGTCCGCCGCCTGCTCGATCCGTCCGCCGGTACGCTTCTCCATGTGGCGGGAAGCAAGGTGGCGGGCGACCTCGGCGGCATGCTGGCAAGCTCGGGCTTCACGCTGCGGCGCAGCGTAATGTACGACGCCGTACCCGCGCTAACCCTGTCGGACGATACCGCGACATATTTGCGTACGTCGGCTCTCGACGGTGTGTTGTTTTTCTCTCCCCGTACCGCGGTTTCCTTTGTTAGGCTGCTGGCCGAGGCGGGGCTGGTCGACTGTTGTCGTACGGTCGATGCGTTCTGCCTCAGCCCCGCGGTCGCGGAGGCTGCCCGTACGTACGGCGACGAGGGAGTGACGCCGTGGCGAAGCGTACGGGTGGCGGCCAGACCGGAGCAGGACTCCCTGCTCGATCTGTTGCCGGTCGCCGGATAACCCCGGCGCGGTCCGGCCGTACGGCTTACACCCCGGAGTCATTCCGGGTGGGTAGGTCAGCCGTACGGGGGACGAGGGGGACCGGTCAGGGGGCTGTGACGTTAAGACGAACAACAGCGAACCGAAGGTACAGCCCATGACCTCTCGTCCAGGCTCCGATCGCCCCGGCACCGACCGTGACGGCGACGGCGCCAGCACCGGCAATGCGGCGGTCGACCGCATCGTCGAACGTTTCGGCGGCATCCGCCCCATGGCCCACAAGCTGGACACCCCGGTGACGACGGTCCAGGGCTGGAAGAAGCGCGGTGCGATCCCGCTGGCCCGCCATGCCGACCTGCGCACCGCCGCCGCCAAGTACCGCATCAAGCTGGACGACGCCGACCTGGACGCCGCCACCCCCAGCGAAGACCGGCCGACCGACGCGGCATCGGCCGCGGTCATCACCCCCGCCGAGACGGTTCCGGTCGTGGAGCCGGTGCCGACCGCCTCCCCTGCCGACACCATCCCCGGCGCCGACACCCCGTCCGCCGGGACCACCGCCGGCCCGGTGAACGAACTGCAGCCCTCCGACGCCCTGATCCCGCCGGCCACGCCGCTCGGCGCCACGGACGGCCTGTCCGACACGCCGAAGACCGAAGCGGAAAAGGCCGCGGAGACGAAGGCCGATCCCCTGAAGCCCGCCGATTCCTCGAAGGCCGATTCCTCGAAGGCCGCCTCCTCGAAGCCAGATGACGTCAAGTCCGACGCCATCAAGCCCGCCCCTTTCAAAGCCGATACGGCCAAGCCCGATATGGCCAAGCCCGTTACGGCCAAGCCGGCCACCGCCGCCGCGTCCGACGAGCCGAAGACGGCATCCGCCGCCTCGTCCCCGAAGCCGTCGGCCGGCACGGGCACCACGGGCAGCGCCGGCTACAGCCGCGGCGATTCCGAGCCGGCCCGTCCGACCATCGCCCCGACGCCGTCCTACATCGACGAGCCGCGCTCCGGCAGCGGGTTCGCCACCGCCCTGTCGGTGGTCGCCCTGCTGGTCGGCGCCGCCGCCCTGTCGGCGCCCTGGTGGGGTCCGGCCCTGCCCGGCTGGCCGTCGCCGGCCGCTCCCGCCCCCGCCCAGACTTCCGCCTCCGCCCCGGCCGATCCGGCGCTCCGCGCCCAAATCCAGCAACTCGTCGACCGCGTCGGCCAGCTGGAGCAGCGTCCGTCGGCCGAGCCCGGCACTGGCGGCAACGGTGAAACCGCCGACATCGCCGCGCTGACCCAGCGGGTCGACGCGCTGGAACAGCGCCCGGCTGCCGCCGCGCCCGACACCGGCATCGCCGACGCCCAGAAGGCGCTGGCCGACCGGCTGGCCGCGCTGGAGCAGAAGGTCTCCGCCGCCGATGCCGAGGCCCAGACGGTGCAGGAGCTGCGCGGCGAGATCGACTCGCTGAAGCAGCAGGTCGCCAGCGTCAACCAGGCGGTGACGCAGCGCCAGGATGCCGCCACCGCCTCCCAGGCGCTGGTGCTCGCCGCCGGCCAGCTGCGCGCCGCATTGTCGGGCGGCCAGCCGTTCCAGCAGGATCTGCAGGCGGTCCGCGCGCTGAACATCGCCGATCCCGCCGTGACCCAGCCGCTCGACGCCCTGGCGCCTTATGCCGCCAAGGGCATCCCGACCCGCGCCCAGCTGACCGACCGGTTCGAGCCGCTGGCCAGCGAGATCGTCCGCGCCGACATCCGGGGCGAGGGCAACAGCTGGATCGACTCGGCGGTGGGCAAGCTGTCCACCCTGGTCACCGTGCGCCGTGAAGGCGGCGGGGTCGTCGGCACCACCGCCGACGCCGTCGTCGCCCGTGCCGAGGCCGCGCTGAACGAGGGCAACCTCGCCAAGGCGGTGGAGGAGCTGTCGACCCTGCAGGGTCCGGCCGCGCAGACCGTCGGCCCGTGGCTGGCCGACGCCAAGGCGCGTCTGGCCGCCGATCAGGCCGCCCGCCAGCTGAACGACAGCGCCATCGCCCTGATGACCACCGCCGCCGGCGGGAAGGGGACGGCCCAATGACCCGCGCCCTCTGGTTCCTGCTGAAGGTCGCGGTCGTCATTGCGATCGCGATCTGGCTCGCCGACCGTCCCGGCACCGTCAGCATCCATTGGCTGGGCTACGCCGTCGAGGCGCCCTTCTGGGTCGCCCTGCTGGTCACGCTGGCGGCGCTGGGCATCGCGGCGCTGGGCTACCGGCTGCTCCGCGCGCTGATCCTCGCACCGCGGCGCATCCGCCGCCACAGCCGCGCCCGCCGCCGCGAACGCGGCTACCGCGCCCTGACCCAGGGCATGGTCGCCATCGCCGCCGGCGACGCGCCGACGGCGCGCAAGATGGCGCGCAAGGCCGACGGTCTGCTGAACGAGCCGCCGCTGACCATGCTGCTGTCGGCCCAGGCCGCCCAGCTGCAGGGCGACGAGCGCGCCGCGAAGCAGTATTTCGAAGCGATGCTGGAACGGCCGGAGACGGCCTTCCTCGGCATGCGCGGTCTGCTGACCCAGGCGATCAAGTCGGGCGACCGGGTGGAGGCGCTGACCCTCGCCCGCAAGGCGCGCGCGCTGCAGCCCAACACGCCCTGGCTGCTCAACACCCTTTACGACCTGGAGGCGCGGGCCGGTGACTGGGCCGCCGCCGAAGGCACGCTGCAGCAGGCGATCCAGTCCGGCGCCATCCCGACCGAGGAGGGCCGCCGCCACCGCGCCGTCCTGCTGCTGGAGCGCAGCTTCGAGGCGGAGCGCCGCGGCCGCGCCGATTCCGCCCTGTCGCACGCCCAGGCGGCGCACGACATGCTGCCGGGCTTCGTTCCCGCCGCGGTGCGTCTGGCCCGCCTGCAGATCGCCGCCGACCGGCCCAAGCAGGCCGCCAAGGTGGTGGAGCGGGCGTGGCGCAAGTCGCCGCATCCGGAACTGGCCGAGCTCTACCGCGGCCTGGTGTCCAGCTACGACCCGCTGGCCCGCGTCCGCCTGTTCCAGAAGCTGGTGCGTCAGGCCCCGGATTCCGCCGAATCGCATCTCGCCGTCGCCCAGGCCGCCATCGATGCCCAGCTGTGGGGCGAGGCGCGCCAGCACCTGAACCGCGCCATGGAGATCGCGCCGAGCCGCCGCGTCTATCGCCTGATGGCCGAGCTGGACCGGAACGAGCGCCATGACGAGGACGCGGCGAAGGACTGGCTGGCCAAGGCGGTCAACGCGCCGGAGGATCCCGTGTGGACCTGCGACTCCTGCGGGGCGGTCAGCCACAACTGGGGCGGGCTGTGCGGCCATTGCGGCGCTTTCGACAGCCTGACCTGGAAGTCCCCGGCGGTCCCCGTCCCGCTGATGGAGCCGACCGACATCCCCCCGGTGCTGGCTCGCCCGGCGACGGCCTAAAGCGGATTGCAATCCGCTTTGGACCGCGACGGCGGTCCCGGCCGCTCATGCGGCCGAAGCCCGACCGGCGGATGAGGTCATATGAACCTAAAGCGAATGCATATTCGCCTTAAGCACTCCGTTCACCGAAAGCCCCTCTCCCGACCCGGGAGAGGGGTTTTTCATTGCCGCATTCCCTCCGGCCCGACACGGTCCAGCGGCAGTTGCTTCAACGCCAGCAACCGGTCCAGCAGGCGCCCGCCGGCCGGCGGGGCCGCCGCCCTGGCCGCGCTCGCCGCGCCGGCGGCCGGCGCCACGGCTTCCAGCAGGGTGTTCTCGATCCGGTATTCGCCGCCGGTCAGGCTGACGACGAGCTGCTCCTTCGGCGAAGGTCCGGCCACCACGTTGGCGTCGGCGACGTTGCCATGCATCAGCCCGTTCTTGCCGGCGCTGGGCACCCATTCCAGCCGCAGGAAACGGTCCTTGGGCTCGGTCAACACGCTGATGTTGTCCACCACCCGGTTGTCGTCGCCGCCATGCAGGAAGATGGCAGCCATGCCGGTGTTCTCCAGCAGGTTGCCCTGCACGGTCACGCCGCTGGTCATGTCGTCCAGATAGATGCCGAATCCCTTGTAGCGCACCAGCCAGCGCCCCTGCGCATCGGTGGCGAGGCCGCCGGTGTCGCGGATGTCGTTGAAGCGGACGATGCTGCGGGTGTCGTTGCCGCTGCGGCCCAGCATCTCGATGGCGCCGGCATCGGCGGTCTGGCGGGCGTTGTCGCGGATGCGGTTGAATTCGATGGTGTTGCCGCTGTTCACCGTCTGCGGATTCCAGTTCTTCACCGAGATGCCGTAGCGCGCCGCCCGCCGGATGTCGTTGTGGGCGATCAGCGTGTTGTGGATGCCCGCCGCCATCACCCCGCCGCCGAAGAACCGCACCTCGCCCACGTCGCTGATGCGGTTGGCCAGGATGCGGTTGTCGCTGCTGCCCGGCGCCAGGGCGATGCCGGAACGGCCGAGATGCTCCATCCGGTTGCCAGACACCTCGCTGCGCGTGGCCCCGTCCAGCGTTACCGCGGTGCCGACCAGGGCGAAGCGGTTGCCGGCGATGCGCAGGCCGCTGCCGCCCTTCGCCAGCACGGCGCTGCCGTCCCACGGCACGTCGGTGAAGGTCAGCCCCTCCACCGTCACGTTGCGGGCGTTGTCCAGCCGGAGAAGATTGGCGGTCCTCGCCACCGTCAGTTCCGCCCGCCCGCCGTCCAGCCCGGTCGGCGGCTTCACCAGCAGCCGCTTCGCTTTGGCGTCCCAGGCGAATTCGCCCGGCCGCGTCAGGAAATCGGGATGGCCGAGCAGCCGCACGGTGGAGCCGTCGCGGTAGGGATACTGCCCGTCGGCGGCGAAGCTCAGCAGCCCCTTCGGGTCGGCGGAAACGACGCCCAGCAGATCGTCGGACAGCCTTTCGCGGTCCAACGCCTGCGCCCGCACCCCCGGCCCGGCCCAGGCGGCCTTCAGCACGCCCGGAGGCAGTTGCATCTGCCGCTTGGAGCCGGGACTTTTGGGATCGGATTGCACCGCCTTGGCCGGGAACCAGCCGCTGCGCGGGTCGCCGGGGGTGAAGTCGCCGCTGCGCGCGGCATCCAGCCGCCGTCCGTCGCCGGGAGCGCCGATGGCGACGTCCAGCCCCGGATCGCGCGCCAGCGGCGCCGACAGCACGCCGTTGGCCAGCCGCGCGCCGCCCACCGCCTCGCCGCCCGACAGCACCGGCTGTTCCCCCTCCACCGCGGTCAGCCGCAGGCCGGACAGCGAGCCGTCCACCACCAGCGGCGCCGTCAGCCGGTAGGTGCCGCCATGCAGCCGCACCGTCGCCGGGCCGCTTCCCTTGGCGGCGGCCAGCGCGCGGGCCGGGGTGGCGAAGGGACCGTCGCGCCCGTCCGCCGATGGCCGGGACAGGCGGCCGGACCAGCGGTCGTTGCCGGCGGGCGACACGTAGAAGGTTATCTGCGCGGCGGCCGCCGGTCCCCATGCGGCAGCGGGCAGCAGAAGCGCGCAGATCGCCAGGAGGCAGGCTCTCCAGAGCATGCGGTTCCAGAGATTGCTCGGGTGGCTGCCCGGGGGACCGGGGTGGGAACGGGGCATGAAGAAAGCTCCTCCGTTGCGGCAGACCATCCGCCGAAGGGGGAGACTGACCCAGGCCGACAGCAACCGGCAAAAGCGCGAAGGGGGTGTGCGGGTGCGAAGGGGCCACGCCCTCTGCACCCCTGCCGGGCCGGGACGGGACGTATAGGCTGGCTTTTCATCCTAGCCTGACCGGCCGGTCGTATCCGCTTGCCCGCGGAGCGTCCCCCGTTCAGGCGGAGCCTACAACCGGGGACCGTTTGCCGATGATCGAAATGGCGCTGATCGCGCAGGTCCTGGTGCTGGTGCTGGTGACCGTGGTGTTTTTCAGCACCGGCAGCGCGTCGATGTTCCATCCCCTGACGCTGTACCTGATCTTCCACGCTCTGGTCTTCGTCATGCGGCCGATCCTGGTCTACACGCAGAATTTCGACGACGTGTGGCTGTTCATGGGCTTCTGGCCCAGCCCGCAGGAATTCGTCATGACGCTGGTGGTCAGTTCGGTCGGGCTGGTCGCCTTCGCCGCCGCCTGCACCTGGGCCGGGATGGTCCGTCCCGACTGGACCCCGAACGGGGAGCCTGCCCCGTCCTTCACCTTCGACCGCGTGGACGTGGTGGCCTTCCTGACCACCGCGGCGCTGCTGGGTCCGCTCGCCATCTACTCGGCGATCCAGCGCCAGGGCGGCGCCAGCTTCGACGGCACCGGCGACGTGCAGATGGAGCGCGATCCGCTGACCGGCCAGCCGATCTACACCAACACCACCGGCTACATCGCCGAAGCCCATTCGATGGGCCTGCCGCTGACGCTGGGGCTGATCTGGATCTCCCGGTTCCACCCGCTGTCCTTCATCCCCTTCGGCGCCTTCGTCGCCTACCGGGCCTATCTGGGCTGGGGCCGCTGGGCGATCATCATGGGCATCCTGGGGCTGGTGCTGCTGTTGCTGTACCGCACCCGCACCAAATGGTTCCGGCTGTGGCATGTGCTGGCCGCGGTTCCGGTGATGGGGCTGTTCACGCTGCTCGGCAACAACCGCGGTGCCTTCCGCGACGTGCTGGCCGGCGACGCGCCGCCCTCGGTCCTGCTGAGGTTCAACGGCGGCAGCGGCGGCGGCCGGGCGGTCGACGCGCTGGCCGGCCAGGATCTGGCCAATTTCGACTTCCTCGCCTACATCCTGTGGGTGGTGCCGAACCAGTCGGCCACCTACACCTGGTTCACCCAATATCTGCAGCTGTTCACCGAGCCGATCCCGCGCATACTGTGGCCAAGCAAGCCGGTGGGCGCGCCGGTGAAGTGGGTTGACCTGAACGACTACGGCGTCTTCTACAACCTGACCACCTCGCTGCCCGGCGACGGCTGGATGAGCGGCGGCTGGATCGGCATGATCGTCACCATGGTGGTGGTCGGGCTGATCCTGGGGCGGCTGCACCGCTGGTTCTGGACCAGCGGGTTCCGCAACCGCTACGCCGTGCTGTTCTACTGCGCCTTCCTGCCGCTGTGCCTGCAATGGTTCCGCGACGGCAACATCACCATCGTGAAGTTCGGCTTCTTCTCGCTGCTGCCGATCCTGCTGTGGATCGGGCTGACCCGCGCGCTGCGCGCCTGGGGGATCCTGGAGGACGATCCGCTGCGCCCGGTGGTGGCGCCGCCCCATATCGCTCGAAGGGAGCCGTCATGACGCTGACCGTCAGCGCCGTCATCGCCACCTACAACCGCGGGCCGGAGCTGCGCACCGCGCTGACCCGGCTGATAAGCCAGACCGCCCCGCCGATGGAGATCATCGTCATCGACGACGGCTCCACCGACGGCACCGGCGCGATGATGCGGGCGGAGTTCCCCACCGTCCGCTATGTCCGCCAGCCGCACAATGCCGGGCTGATCCTGGCCCGCAACTTCGGCTTCGTGAACACCACCGGCGACTGCGTCCTGTCGGTGGACGACGACAGCTGGTTCGAGGATCCCGACGGGCTGGCCCGCTGCGTCGCCTATCTGGAGCGGAACCCGGAGGTCGCCGCGGTGGCCTGCAACATCGAGACGCGCGACGGGCTGGTCTATTTCCCCAAGGATGCGGCCCCCTTCGATGTGCCCTGGTATGTCGGCTGCGGCCATCTGCTGCGGCGCAGCGCCGTCGAGCGGATCGGCCTCTACATGCCGGAACTCTACCGCCAGGGGGAGGAGAAGGACCGCTGCCTGCGGCTGGTCGGCGCCGGCTATCGCGTCGTGGCGCTGCCCGACGTCATGGTCTACCACGACAAGAGCGAGAAGGGCCGCAAGCCGGGGATGGAGCGCTTCTACAACCACCGCAACGACCTGATCCGCGAGGTGGCGCGCTGCCCGTCCTCGCTGATGGCGTGGCGGCTGGCGCGCGCCTGGGCCGGCAACAGCTGGAAGAACCTGCGCCACGGCCCGCGCCTGACCGACCTGAAGGTGCTGCTGGCCCTGCCCCGGATCCTCCGCATCGGGCTGAAGCACCGCGCGCCGGTGAGCGTGGAGGCCTACCGCCGCTGGCTGCATCTGGCGAAGACGGCGGCTCCGGCCAGCGCGCCCCCAGTGGAACAAAGGCCGGCGGAAAAAAGGCCGGCGGAAAAAAAGCTGGTTGAGAAGCCGGTCAGCCCGGCTGGACCCCGCCCAATTGCAGCAGAACGGCCCAGCCCAGCACAATCAGATTGACGGTCAGCGTCATCGCCATGCCCGGTGCCCGCGCGAAGGGATGCACCAGATAGCCCGCCCAGAACAGCAGCCGCCCCAGCACGAACAGCCCGGTCGCCACCACCGCCGCGCCCAGCGAGGGCTGCGGCAGCGTCGCGACCAGGGCGGCCAGCGCCGGCACGAAGATGGCGGACTGCTCCACGCTGTTGGCCAGCACCCGTTGGGCTACGCGCTGGCCGCGCGATTCGGGATCCTCGATCGGGTTGAAGGCCTGGGTGCGCCCGCGCATCGCCATCACACCGACGACCATGCCGAACAGGACCAGCGCCGGCCAGACCGCCAGCCGCGCCCACAGCGCCATCCGGGCGCCGGGCGCGTTGACGCCCATCGGCGGCGCCACCAGCGACAGCAGCAGGGCGAACAGCAGCAGCGTCACCACCACCGACGCTCCGTTCAGCATCAGGGCGCGGAGAACCAGGGATTTGCGCCGGCGGGGACCGGGCCCATGGGGGGTGTCTTGGCCGAGGGTGCCGTCGGACATCGGGGCGGGGCTCCGTCAAAGGGCGGGGATTCGACAAAGGCGCCGGCCCTTCCCATCTGGAAAAGAGGGCGCCCGGTCCTTCCAATAACGGCCCAGCCCGTGATTTGGATCAAGGCCCGCCGAGCATGGCGCGCGTCCCATGCCGATGGGTACTGGGAGCCTTCCCAAGGGGATAGATGTTGCCAGCCTCTCTTTTCGCTACCATGTTCTAACCATCTGCATCACCATGTGGGTGAATGCGGGGATCTCGATGGTGGAGGGCCTATGATGGATCTCGTTCTGCTCGGTGGTGCGGTGGCGACGGCCGCGGCGTTGGCCGGTTTGATCGCCACGATGCCTACGCCGAAACCGATTCCTGTCCGCGTCCGCGACCGGCGCCGTCAGCGTCGCTGACGTCACCGGCTCCGAACGCATTTGTGCGGAATGCTCAGCGGTCCAGGTCGCGGATCGCGCGGTTCAGTTCGTATTCCTTCGAGGCGACGTAGGCCTCCATTCCGACGATCCGCTTCTCCATGTCGCGGAAGCGCTGCGTCAGGCCGGCGAGCGTCCGGTCTGGCTTGGTCGATACCGTCCGCCAGAACGCCTCCTCCTCGGCATCGCGATAGAGCTGCGCCGGACGCACCGGCAGCACCAGCAGCGCGATCACATAGGCGATGATCAGCGGCACCGAAAAGAAGAACAGGGCGACCAGCATCGCCAGCCGGACGACCCCCGGCCGCACGCCGAAGTAATCGGCGACGCCCGTGCACACCCCGCCCAGAACCCCGCGCTGCGGATCGCGATACAGCCGATGCGGATTCGGCGAGTCGTAGAAGGAGGTGCGGTCCATGGCGGCCTCGTTCCTTTCGTTCAGTTTCAGGTTGGTGAGGGCGTCGTGCGGCGCTTGCCCCTCCGGCTGCCACCTCCCCCGCCCCCGCCCCCGATCGGACGAGAGCAGGAAAGGGTTGGAGAGGAGGGGGCGTTCGCCAAAGCGCTCACACCTTGTTGCGCCAGTTCGGCGCCTCGGCGTCGAGCACGCGTTCCAGCGCATGGACTCGGGCCTCCAGCCGGTTGGAGATCTCCCACAACTCGGCCAGCAGCCGTTCGTCCTGCGCGGTGAGCCCGCGCTGCGCCCGCCATTTGGTGATGTAATGGAAGACGATCCAGACCGGCGCCACCACCACCATGAACAGCACCGCGAGGACGAAACCCAGGAACCCCATGGTCGTCGGGCCTTCTTGTTGTCGTGAGGGAAGCGGGCGGGGCGTCACCGCCCCACCCGGGCACCGGAGCACGGTCAGCCGTTGCGCCGTGCGGCGATGCGGGCCTTCAGCGCAGCCAGATCCTCTTCGACCTTGTGGGCGGCCTCGAGTTCCGCGATTTCCTCGGTCAGGCTCTTGGTGCGGCCCACGTCATAGGCCTCGACCCGGCCCTCCATCTCGTCCAGGTTGCGCTCGACCTGCTCGAAGCGCGACAGCGCCTCGTTGATGCGCTCGTCATGCAGGGCGCCGCGCAGCTTCACGCGGTTGCTGGCCGTCTGTGTGCGGGCGACCAGCGCCTTCTCGCGGGTCTTGGCGTCGGTCAGCTTGGCCTGCAGGCGGGCGATGTCCTCGTTGGCCTTGGACAGCGCGGCCTCGACCTGCACCAGCTGTTCGGTCAGCGCGTCGGCCTGCTCGGCGACCTTGGCCTTGGCCAGCAGGGCGCCCTTGGCCAGATCCTCGCGGTCGCGGGTCAGCGCCACCTCGGCCTTGCGGTCCCACTCGTCGCGCTCGCGGTGGAGGTCGGCGACGCGGCGTTCGATCTCCTTCTTCTCCGCGATGATCTTGACGGTGGAGGAGCGCACCTCGACCAGGGTGTCTTCCATTTCCTGGACGATCAGGCGGATCAGCTTCTCCGGCTCCTCGGCGCGGTCGAGCAGGGAGTTCAGGTTCGACTGCACGATGTCGGTCAGGCGCGAAAAGATGCTCATGGTCGGTGTCCCGTGTATCAGCCGATGATGGCGCCGGCGACGATGCCGGCGACGAAGAAAAGCCAGCTTTCGACCGGCCGTGTGGCGAGATAGTTGCGCACGCGCCGCAGCGTCGGGCGGCTCTGCGCGGTGTTGAATCGGTCGCCGCCATAGCGGCGGCGGAAATCGCTGAAGTCGCTCATGCTTGACCTCCTTGCCATACCGTCTCTATCGCAACCAGCGTGCCAACTCGGCCGAAAATCTGTCAAACAATTGAAATTAATAGATTTTTCGCCCTGGATCAGGCGGCGCCTCCCGGCTTGCCGCATCGCCGTTTCAGCAATATCATCGCATATATGGCGATGAAGTGGTTGAATGCACGATGAAAGCCGCTCCTCCCTCCCTGCTCGGTGAATCGCCGCCCTTTCTGGCGACGCTGTCCCATGTCTCGCGGGTGGCGCCGCTGGAGCGGCCGGTGCTGGTGATCGGGGAGCGTGGGACGGGCAAGGAGCTGATCGCCGCCCGCCTGCACTACCTGTCGCAGCGGTGGGACCGTCCCTTCGTCAAGGTGAACTGCGCCGCGCTGCCCGAATCGCTGCTCGATTCTGAGTTGTTCGGGCATGAGGCCGGGGCCTTCACCGGCGCCACCCGCCGGCAGATCGGCCGGATCGAACAGGCCGACGGCGGCACGCTGTTCCTGGACGAGATCGCCACCGCCTCCCCCGCCGTGCAGGAAAAGCTTCTGCGCGCCGTGGAGTATGGCGAGATCGAGCGGGTCGGCGGACGCACCGCCACCGTCGACGTGCGGGTGGTGGGCGCGACGAACGCCGACCTGCCGGCCCTGGCCGCGGCAGGCCGTTTCCGCGCCGACCTGCTGGACCGGCTGGCCTTCGACGTGGTGACCCTGCCGCCGCTGCGCGCCCGGCCCGAGGACATCCCGCCGCTGGCCGAGCATTTCGCGCTGGGCATGGTGCGCGAACTGGAGCGCCCGCTGTTTTCCGGCTTCACCGCCGCCGCGCTCGACCGGCTGCGCGCCCATGACTGGCCCGGCAACGTGCGCGAACTGCGCAACGCGGTGGAGCGCTCGGTCGCCGCCGCCGAGACCGACGAGCCGCTGGACCGCATCATCCTCGACCCCTTCGACTCGCCCTGGCGCCCGGCCGCCGCGCCGATCCCCGCGCCGACCGCCCTCCCTGCTCAGACACAGGCGCCGGCGCCCGCCCCGAAGGCGCCTGCGCCGGCCCTCCCCGCCTTCGACGGCGGTATCCTCGATCAGGTCCGCGCCTTCGAGGCCGCCAAGCTGCGCGAGGCCCTGGAGCGGAACCGCTTCAACCAGCGCCAGACCGCCGAGGCGCTGGGGCTCGGCTACCACCAGCTGCGCGGCATGCTGAAGAAGCACGGGCTGATCCCGCCACCCCCTCTGCGACCATAGGCCGTCCCCAGGTCGCGCCCGTACCATGCTATACCGGTCGCTCAACCGTCGAGCGAGCGGTTCGTCACCATACGGGAAGGGGAGCAGCACGATGGCCACCAGCATGCCCAGCCTTGAGATCCGCGGTCCGATGAAGCCCGGTTTCGAGGAGATCCTGACGCCGGAGGCGATGGCCTTCCTGGCGGAACTGGAGGGTCGCTTCGGGCCGGAACGGCTGCGGCTGCTGGACGTGCGGACCAAGCGCCAGGCACTGCTCGACCAGGGCCACAAGCCGGACTTCCTGCCGGAAACCCGTGCCATCCGCGAAGCCGGCTGGACCATCAGCCCGCTGCCCGTCGACCTGCTCGACCGCCGGGTGGAGATCACCGGGCCGGTCGACCGCAAGATGGTCATCAATGCGCTGAACAGCGGCGCAAAGGTCTTCATGGCCGATTACGAGGATGCCACCTGTCCGACCTGGACCAATCTGGTCGAGGGACAGATCAACATCCGCGACGCCGTGCGCCGGACCATCTCTTACGAGGATCCGGCCAGCGGGAAGAAATACCGCCTGAGCGACAAGACGGCCGTGCTGAAAATCCGCCCGCGCGGCTGGCATCTGGACGAAAGCCATGTGCTGATGGAAGGCGAGCCGATGACCGGCGCGCTGTTCGACTTCGGCCTGCATGTCTTCCACAACGCCAAGGAGCTTCTGGCCCGCGGCAGCGGCCCCTATTTCTACCTGCCCAAGCTGGAAAGCCATTTCGAGGCGCGGCTGTGGCGCGAGGTCTTCCTGGTGGCGGAGGAATACCTCCATCTGCCGCACGGCTCGATCAAGGCGACGGTGCTGATCGAGACCATCCTCGCCGCCTTCGAGATGGACGAGATCCTGTACGAACTGCGCGAGCATTCCGCCGGCCTGAACTGCGGGCGCTGGGACTATATCTTCAGCTTCATCAGGAAGTTCCGGAAGGATCCCGCCGCCGTCATGCCCGACCGGGCCGAGGTGACGATGGCCACCCCCTTCCTGTCGGCCTACAGCCAGCTGGCGATCAAAACCTGTCACCGCCGCGGCGCGCCCGCCATCGGCGGCATGGCCGCCTTCATCCCGGTCAAGGACAACCCCGAGGCGAACGAGGTCGCCTTCTCCCGCGTGCGCGCCGACAAGGAGCGCGAGGCGTCCAACGGCCATGACGGCACCTGGGTCGCCCATCCCGGTCTGGTGCCGGTGGCGCGCGAGGTGTTCGACGCCTACATGACCACGCCGAACCAGATCGCCCGCAAGCGCACCGACGTGACCGTCACCGCCGCCGACCTGCTGGCGGTGCCCGCCGGGCCGAAGACCGAAGCCGGCCTGCGCAACAACGTGGCAGTCGGCATCGGCTATATCGAGGCATGGCTGCGCGGCCAGGGCTGCGTCCCGCTGTTCAACCTGATGGAGGACGCCGCCACCGCGGAGATCAGCCGCACCCAGATCTGGCAATGGGTCCACACCGGCACGGCGCTGGACGACGGACAGCCCGTCACCCTGGACCTCGTCGATCGCGTGATCGCGGAGGAACTGTCCGCCTGGAAGGCGCGTGTCGGCGCCGACGCCTATGCCAAGGGCCGCTACGCCGATGCCGCCGCCCTGTTCCGCGATCTGGTCGCGCGCGAGGACTTCACCGAATTCCTGACGCTGCCGGCCTACCAGCGCGTGGTGGCGGAAGGGGCGTAAAGCCCTTTGCGGGGAGAGGGGGAGTGACCGCCCCCTCGAACCCGCGATTCCGTCAGACCCGCTCGGCCACCCAGATCACCGCACGGGTGCCGGCCTTGATCGCCGCCGACAGCACCGGATAGCCGGGCGCGCGCTCCGCCTCGTTGACGATGCCGATGTCGCGGTGCTCGACCTCCTCCGCCTGAAACTTGCGGATACTGTCGGCGAGTTCCTGTTCGTCGGGGCCGAGGTGCTTCAACTGCGCCTCGTAATGCTCCTCGATCACCTCTTCGACGGCGACGGTGCAGGCCATCGCCGCACGCTCGCCGAGGATCGCGGTGCCGGCCCCCAGCAGGAAGCCGGTGACGTGCCACAGCGGCTGCAGCATGGTCGGCCGCACGCGGCGCCGGTTCAGCTGCTTCTCGAAATATTGCAGATGGACCAGTTCCTGCTCCGCCATGTGGCGCAGGGTCTTGCCATGCCGGCCCTTGCCGATGACGGCGATCTGGCCCTCATAGATGCGCTTGGCGCCATATTCGCCGGCATGGTCGACGCGGACGATGCGGGCCAGCCGTTCCCGCCGCGGCAGGTCGCCGGGCAAGGCGCCATGGCGCGGGATGGCGGTCGGAGAAGTCGTTTCGCTCACAATGCAGTCCTCGACACCGGGGTGCGGATGTAGGCGGTGCGCGCCGCGACGAAGGCGTAGGCCGCCAGCGCCAGCGAGATCGCCACGTTGTAGCCCGCCATGGAAATGCCGAACAGCGACCAGGCCACTTCGTCGCAACGGGTGACCGGCGCCGCCATCACCTGCGCCCGCAACGCCTCCAGCGAGTTCGCCGGAGCCGAGCCGCCGCAGGACGAGGTGCCGGCCCACCAATGCTGCTCCACCCCGACATGATAGGCGGCGATGCCGGCACCGGCCAGCAGGGCCAGCCCGCTCGCCACCAGCAGCGCGTCGCCCAGCCCCTTCCAGCGGCGGAACAGCCAGGTCACCAGCCCGAACACCATCACCGCCACATAGGGCCAGCGCTGCATGATGCAGAGGATGCAGGGTTGGTAATCCAGCACGAACTGGAAGAACAGGGCCGACAGCAGCACGCCCGCGCTGGCCAGCGCCAGCAGCAGCGCCGCGACGCGGGGATCGTCGAAGATGCGGGACATGAGGGGCTTGGTCGTCATGACCGACAAGGTAGCGCGTGCCGGACCGTTCGACCAGCCGTCCGCGACGCGCGCACCG
This sequence comes from Azospirillum ramasamyi, assembly GCF_003233655.1. Classification (NCBI taxonomy): domain Bacteria; kingdom Pseudomonadati; phylum Pseudomonadota; class Alphaproteobacteria; order Rhodospirillales; family Azospirillaceae; genus Azospirillum; species Azospirillum ramasamyi. Next base: position 2,142,490 of record NZ_CP029829.1, read on the forward strand.
CCCCTGCGACCGCATGGCAGGGACGGCACCGCCGCCGGGGAATAGGCGCGGCCGTGGCGGCGTCGCCCATCGCCGATGGGATGGAGCAGCCTTTCTTTTGCGCTTTCCGTTTGCGGACTGTTGCGTTAGAAGAGGCGTCGCTGCGGGCGTGGTGAAATTGGTAGACGCGCCGGACTCAAAATCCGGTTCCGCAAGGAGTGTCGGTTCGAGTCCGACCGCCCGCACCACCTACTCCGACCGGCCTCCCGGTCCCGACCGGCAAGTCGCCGCCCCCTCTTCGAAAACCGGATCGCACACGGCGTCGCTGACAGCGGCAGGGCCGACTGGCTGACCGACACTGCGCTCCATCTGACCCAGCTCGCACAGGATCGGCAGGCGCGCCCATTGACATTAAATTAGAATTTGCTGATTTTAAAGGCAGGGGTTTTCCCGGCATCCGCCCGGCCCGACGATCACACCTGTTTCAAGGCAAGCCGACCATGCTCCTGTGCACACTGATCCGCCGACTGTTCCCCGCCGCCCCATCGGCCGATCAGACCGGCACCGGTGCCATCCGCCAGATCGACCCGGCGACCGCCATCGAATTGCAGGCCAGCGGCAAAGCGGTGATCGTCGATGTCCGCGAACCCCATGAACATGCCGCCGGCCATATTCCCGGCGCCATCCTGAACCCGCTGTCCTCTTTCGACCCGTCGCGGGTACCGGCCGACCCGGCCAAGCATCTGGTTTTCCACTGCCAGGGAGGCATGCGCTGCGGTTCCGCCGCCGAACGCATGATGACCGCCGGCCACACCGGCACCATCAACCGCCTGCGCGGCGGCTTCGCCGCCTGGGTCAATGCCGGGGGTCCGGTGGAGCGCTGATTGTCGGTTTGGAAGAAGGCCGGACTGCAATGAAGCCGGACTGCAATGAAGATGGTGCGGGCGGCGGGACTCGAACCCGCATACCTAAGGGTGAGGGATTTTAAGTCCCTTGCGTCTACCAGTTTCGCCACGCCCGCGCCCCGGACTCCGCCATCATAGGCCGGTCAGGCAACCGGATCATGACGGCAAAGCCCATGTCGACGGAGCGGCCCCGCGCTGCCCGCACAGATTGCATACCGTGATATGCAACGCACCGTTCCGTGGTCATGACTTAGACAATCGCGGGGCTGCGGGTCAAGGGGCCTTCGCAATACCGCGGGCATTCCCATATGGAAGGAAGCGCAACTGTGGGACCGGCCCTGAGCAGGGCCGGAGAATGGGAGGACGCGGCGTGAGCGAGACGAACTGGTTGTCGCTGGTGGCGCTTTTGATGGTGGCCGTTCTGGTGGTGCCGGCGGCCCTTCGCCGGAACCGCGGCGTCGCGCTGCGCAATGCCGCGCTCTGGCTGGCGGTGATCGTGGCGCTGGTGTGGATTTATAACAGCTTCGGACCGTTCGGCGGCAATTTCTGAGCGCGGACAATCCGAACGGCCCGCCGGCCAACTGCGTCGAAGTGCCTCAGGGACCGGAGTGCTTCAGGGCCGGGTGTCCTCGTTCATCGCCATGATGCCGATCCCCATCGACACGCTGCCGAAGGTCAGCATCAGGCCGGCATAGAGCATGACGGTCGCGGTGATCCCGTATTCGCTGCTGCCGATCAGCGTCGCCAAATTGGCGACGTCGAACCACAAGAGGCCAGTTGCCAGCACCACCGCACCCGCGACGCCTGCGGCCAGATGACGCAGAAGGAACAGCAACGCCGCTTTCTCAAAGCTCTTCATGGCGGAGCCTCCCGGCAGACTCGGTTGAGATGATGAGAGGCTAATGTAGGACCGAATCGGTCCGGGACAATCGATCCGCCGACATAGCCCCGATCATGGCGGCGCACTACCCTTTCGTACCAACGGTGATGGTCGGCGTACCGCCCAGACGGCGAATGATCGCCGCTAATTCATCCGCCGCCGCCGTCACCTCGGCCTCGTCGGTGCCGCGCAGGACCAGGCTGACGCCGAAGAAGCCGTTGCGGAAGTAAGGATAGCTGCCGATCTCGAGATTCGGATGGCGGTCCTGCAAGGCCGACAGGTCGGATGCGATCACCCCCTCCCCCAACTCGCAGGCCACCGTGCGGGCATGCAGCGCCGGCCCGCCGGCCAGCCGCGGCAGGATGCCGTCCAGCATCGCCCGCATGATGTTGGGCACGCCGGCCATGACGAAGACGTTGCCGATCTGGAAGCCCGGCGCCTGGCTGATCGGGTTGTCGATCAGGATGCCGCCGGCCGGGACGTTGGCCATGCGCAGCCGCGCCTCGTTCAGCTGGCCGGCGGCGTAATGACGCTCCAGCCGGGCGACCGCCTCCGGGTTGCGCTCCAGCGCCACGCCGAAGGCCTTGGCGACGCAGGCGGCGGTGATGTCGTCGTGGGTCGGGCCGATGCCGCCGGTGGTGAAGACATAGGTGTAGCGGGCGCGCAGGGCGTTGACCGCGGCGACGACCTCCTCCTCCACATCCGGCACCACGCGGGCCTCGCGCAGCAGCACCCCGATCTCGCTCAGCTTCTCGGCGATGTGGCCCAGGTTGGCGTCCTTGGTGCGGCCCGACAGGATCTCGTTGCCGATCACCAGGACGGCGGCGGTCGGATTGGTTCCGGTCGGAATTGCGGCGGCTTCGGACGTCATCTGGCAGGGGTCTCCATGGGAACGCTCTTGTCGAGCGGGAAGGCCGAGGGTAGCGTCGCCGCCAAGATGCGCTTTCCCACCCCCCTTCTTCAAGGCCGCCTGATCCGCCGCTACAAACGGTTCCTCGCCGACGTCCTGTTGGACGGGGTGGAGGTGACGGCGCATGTGCCCAATTCCGGCAGCATGATCGGCCTGGACCTTCCCGGTTCCGCCGTCTGGCTGTCGCGCTCCGCCAACCCCAACCGCAAGCTGGCCTACACGCTGGAGCTGGTCGAGGCCGCCGCCCCCTGGGGCGAGGGGCTGGTCGGCGTCAACACCGGCCATCCCAACGCGCTGGTCGCCGCCGCGATCGCCGCCGGCACCATCCCGGAACTGGCCGGCTACGACCGGCTGCGGCGCGAGGTGAAATACGGCCGCAACAGCCGGATCGACGTGCTGCTGGAGGACGATCCGGCCAAGCCCGACCCGCGTCCGCCCGCCTATGTCGAGGTCAAGAACGTCCATCTGCGCCGCCCGCAAGGCCCGCATGGCCCCGATGAAGATGGGGCCGCCGAGTTCCCGGACTGCGTCACCGCCCGCGGCGCCAAGCATCTGGAGGAGATGGCGGCGATGGTGTCCCAGGGCTGCAGGGCGGTCATGCTCTACCTTGTCCAGCGCGGCGACTGCACCCATTTCCGCACGGCGGCCGATCTCGACCCGACCTATCACGATGGTCTGCGCCGCGCACTGGATTCGGGGGTGGAGGCGCTGTGTTGGTCTTGCGCGATCACACCCGAATCGATTGAATTGGACCGGCCGCTGCCGATCCGGCTTTAGGGCCGCGGCAGGTTTCGGCATCGGGCTTTCGGTTACTTGGCATAGGGGCTTTCGTCTTGGAACAGGATCACGTCGAATCCAACCGCGTCCGTCTTCATGGTCCGGAGGGATTCGAAGGCATGCGCAAGGCCGGCCGGCTGGCCGCGCTGGCACTGGACTACATCGTCCCCTATGTGCAGCCGGGCGTCACCACGGGCGAGCTCGACCGCCTGCTGGAGCAATTCATCCGCGACCATGGCGGCGTCCCCGCTCCGCTGGGCTATCGCGGCTTCCCGCGCGCGAACTGCATCTCCGTCAACCATGTCGTCTGCCACGGCATCCCCGGCGACAAGCGTCTGATGGACGGCGACATCCTGAACATCGACGTGACCCCGATCGTCGACGGCTGGTACGGCGACAGCAGCCGCATGTATCTGTGCGGCGAGGTCGGCGTGAAGGCGCGCAAGCTGGTGGACGTCACCTATGACGCGCTGATGATCGGCATCGCCGCGGTGAAGCCGGGCGCCACGCTGGGCGACATCGGCCACGCCATCCAGACCTTCGCCGAATCCCACCGCTTCTCGGTGGTGCGCGATTTCTGCGGCCACGGCGTCGGCCGCGTCTTCCACGAACCGCCGTCGGTCCTGCATTACGGCAAGCCGGGCGAGGGTCTGGTCCTGAAGGAAGGCATGATCTTCACCATCGAGCCGATGATCAACACCGGCCGCCCCGACGTGAAGATCCTGGGCGACGGCTGGACCGCCGTGACCAAGGACAAGTCGCTGTCCGCCCAGTTCGAGCATTCGATCGGCGTGACGGCGGACGGTGCCGAGATCTTCACCCTGTCGCCGGCAGGGTACACCAAGCCGCCTTACCCGGTGGAGTGAGGCCCGGCAGGACACGGGAAAAACGGCTCCCTGCGATGCCCTTTCCTTCGCTGAGGCTTGAATGCGGGGACTGCGGTGCCCGTTTTGGGCTGGAGTGGGGTGTTGCGGTACAGCCGGGCCTCGGGATCGCTGGTCGAGGCATGGGGCTCCGCGGGGGCGGGGGGGCGTCGTCACTCTCCCCGCACGGCCCCCCCCCGGCAGCTGAGTGGTCGGCAAGTTGACCCTGCCTGCGGCCTGCTCGACCCTCTTCACCATGGCTGTTTGCTGGGTCCGACCGTGAACTCGTTGATCGTGGTGTCCTCCGGCGCGTCAATCGCGAAGGAAACGACGCGGGCGATCCGGTCCGGCGGGATCGCGTAGGTATCGTACAGCTTCTTCATACCCTCGGCTGCGGCCGGATCGGTGATTCCGTTCAGCAACTCGGTACTGATCGCAGCGGGATAGATCGTCGCCGTGCGGATATTCGTGCCCTCCATGGCCGATTCCATGCGCAGAGCCTCCATGAAATTGCGCAAGAACCATTTTGTTCCACCATAAATCGCACTTCCGGGATATGCCTTGATGCCGGCGACCGAAGATGTCGCGATGATCTGTCCGGATTTCTGCGCGATGAAGTCGGGCATTATGGCGGCGACACCGTTGAGCACGCCCTTGATGTTGATGTCGACAGCCTGGTTCCACTCATCGGTCTTGAGAGCAGAGACGGGCGACGTCGGCATGATGCCGGCATTCAGGAAGACAACATCAACGCGGCCAAACCTCTCCTTCGCCAGACGCACGATTGCTTCGCTGTCGGTCGGCTTGGTGACATCGAGCACCTGATAGGCGGCTTGCCCGCCACCTTTGCCGATGTCATCGGCAATCCTCCGCTTCAGCTTGTCTTCGCGGCGCGCGCCCAGCACGACCTTGGCGCCCTGTTGCGCGAGCAGTCGAGCCGTGGCCTCGCCGATCCCCGACGATGCACCGGTGATAATCACGACCTTGTCCTGTGAGGTTCCGGTTGACGGCGGAGCAGTTTGGGCGGCTTGAGCCGCAACCTTCGCGCGACACCCCCGGCAAGCCGCGTGTGGACGATCGCCGTTCGATCAGCGGAACCCTCCATGTGCTGGAGTCGGGCGGGCGCTGGGCGGAAGCTCCGCCGGTCTACGGCCCCGGCAAGACGCTCGACAACCGCTTCGCCCGCCGGGCGTCCAAGGGGGGGCCAAGGGGGTCCGGGAAGACATCCTCCATACCTTGGCGGCGGGTGCTCCCCGGCCCAGGCGATGATCGGGCTCCACGGCGATGCGCGCCCATCGTTCGGCAGGCGCGGGCAAAGGAAGACTCCCATAAGGTTGAGGCAATCCCCTTTGAGTTCCCCAAAAGAGACATGATGCAGCGCCGTATGGAGGCGATTATAGTGCCTCGCCGATCAACTGTTTTTCTCCCTTACCCGGAGCCTCCATGCTGTCGCGCCGCCTTGTTATTGCCGCCGGAATGACGACTCTCCTGCTTGCCGCCTGCCAGAGCACCCCGCCCCGGCCGGCGCCGCGTCCGATCGATTTCTCCAATTTCGGGCCGATCGTGCTGAATGCCGGCAGCATCGACGTGGTCGACGCCTATCGCCCGATGGGGGCCAAGCATGTGGAAGGCCGTTCCGCCGTTCCGCCGGGCGAGGCGGTGCGGCGCTGGGCGGCGGAGCGGCTGCAGGCGGCCGGCGGTCAGGGGCGCGTGCGCGTCACCATCCGCGACGCCAGCATCGTCGAGGTCCAACTGCCGACCAGGAAGGGCATCTCCGGCTATTTCACCAACGATCAGGCCCAGCGTTATGACGGCCGGATCGAGGTGGAGATCACCGGCGAGGTGCCGGACACCGGCAATGGCGGTTTCCGCGGCGTGACCCGCTCCACCGTTACCCACTCCACCACCGTGCCGGAGAACATCTCGCTGGCCGACCGCGAGGCGACCTTCCTCGAGATCACCCGCCGGATGATGGACGACCTGAACGCCCGCCTCGACGCCGGCATCCGAAAGGATCTGGCGCCGATGGTCCGGCGCTGACCCGCCCGTGGCAGGGGGCCGGACGGACGGACCCTGCCCAGCGCCCTATATCTCCAACTGCATGCCCAGTTCGACCACGCGGTTGGGCGGGATGCAGAAATACTCCGACGCGCTGGTCGACAGCTTCGACAGGAAGATGAAAAGCGGTTCCTGCCAGCGCGGCAGGCCGAGCTTGCCGTGGCTGCGGATCAGCGTCTCGCGGCTGACGAAATAGGTGGTCTCCATCGGCTCGAAGGGCAGGCCGGGAATCCGCTTCGTCTCCAGCGCATGCGGGATGTCCGGCTCGTCCTTGAAGCCGAAATGGACGATCAGCCGGAAGAATCCGGCGGACAGCGTCTTCAACTCGAACCGCCGCTCGTCCGGCACATGGGGCACGTCCTCGATGTCGACGGTCAGCAGCACGATGCGCTGGTGCAGCACCTTGTAGTGCTTCAGGCTGTGCAGCAGGCCCGGCGGCAGGCCGCGCGGGTTGCCGGTCAGGAACACCGCGGTGCCCGGAACACGCTGCACCGATCCGCTCTTCAGCCGCTCCACCAGCAGGTCGAAGGGCAGCGCGTCCTCGGCCAGCCGCTTGCGCACGACCTCGCGCCCGCGCCGCCAGGTCGCCATCAGCAGGAAGACCGCCGCGCCGACCACCAGCGGGAACCAGCCGCCCTCCTCCACCTTGACCAGATTGGCCAGGAACAGCGCCATGTCGACGGTCAGGAACACCGCCAGCGCCAGCACCGCCTGCCACAGCTTCCAGCGGCCGAGCGAGCGCGCGACCTTGTAGGCCAGCAGCGTGGTCGCCACCATCGTGCCGGTCACCGCGATGCCGTAGGCGGCGGCGAGGTTGCTGGAGGTCTGGAAGGTCAGCACCAGGATGAGGACGCCGGCCAGCAGCAGCCAGTTCAGCTGCGGCATGTAGATCTGGCCCTTCTCGTGCTCCGAGGTGTGCATCACCTCCATCCGCGGCAGATAGCGCAGATGCATCGCCTGCAGCGTGACCGAATAGGCGCCGGAGATCACCGCCTGCCCGGCGATGATGGTCGCCGCGGTCGCCAGCAGCAGAAGCGGCACCTGGGCCCAGTCCGGCGCCAGATGGAAGAAGGGGTTCTCGATCGCCTCCGGCTCGTGCAGCAGCAGGGCGCCCTGGCCGAAATAGCACAGCAGAAGCGACGGCAGCACGATGGTGTACCAGGCGCCGCGGATCGGCTTGCGGCCGAAATGCCCCATGTCGGCGTAGAGCGCTTCCGCCCCCGTCACCGCCAGAACCACGGCCCCCAGCAGCAGGAAGCCGTGCCAGCCATGGTTGAACAGCATCTCCGCGGCATGGCCGGGCCAGACCGCGGCCAGCACGCCGGGATAGCGCACGATCTGCCACACCCCCAGCATGCCCAGCGTGATGAACCAGACCAGCATCACCGGCCCGAACAGCCGGCCGACCTTCTCCGTCCCGAAGCGCTGCAGCACGAACAGCCCGATCAGGATGGTCAGGGTGATGGGGAGGACGTAGTGGTCCAGGGCGGGGGCGACGACATGCAGCCCCTCCACCGCGCTCAGCACCGAGATTGCGGGGGTGATCAGGCTGTCGCCGTAGAACAGCGAGGCGCCTATCACGCCGATCGCCATGACGGCGCCGGTACGCCGGTGCCCCGGCCGCATGCCGCGCAACGCCAGCGCGGTCAGCGCCAGGATGCCGCCCTCGCCCTGGTTGTCGGCGCGCATGACGAAGACGACGTACTTCACCGTCACCGTGATGATCAGCGCCCAGAAGATCAGCGACAGCACGCCCAGGATGATCTCGGGCACCAGCGGAAAGCCGCCGCCCTCGGTCAGGCATTCGCGCAGCGTGTAGAGCGGGCTGGTGCCGATGTCGCCATAGACGACACCAAGCGCCCCCAGCGCGAGCGCACGCAGCTTCGCCGCATGCGCCGGCCCGTCGATGCCTGCTTCCATGACCAGGTCCGCTCCTGTGCCGTTTCATCGCGCCCGTGAAGGACCGCCGCCGGACCGCCCGCTACATCGTCCGGACCGGCCATCGACATACGCACTGTCTTGCCTAAGGTGGCTCGCGGTGGCCGCGCAAGCACCGAATGGCGAAACACGCCGAAGGGCGGTCCGATCCCCCCGCCATCCACACCCTTTCGATAGTCCGATCCGATGCAACGGAGCACGACACTCGGCACCGTTGCATCCGGTACGCCGACATGCTTCCATCCATGCGTGTACCGCGCGCAGCTCCGAGCCGGCAGCCATGTCCAACGATTTCCTGTTCGCCTCGGACGAGTCCCCCGCGACACCGCTCCCGGACCGATCCGACACCGACAACCCGGACCCTCAGTCACCGCCCTGGCTGGTGCTGGTCGCCGATGACGAGCCGGAGGTGCATGCCGTCACCCGGCTGGCCCTGGCCCGCCTGCGCTTCCGCGGCCGCCCCGTCCGCCTGCTGGACTGCGCCAGCGCCGCGGAGGCGGAACGCATCCTGCGGGAAACGCCCGGCATCGCGGTCATCCTGCTCGACGTGGTGATGGAGACGGAGGATGCCGGTCTGCGGCTGGTCCGCACCATCCGGGAGGATTTGGGCAACCGGGCCGTCCGCATCGTCCTGCGCACCGGCCAGCCCGCCCGGATCCCGGAGGAGGAACTCGTCCTCGCCTACGAGATCGACGGCTACACCGCGAAGACGGAACTGACCGCGCGCCGGTTGTTCACCAGCGTGGTGACGGCGCTGCGCGCCTATGCCGCCTTCGAAGCGCTGGAACGACAGCTTGCCGAGCGCACCCGCGCGCTGGAGGAGGCGACCGTCCGCCTGAACCGTCTGGCGGTGCTGGATCCGCTGACCGGCGTATGGAACCGCCGCCGCTTCCTGGAACTGGCGGCGACGGAGTTGGCGCGGGCGCGGCGCTATGGGCGGCCGCTTACGGTCTTCCTGCTCGACCTGGACGGGTTCAAGGCGGTCAACGACGCCCATGGCGACGCCGCCGGCGACGCGGTGCTGCGCGCGGTGGTTAAGCGGATGCGGGCCGCCTTGCGCATCTCCGACCATGTCGCCCGATCCGGCGGGGGAGAATTCGCCGCGCTGCTGCCGGAAACCGACTCCGCCGGCGCCGCCGTGGTGGCGGAACGGGTGCGCGCCGCCCTGGCCGACAGCCCGATCATCGTGGACGGCCGCGCCGTCACCGTCGCCGTCACCGCCAGCATCGGGATCGCCGACTGGCTGCCCGGCGAGCCCGGCGTCGAACAGACCCTGCACCGCGCCGAGCGGGCTCTCCGGGCCGCCAAGCAGGGCGGCCGCAACCGGGTGGAGCGGGCGGCCGGGTAGCCGCTCCACCGCCGGCGACTGTGCGTTTCATGTGAAATATCGTTACAGCGCGGCGATTGAACGGCGAAGAACCAGGGGGTACTCCTATCATTGGAGGCATCCACTCGGATGGTGCTCCCGACCGGGAATCCGCACATGTGGCAGAACTACGGCAACGCGCTCATCTCCGCCTTCGGGCTGGCGGGCCTGGGATTCGGCATCGGCAAGCTCGTCATCCTGCTGGGTGAGCGCGCCATCGAGCGCCGCCACGGGTCGGAAGGGGTGCGCGACGTGATCGCCCGCCGCGCCAAGATGGAAACGAAGTTCGAAGCCCGCCGTGCCGACCGCGTCCAGGAGTTGAAGGAGCTGGACGGCGCGGTGGAGGATGTCCTGCGCCGCCGCAAGGTGCTGGAGCGCCAGATCGAGGAGTCGCGGCAGTCCGGCGAAAGGCTGGTCCGCCTGATCGGCGAGGAGGTCCAGGGCAGCCCCTGCTACGTCGCGATGATCGTGAACAAATATGTCGGCACCAGCGCCGCCCAGCAGAGCCAGCATGCGCTGGTTGACCCCGGCTGGGCCCAGCCGCAGATGATCGAGGTGTGGGCGCGCTCGATGGCGGAGGCGCGGACGGAGATCGAGCGGCGCTACCCGCCCGCCTTCGGTTATGCGGTGACGCGGATGCAGGAGTTCCTGTCCGCCGACGCCCCCATCGCCAAAGCCGGTTGAGAGAAAGCCGGTTGAGAAGGACGCGCCCATGGACAGCATGCCCTACATCTTCGCCGGTCTGGTCGGCCTCGCCTCCCTGTCCGTGTCGATTCTGCTGGCCATGCGCCGGCTGAAGACCTCGGAGGAACGGATCGCCAACGCCGTCTCGCGCAAGCAGGCGCAGGTCGAGCGGATCAAGAGGGTCGCCCGCGCCACGCTTCAGCAGGCCCGCGACCTGCGCGATGCCCGCCGCCGCAAGGAGAAGGCCGAGTTGGGCTGCGAGGAACTGGAGCGGCGCCTTAAGGCCGCCGGTGCCGCCGACCGCCGCATCTATGTTCTGGACGACCGCCGCACCCAGAACGATCAGGGCTGGCTTCTGCGGGTGGTCAACATCGAATACGGCGCCCGCGTCAACGCCAACCTCACCTCCACCGCGCTGGACAGCTGGAAACGCGGCCGCCGCTTCCTGGTCTGGGCATTGGACGAGAAGAAAGCCCGCGAGAAGGTCAACGCCCGCTTCCCCGAGAACAAGGGCTTCACGGTCATGGGCGTGGAGTCCTATCTGGGTTGAAGCCGTGAGTTTTGCGGCTGTCCCCTCTCCCTCGAACAGGGGGAGGGTCAAGAGAGGGGGCACGCGTACACGACAGGTACAGTCCCGCCATGTACTGCCCCGTACGTCCCCGCATTTCACGCATCGCGAACCGCCATACGCCGCAGTTCACGAAGCCAGACCCGCTCCTTACGCAGTTGCGCTGGCACGTACACCCGCCTCCCGCAGATGGTCCTTCGCAGTTTCCACCACCGCGAAGGCACCATCCCGATGCGCACGCCCGTCAAGCTTCCCATCGCGTTCCGTATCCTGCTGGGCTTCTCTCCGTGGCTGCTGTTCGGCGCCGTTCTGCCGCTCGCCGGACTGCTGCCGGCCTCCCTGACCGCGCTGGCGGCCAGCCTCGCCCTCTGCGTCCTCGACAAGCTGCGCGGTTCCTACAAGGCGCCCGAGTTGGTGGCCGCCGCCTTCTTCGCCGTCCTGCCCGCCTGCGGTCCGCTGGGCTGGGACTGGCCGGTCCGCAATCTCGGCCTCACGATCCATCTGGCGCTGTCCGCCATGGCCTTCGGCAGCATCGCCGCCGGCAGCCCCTTCACCCTGCAATACGCCCGCGACGACTGGCCGCGCGAATACTGGCACCTGCCGCAGTTCGTCGCCGTCAACCGGCTGATGACGGCGGTCTGGGGCGTGCTGTTCCTGATCGGCGGTCTGGGCTTCGCCGCCCTGCCCGGCTGGGAGGCCGCTTTCTCCATCGGCGCCAGCGCGCTGGGCATCGTCGCCAACCGGCTGCTGCCGGATTGGATCGTCGGGCGGGCGATGCGGCGCCGGCTGGCGGAGGCCGATCCGCACCCCTGGCCGGCTCCCGCGATCCTGAACCGGACGCGCGCAACGCCGAACGAGCGTGACGTGGTGGTGGTCGGTTCCGGCATCGGCGGTCTGACGGCGGCGGCGCTGCTGGCGCGGGCCGGGGCGCGGGTGACGGTGCTGGAGGCGCATGACCGCCCCGGCGGCTTCTGCACCTCCTGGACGGTCAAGGCGCGCAACCGCGGCGAAGCGGGCGCCGAACCCTTCCGCTACGTCTTCGATGCCGGCGTCCACGACATCAGCGGCGCCCATCCCGGCGGTCCGGTCGACCATCTGCTGCGCTCGCTGGGGGTTGGGGACCGGGTGGGGTGGCAGCCGGTGAACCGCGGCGTCGCGCTGGACGGCAGGTTGCGCCTACTGGCCGATGACGCTGATGGACTGGCAACCCAGATCGCCGCCGACCATCCCGCCAGCGCCGCCGGGGCCGCCGCCTTCCTGGCGGAGATGCGGGCGGTCTATGACGACATGTATCGCGGCTGCCCCGAACGCGGCCTGCCCAACATCCCGCAATCGGTGGCGGCGATGCGCCGCTATGTGACCGACAGCCCGCATGCCATGCGCTGGATGGCCCGCCCCTTCCAGGAGATGCTGGACCATTACATCCCCGACCGCGCCGGCCAGCGCCTGCTGACCGTGCTGACCGGCTATCTCAGCGACCGGGCGGATCTGCTGACCGTCGGCCAGATGGCGCCGATCTTCGGCTACTGGTTTTCCGGCGGCCGCTATCCTGCCGGCGGGTCGCAGGCTCTGGCCGACGCGCTGGCCCAGTCGATCCGCGCCGATGGCGGGGAGATCAGGCTGCGCAACGCCGCCACGCGCATCCTGATCGAGAACGGCCGCGCCGCCGGGGTGAGGACCGCAGATGGCCGTATCATCCGCGCGCCCGCCGTGATCTCCAACGCCGATGTGCGGCGGACCATGCTGGAACTGGTGGGGGCGGAGCATCTGCCGGCCGCCTACGCCGCCCGCTGCGCCGCGATGCGTCCGTCCACCTCGGCCTTCATGGTCACGCTTGGGCTGGACATGATCCCCGACCTGCCGGCGATGACCTTCCTGCCGCGGGATCGGACCGGCTTCGGCATGGCCATCGCCGTTCCGTCCATCCACGACCGCAGCCTGGCGCCCGAAGGGCATGCGGCGGTGTCTCTGCTGCGGCTGGCCCCGGCCGATGCCGGCTGGAACCGCGCCGACCCGGCCTACAAGGCGCGCAAGCGGGCGGAGGGCGACGCGATGATCGCCGCCGCTTCCCGCCTGATCCCCGATCTGGAACGCCACATCATCACCCGGCAGGAGGCCAGCGCCGCCACCTTCGCCCGCTATGCCTACACCAGCGCCGGTAGCATCTACGGCATCGCTCCCGACCAGCAACGCCTGACCCGCCGCAGCCCGATCCCCGGCCTGTGCCTGACGGGCGCCGGCGTCTTCCCCGGCCCCGGCGTGGAGGCCTGCGTCATCTCCGGCCGGCTGGCCGCCGAGGCCTTGCTGGGCAGCGAGCGGCTGACCTCCGATGCATTGCGCAACGCCACCGGGCGGAGCGCCGCCTGCGCTTACCCCCTGCCTGTGGCGCAGATGGGGTGAGCCCTATCCCGCGATCCCTACCCCGCCAAACCCGGCCCCGCCAAATCCGGCCCCAGGGAACCCCGCCAACGCCCGGACCTCTGCCGGGCTGCGGCCTTCGTCGCGGAGCAAGCGCAGGGTCTGGGCGCGGTCGCGCTTGGCCAGCCGCTCGCCCGCCGCGTTCCGCAGCAGGCCGTGATGGTGGTAGTCGGGGGGATCGTAGCCCAGAAGGGCCTGCAGCAGCCGGTGCAGGTGGGTGGCGAAGAACAGATCCTCGCCGCGGGTGACCAGCGTCACGCCCTGCAGATGGTCGTCGACCGTCACGCTGAGGTGATAGCTGGTCGGCGTGTCCTTGCGGGCCAGCACCACGTCGCCCAGCAGTTCCGGGGTCGCCTCCTGCCAGCCCCGGGCGCGGTCGTGCCAGCGCAGCGGCCCGGTCAGCCGGTGGGCGGCGGCCACGTCGAGCCGCAGCGCCCAGGCATCGCCGCGGGCGATCCGCTCCGCCCGCTCCGCCGGCGGGCGGTGGCGGCAGGTACCGGGATAGAGGGGACCGTCGGGGCCGTGCGGGGCGGCGCCGGCCCGCGCGATCTCCGCGGCGATGTCCTTGCGGGTGCAGAAACAGGGATAGAGCACCCCCAGCGACTCGAGCCGGGCCAACGCCGCGCGGAAATCGTCGAAATGGTCGGACTGGCGCCGGACCGGACCGTCCCAGTCGAGGCCGAGCCAGGCCAGATCCTCGATCAGGTCGCGTTCGTATTCGGGGCGGCAGCGGTTGGGATCGATGTCCTCGATCCGCAACAGGAAGCGGCCGGCGGCGCTGCGGGCGGTGGTCCAGCCGAACAGCGCGGAATGGGCATGGCCCAGATGCAGGTGCCCGGTGGGGCTGGGGGCGAAGCGGGTGACGAGATCGCTCATCCCCGCTTTATAGCGGATCGCGCGCCGGACGGGACGCGGGAAGTGACGATCCGGTTGGTATCATACCGGCGGGCCAATGAATTGACCTGCCGTATTGCGTTCAAACGCCACGCAGGCTTTACCGCGCCCCTGGGGGCGCGCCGTCGCCGTCGCGACGGCCGGCGAACGCTCGAAAGGTCAGTTCAAGCGTTCGCCGGTATCAGATGTAGGGGTTGTCGCGGATCGGCTCGACCGGGATCTCTTCGCCCTCCAGATACAGCGCCAGACGGCGGCGCAGCTCGCGATCGAAAGCGTCGATGCGGATCTGGCGCTCACGCTCCTCACGTTCACGGCGCTTCTGGGCGAGGTCGATGATGACGGCGGTCATGGCGAACTTTCCTCGGGGTCGCTTCCGGCCGGCTCGGGCCGGCAGGATCGGCTTGGATCAACGAGGCTCACCATGACGTCGCTATGGTTAACGAGGGGTAAGCGTATAAGCGGGCGCGAGTCTTTTTTCCGGATGTCACAGCCGCCGCGCGCAGTGGCGGACGGCCGGTTCCCTAGCTCCCGCCGGCAATGCCCACAGTGCGAAAAAGGTTACACAACGGTGAAGAAATTCGGCCCCGCCGGGTCACGATGTTGAGTCCGGGCCGCCGATCCACTATGTATCTGGTTGTCCCGGATCGGCGATCCCGCAGTTGGGCCGGCCGCCGGGGCGGAGTACACACCCCCGCGCACGAAGCCGCCTCTGTGTCGCGTGCCGGGATCCAGACACGGTTTCAGACAAGGGAGTGGCCATTGGCTCCACCACCCGATCACTGTCCGGCTCTGGTGCTGAACGCGGATTTCCGCCCGCTCAGTTACTTCCCCTTGTCGCTATGGTCCTGGCAGGAAGCGGTCAAGGCGGTCTTTCTGGAACGGGTCAACATCGTATCGCACTATGACCGGGTCGTCAGATCCCCAAGTTTCGAAGTCCGGTTGCCCAGCGTCATCTCTTTAAAAGAGTTCATTCCGGCAACGCGCCGTCCGGCCTTCACCCGCTTCAACGTCTTCCTGCGCGACCGCTTCACCTGCCAGTATTGCGGCCGCCCCTTCCCCACCCACGATCTGACCTTCGACCATGTGATTCCGCGGTCCCGCGGCGGTCGGACGACGTGGGAAAACGTCATCACCTCCTGTTCCGCCTGCAATCTGGCGAAGGGCGACCGCCTTCCCCATGTCTGCGGCATGATCCCGCTCAGTCCGCCCTTCCAGCCCTCCGCCTACGAGCTGCAAGAAAACGGACGCGCCTTCCCGCCGAACTTCCTTCACGAAAGTTGGCGGGATTTTCTTTACTGGGATTCGGAGCTGGACCCGATGTAGGACCGCGATGCGGACGGGGGCGGGGTCTTGCCGCCGCTCTACGCCACCCGCCCCAGCCTGACCGTCAGCGGCCAGCGGACCCGCCGCTCGCGTTCCGGGTCGCCCCACAGCGGAGCGATCTCCTCCGCGAACGCCTCCAGCGGGTTCCGGCCGAACGCCCTGGACGCCGCCTTCACCCCCGACCAGGTGTTCATGTAGCCGAGCAGCCGGGGCAGCGGCCAGACCGCCTCCATCGCCAGCGGCGGCGCCGGCAATGCCGCGAACGGAAAATCCAGGTCGCGGTAGCCGTTCACCACCTTCCAGCGGTCGGCCGGCCAATAGGGCCCCAGCGTGCCATTGTGGAAACGCTCCACCGCCGCGTCCAGCGCCGGGTCGTCCAGCCGCTGCAGCGCGTAGCAGACCAGCGCCACCGCCGCCCCCGGCTTCGCCGCCCGCCGCACCTCGGCATAGAAGCGGCCGAGGTCGAACCAATGCGCCGCCTGCGCCGCGACGATCAGGTCGCAGCAGCCGTCGGGCAGGCCGCCGGCTTCCGCCGGGGAGACGGCATAGCGGATGTTGGGATGCGGTTCGGCCTGGGCGATCTGCTCCGCGCTGGCATCGGTGGCATGGACCGTTCGGAAGCGGGCGGCCAGCGCGACGGCGACCTGCCCGTTGCCGCAGCCGGCGTCCCAGGCCAGCCCGCGGGACGGAGCCGCATCGGCCAGCGCGGCGGCCAGCCCATCCGGGTATGTCGGCCGGAAAGCGCGGTAATCGCCGGCATGGCCGGAGAAATGATCCTTGAAGGAGGTCATCACCCTGAGTCGCCCTGGAGTCGCCCCGCAATGTTTAGGGTTGGAATTCCCCGGCGGATGAGGATAAACCCTGTGGGTTCGTCGCGGAACCCTTCCCAGGCCGTCCCGCATCTTTCCGCTGTGGCGCAGGCGCGCCGGGCGTGGTAACCAAGCCCGCGCTTTTTCGTGCGCCCCGCCAACCACCCGTGTCCGGCATGCAGACCTTCCTGGAATTCGAGAAGCCGATCGCCGAGCTTGAAGGCAAGATCGAGGAGTTGCGGCACCTGACCAACGCCGGCGACATCAACATCGCCGACGAGGTCGCAAAGCTGCAGGCCAAGGTCGACAAGCTCCTGCGGCAGACCTACGCCAAGCTCACGCCAGCGCAGAAGGTTCAGGTGGCCCGCCACCCCAATCGTCCGCACTGCCTGGACTATGTGCACGGCCTGATCGAGGACTTCACGCCGCTGGCCGGCGACCGCCATTTCGCCGAGGACCGGGCGGTCATCGGCGGGCTGGGCCGCTTCCGTGGCCGCTCGGTGGTGGTGATCGGCCAGGAAAAGGGCAACGACACCGATTCGCGCGTCCGCCACAATTTCGGCATGGCGAAGCCGGAAGGCTACCGCAAGGCCCAGCGCCTGATGGATCTGGCCGACCGCTTCAAGCTGCCGGTCGTCTCGCTGGTCGACACCGCCGGCGCCTTCCCCGGCGTCCAGGCGGAGGAGCGCGGCCAGGCCGAGGCCATCGCCAAGAGCATCGAGCGCTGCCTGCGGCTGAACGTGCCGATGGTCGCCTCGGTCATCGGCGAAGGCGGATCGGGCGGCGCCATCGCCATCGCCACCGCCGACCGCGTGCTGATGCTGGAACACGCAATCTATTCGGTGATCTCGCCGGAAGGCTGCGCGTCGATCCTGTGGCGCAGCTCCGACATGGCCGGCGAGGCGGCCATCGCGCTGCGCCTGATCAGCCAGGACCTGAAGGAACTGGGCGTCATCGACCACGTGGTGAGCGAGCCGATCGGCGGCGCCCACCGCGACCCGGCCGACACCATCAGGAAGCTCGGCGACTGCATCGAGGAGTCGCTGGCCGAACTGGACGGCCTCGACGGCGTCACGCTGCGCGCCATGCGCCGCGAGAAGTTCCTGGAGATGGGGCAGAAGGGGCTGGGGTAAGCCCCGCCTGCCTGCCCCCACATGCCTGCCCTCATGTCTGATGCCCCCTCCCCGTCCCTCCGGGGAGGGTGGTGAGGGGGTGATCGCACCTCACCCCAGGAACCCGTGCAGGAACCAGAGCGGCCATTCCCCCGGCCGGTACAGTCCGGCGCGGAACAGCCAGAAGCGGCGGCCGGCGCCATCCTCCACGCGGTAGTAATCGCGCACGGCCAGCCCCAGCGATCCTTCCGGACGCCACCACTCGCATTCGATCCGCTCCGGCCCCTCGGCCCGGCTCACCCGGTGGCGCAGGCCGCGCCAGACGAACTGCAGCGGCGGGTCGTCGGGCAGCGGGGCGGTGGCCTCGACCGGTTCGGGCGGGGTCAGCAGGCGCAAAGGCCGCGGCCGGCCGGCCGGCCAGGGCTTCGGCGCCGGCAAGGCGTCCACCGGCGCAAGAGGCGCCACGCAGCGTTCCGGCAACCAGCTTTCCCGCGGCACCAGCCGCAGAACCGCCCGCTCCCCCAGCCGCAGAGCCAGCCGGTCGACCAGCTCCGCCAACCCGCCATCGGTCCCCTCGCCGTCGATGCCGGTCTGGATGGCGGTGAGCGGCCCCGTCTCCGTCGCGGACAGCACCAGCGTCTCCAGCCCCGGACCGGGGTCGATCCGCTCCAGCAGCGGGGCGGCCAGCCGGGCCAGCGCCGCCGGGTCGCGGGTCGGGCGGCTGGTGCCGAGCGTCAGGCTCTGCGGTTCGT
Organism: Azospirillum ramasamyi; assembly: GCF_003233655.1. Taxonomy (NCBI): domain Bacteria; kingdom Pseudomonadati; phylum Pseudomonadota; class Alphaproteobacteria; order Rhodospirillales; family Azospirillaceae; genus Azospirillum; species Azospirillum ramasamyi. The sequence continues at coordinate 2,160,726 of NZ_CP029829.1, forward strand.
CGTCCACCCGCTGGTCGGTGCGGTGGGCGTCCAGCCGCAGCCGGCGCACCCCTTGCCCCGCCGCCTCCAGCCCCTTGCACAGCCGGCCCAGCAGGTGGCGGAGCGCCCCGGCGATCGATTCGGGAGTCGCGATCGGCTCGGCGAAGGTCAGGCGCTCGCGGTGCTCCGGCACCGGCCGGCGCGGGGAGATCGGCTCGTCCAGCCGGCCGAAGGCCTGATCGTAGCGTTGCAGCAACCCGCCCCCGAACCGCGCCGCAAGGCCGGCCCGCGGCATGACGTGCAGGTCGCCGATCCGGCGCAATCCCAGCGCATGCAGCCCCTCCGCCGTCTCCGCCGGCAGACGCAGGGCGGCCAGCGGCAGACCGTCCAGCCGCTCCAGCCGCCGGTCCTCCGGGCCGCCGAACCGCACCAGCCCCCAGGCGGCGGCGGGGGTGTCGGCGATGGCGGCGCGGGCACTGAAGCCGGCGGCGCGCAGCCGGCCGGTCAGGTCGGCGGCCAGCGCCGCCTCGCCCTCCCATAAATGGTTGGCGAAGAGATGGGCGCAGCCGGTGATGTCGATCACCACCCCGTCCGGTTCGTCCGCCGCGGTCCAGGGGCTGTAGCGCCGCGCCCAGTCGGCGATGCGGCCGAGCAGGGCCGAATCGGCCTCCGGCGTCGCCTCCGCCACCTCCAGCGCCGGTTCCAGCGCGCGGGCGTCACCGAGGGTATGGCCGGGAGCGATGCCGGCCGCTGCCGCCGCCCGGTTGACCGCCACCACCATCCGCCGCTGGCGTTCCGTCCGCAGCAGGGCGAAGGGACGGCCCCGCAACTCGGGCGGCATGCTCCGCTCCCGCGCATCGGTGGACAGCCGCGGCAGCCAAAGGGCGAGGATGCGGCGGCGTCCTTTCTCCCGACCGGAGGCCCGCCGCGCATCCCCCTCACCCCGGCCTTCTCTCCAGCCTTCTCTCCGGCCCTCTCCCCGGAACGGAGAAGGGGATCGGTGCGGGTATGGGAAGGAGCGAGTCATACGGGGACCGACAATCAGAACAAAGAAAGAACACTCTAGCGCCGGCTTGGCCGCGAGGGGAGTCCCTCCTTTAGGGTTATCTTGCCGAAACGTTTGGTAGTACCGACATTCCGTTCATGATCCCTCATCCCCCGCTTCTCGTCCTCCGCCGCCTGGCACCGCTGGCTTTTCTGCTGGCCGCAGGCGCCTGCGCACCGTCGCAGCTGCGCGACGACGCCCCCGGCCGCGCCCAGGCCGTCCCGCCGGTCTCCAACCAGACAGTCCTCCCGGGAAGCGGGGAGTGGCGGACCTGGAGCCAGATCCAGGCGGAGCAGTCGCGCGCCGGCTCAAGCCCCGGCACCACCGCCGGGCCGCGGCAGGCCGAGGCACCGCAGCCCCGCGCCAACTCCAGAGACCCCGGCTCGGAAAACATCGGCCGGCCGCCCCCCATGCGTCCCCGCGGCAGCTCGTCGCCCCCGCCCGACCCGGCCGCCCTGCCGCAGCCGCCGCGCCCGATCCCGGTGCCGCCCCCGCCCTCCTCGCAGAGCGCCACCGACGCCTTCAAGCGCGACCTGATCCGGCCGGAGGTCGACCGCCTGCGCACCGAAGACGCCATGGGGCGGCTCGACCCGCTGGGCCAGCGCGAGTTGATGCGGCGCGAGAACGACCTGCGCCAATTGGGGGACCCGCTGGCGCGCTAGCATCCCCCCGGCTGCATTCCTCCGGCAACCTCCACCTTGGCGGCTTGACCCCGCCCCCGCTCTGCCGCCATACCGGCCCGGTTATTCGGAACGGACGGAGGATGCGGGCGCATGACGACGGTGACGGGGGCCTTCGGCAACGGGCTGACCACGCCGGTGTGGGTGCTGCAGCATCTGCTGGGCATTCTCGGCATCGGCATGTGGGCGGGACAGGCCGGCGGCACCGCGGTCTGGCAGGTGCCGGCCGCCGCCGTCACCGCGGCGCTGGCGGCGGGCTTCGCGGCGCAGATGGGGCTGCGGCTGCCCTATGCCGGGCCGGGGCTGGCGGCTTCGCTGATCGTGATCGGATCGCTGGTGGCGCTGGGGGTGAGGGCGCCGGCCATTGTGGCGGTTCTGGTCGCCGCGGTCGCCGCGGTGTTCCACGGCCACGGCCTCCAGGGGCCGCCGCTCTACTGGGCCGGCTTCGCCGCCGGGTTGATGCTGGTGGCCTGCGGCGGGCTCGGCCTGTCGATCGCGGTGACGCAGGCCGAGTCGAGCCGGGGGGTGCGCGTGTGTGGCGGTGCGGTAGCAGTCGCGGGCGTTCTCGACCTCGTCGGCGTGATTTGACCGGTTGCGCCTTGAAATGAGGGGGTTGTGCGGGAATCTTTGAAGGCACCCCCCTTCCCAGCCCGGATGACCGGGCCAGACGAACGGAACGCCCCGGTGCCCCGCGCAGCCGCCAAAGCCTGCCCAACTCCGCCGGAGCTTCCCGCTCCGGGGTCTCAGACGCATTCCGACGCGGCCCCCGCGACTCGCCAACCGCCCCGCCGGCTGACCCGCCGGCACCTGCTGGGCGGCTTGGCGCTGACGCCGCTGCTGGCTTCCGCCGGCGGTCTGGCCGGCGGTCTGGTGTTGGGAGGGCGGCCGGCGGCGGCGCAGGAGCTGCGCTATTTCCGCATCGGCACCGGCACCACCGCCGGCACCTATTTCCCGATCGGCGGGCTGATCGCCAACGCCATCTCCAACCCGCCGGGATCCCGGCCCTGCGACAAGGGGGGGAGCTGCGGCATTCCCGGCCTCATCGTGGTGGCGCAGGCCAGCAACGGTTCCGTCGACAACATCGAGATGCTGCGCGCCGGCACGGTGGAAGCCGGCTTCGCCCAGGCCGACGTCGCCTATTGGGCCTACAGCGGCACCGGCAACTTCACCGGCAAGGCTCCCTTCACGGAACTGCGCTCGCTCGGCATGCTCTATCCGGAGGCGATCCAGATCGTCGTGCGTTCCGACGGCTTCATCGACCGCATGGCCGACCTGAAGGGCCGCAGCATCTCGCTGGGCGAGGAAGGGTCGGGCACGCTGGTGGAAGCGCGGCTGATCCTGGACGCCTACGGCCTGTCGGAGACGACGATCACGCCGCACTACCTGAAGCCCGGCATGGCGGCCGACCGTCTGGCGAAGGGCGAGCTGGACGGCTTCGTCATGGTCGGCGGCTATCCGGTGTCGGCGGTCGCGGACGTGGCGGCGCGCGTGCCGATCCGGCTGGTGCCGCTGGATGGCGAGCCGGCCGCCCGGCTGCTGCGGACCCAGCGCTTCTATATAGAGGACGAGATCCCCGCCAACGCCTATCCCGGCAGCGCCCTCACCCCGACGCTGAGCCTGGGGGCAGAACTGCTGACCCGCGCCGACCGCGACCCCGACCTGATCTATGGCATCGTCCGGGCGCTGTGGCACGAGAACACCCGCCGCCTCCTGGCCGACGGGCATCCGCAGGGCCGCAATTTCGATCCCTCCCGCGCGGTCGCCAACGTCTCCGTCCCCCTGCATCCGGGAGCGGAGCGCTTTTACCGGGAGGCCGGCCTGCTGGGCAACGCCGCCAACGAGGAGAACCGCGCGCCCGCATCCACACCGGAAAACGGCGCCGGCACCGGCGGCAAGCCCGCCGAAGACAAGCTGCCGCGGGAAAAGCCGGCTGGGGAAAAGCCGGCTGGGGAAAAGCCTGCCGGGGACAAGGCCGCAAAGGATCGGGCCGCAAAGGACCGGGCTGCGGCGGAGTAGACGATACGCCGAGGCGTCCGCTCCCCGGACGAGACGAAAGGAGCGTTCCCGGACGACCCGCCAAGGGAATATTCTGCTTTCCATCCGGTTGATCCAGGCGATCGACCGCAACGGGCAGAAGGGGGAGGCATGCCGGCCGGCGAAGGGAGGGGCATCGCGATCCGGTCCATCCGCAGCGCCGACGCGCCGCGCTGCGCCGAGATCTTCCTGCATGGACGCCGCCAAGCCTTTTCCTGGCAGCCCGCCGACCGCTTCAGACTGGACGATTATTACGACTGCGTGCGCGAGGATGCGGTGCTGGTCGCCGAGGCCGACGGAACGGTGGTCGGCTTCGTCTCACTCGATCCGCAGGCCCGCATCATCCACAACCTGTTCATCGACCCCGGATGGCACAAGCGCGGCATCGGTTCCGCCCTGCTGCGCGAGGCCCTGGGCCTGCTGCGCGGCGGGCAGCGCCCGGCCGAACTCGCCTGCGCCGCCCGCAACGCCGCCGCCCGCGCCTTCTACGAACGCAACGGCTGGACGCCGGTGGACGGGCCGGCCGACGAAGGGGACACGCTGGTGCTCTACCGCCTTTCGCGGGCGGGGTGAGAGGCCCGCTCATCCACCATCTATCATTGCCGCAGGTTCCGCCGGAATCCCCGCTGCCCCTCCCCCAACGAGACGCGCAAGCACCGATGCTCGGGCTGTTTTCACGTGCCGCGTTGCGGTAAAGTCCCGCCGCCATGCGAACCCTGTACCACCACCCGATCCACCCCGCGTCGCGCGTCGCGCGCGTGATGCTCGCCGAGAAGGGCCTTCCCTTCGAATCCGTGGTCGAAAAACCATGGGAGAGGCGCACCGACTTCCTGAAGATGAACCCCGCCGGCGAGGTGCCGGTGCTGGTGGAGGAGGATGGGACGGTCGTCGCCGGTGGCCTCGCCGTGATCGAATATCTGGAAGAGGCCTACCCCGACACTCCCCTGCTGCCGCGGGAGGTCGCGGCGCGGGCGGAGGTGCGGCGGGTCGCCGACTGGTTCCTGCACAAGTTCGAGCGCGAGGTGGGTGAGAATCTGGTGGGCGAGAAGCTGATCAAGCGGCTGTCCGGCCAGGGCCATCCCTTCGCGCCGGCGATTCGCGCCGGTCTGGCCAACATCACCTATCATCTCGACTACATCGCCTTCCTGTCGGAACGGCGGCCCTGGCTGGCGGGAACCACCTTCACGCTGGCCGACATCGCCGCCGCGGCCCAGCTGTCCTGCCTGGACTATATCGACAACGTGCCGTGGGACCGCAGCCCGGACGCCAAGGACTGGTACGCCCGGATCAAGTCGCGCCCCAGTTTCCGCGCCATTCTGGCCGACAACATCACCGGCTGCCCGCCGCCCCGGCACTATGCCGATCTGGATTTTTGACGCCATCCCGGGAACCGACACATCAGAGGAATGGACCGGCCTCGCTTATCAGGCTTAACGTGCTCCCAAAATCGTATGTTGGGAGTTCCTCCTCGATGCGTCCGCGCCGTCTCTCGTCCATTCCCGCCCTGCCGGTCCGTTCCCTGCGGCCTGCCCTGATCGCCGGCGGCATGCTGGCGCTGGTGGCAGGCTGGCCACTCTCCCAGGCCGCCCAGGCCGCTCCCGCGGTCGACGAGGCCGGCGCCAAGGCGCTCGCCGCGTCGCTCAAGAAGGATCTGCCCCGCTGGTTCCCGCCGCCCAGCGAGGATGGCGAGGGCATCGGTTTCGAATGGCAGGGCGACCCGACCGTCAGGCCGGCCGGCGACCATTACGACGTCGCCCTGCCGCGCCTGTCGGCGGAAGATGCCGAAGGCACGCTGTTCGACATCGGCACCGTCCTCCTGTCGGTGACTCCGAAGGACGACGGCCAGTATGGCGTCTCGATCACGCTGCCCAGCGCGATCAAGGTGCAGAACCTGGACGAGAACGACGAGTATGTCGACGCGGCCACCATCTCCATCGGCAAGCAGTCCTTCACCAGCACCTGGTCGGGCACGCTGGAGACGCTGCTGGCGGTCGACGGCGCCTTCAACGACATCGCCGTCAACGCCGCCGACGGCAAGGGCAAGATTTCCATCGCCTCCATGACCATGGTCCAGGATCTGAAGCCGGAGGCCGGCGCCGGCGGCGCCACGCTGTGGAGCGGCCCGGCCGCCTTCGCCTTCGGCGGGCTGTCGGTGCTGGACGAGAAGAACAAGGAGCTGGTGAAGATCGGCGGCGTCACCGCCGAGGCCACCTACAGCCGCGTCGACCTGACCAAGGTCAGCGCGCTGCAGAAGCTGTCGGAGCAGGCCGCCGCCCAGGGCGTGTCGCCGACCGCGGCGGAGCTGCTGCCGAAGATGCAGGGAATGTTCGGCGGCATCACCGGCGCGATGCGCCTGTCGAACCTGTCGCTGGTCAACCCGGAGGACGGCGCGAAGATCTCGCTGGGCCAGCTCACCTTCCGCAGCGGCCTGACCGATCTCGATCAGGCCCTGTCGACCGTCAGCATGGGCATCGAGGCCCGCGACTTCGCCATGACGCCGTCGCCGGCCCCCGCCGCCTTCACCCCGCGCACCTTCGAAATGAAGCTGTCGGTCGCCAAGCTGCCGAACAGCGCGCTGTGGAAGGCCTTCACCGAACTCGCCAAGGCCGCCGAGGCGGAAGAGGCGCCGCCGCCGAAGAAAGGCGCCAAGCCCGCCAACGCCCCGCCCTCCTCCGAAGTCGTCATGCAGCAGGCGATGACCGCGATGGGCGAGGCCGGGACCGAGCTGCGCATCGAGGCGCTGAACCTCGACACCCCCGCCACCGCCGGCACCGCCACCGGCGCGTTCAAGGTCGCGACCCAGGCCGCCCTCGGCGTCACCGGCGGCGCCACCGTCCTGCTGCGCGGCATCGACGCCGCTGTGAAGGCGATGCAACCGGCGCCGGGCGCCAAGCCCGACCAGGAGACGCAGGAGCTGCTGGCCGGGCTGGCGATGGTCCAGGCCCTGGGCCAGGCCGGCAAGGACGACAGCGGCGCCGAGATCCGCACCTACAAGATCGACGTGACGGAGGGTGGCCAGCTCCTGCTGAACGGCGCCGACATGACCCCCCTGCTGGCCGGCGGCAGCGAGCCGGCTCCGGCTCCGGCGCCGAAGAAGAAGTAAGGCGGGGGCATCGTCAGCCGGCACCTTCCCACAGAGCCCCGCGCCGCGACACCCCGCCGCACACCGCCCGCGGTTGCACGGCACAAGCCTCTTGAACGGCGGAGACGCTTTCACATATCTCCGCCGTCTTGACGCCACCACCAGTGCAAAACCAACAAAGGTGCCCCCATGACCGAGGAACGGCTCAGTTTTCAAGCCGAGGTCAGCCGTCTGCTCGACATCGTCGCCCACTCGCTCTACAGCGAGAAGGAAGTGTTCCTGCGCGAGCTGGTCTCCAACGCGTCGGACGCCTGCGACCGCCTGCGCTACGCGGCCCTGACCCAGCCGGAACTCTCGGCCGACGATCCGAACCTCAAGGTCCGCCTGCTGGTCGACAAGGACGCGCGGACCCTGACCGTCGCCGACAACGGCATCGGCATGAACCGCGAGGATCTGGTCGAGAATCTCGGCACCATCGCCCGCTCCGGCACCGCCGCCTTCATGAAGTCGCTGGAAACCGCCGAGAAGGGTGACGGCAAGAAGGACGTCAACCTGATTGGCCAGTTCGGCGTCGGCTTCTATTCCGCCTTCATGGCCGCCGACAAGGTCACGGTGCTGACCCGCAAGGCCGGCGAGGCCCATGGCTGGCGCTGGGAATCGGACGGCAAGGGCGAGTTCACCATCGCCGAGGCCGAGGGCCTGTCGCGCGGCACGAAGATCGTCCTGCATCTGCGCGAGGGCGACGACGAGTATCTCGACGAGGCGCGGCTGGCCGGCATCGTCCGCAAGTATTCCGACCACATCGCCATCCCCATCCTGTTCGGCGAGGGTGACGATGCGAAGGCGCTGAACAGCGCGTCGGCCCTGTGGACCCGGTCGAAGTCGGAGATCACCCCCGACCAGTACAAGGAATTCTACCACCATGTCGGCCACGCCTTCGACGATCCGTGGCTGACCCTGCACTGGCGGGCCGAAGGGGCGCTGGAATACACCAACCTGCTCTTTGTGCCCTCGACCAAGCCCTTCGACCTGTTCGATCCCAAGCGCTCCCACCGGGTGAAGCTGTACGTCAAGCGCGTCTTCATCACCGACGCGGCGGAAGGGCTGATCCCGCCCTACCTGCGCTTCCTGCGCGGCGTGGTCGACAGCGAGGATCTGCCGCTGAACATCAGCCGCGAGATGCTGCAGCACAACCCGATGCTGGCCAAGATCAAGGCCGGCATCACGCGGCGCGTCCTGTCGGAGCTGTCGAAGAAGGCCAAGGACACCGAGAACGCCGCCGAATACGACAAGTTCTGGGAGAATTTCGGCGCGGTGCTGAAGGAGGGCCTCTATGAGGACTATGAGCACCGGGACGAGCTGCTGAAGCTGCTGCGCTTCCGCACCACCGCCGGCGAGGAGTTGGTGTCGCTGGAGCAGTATGTCGCCCGCATGAAGGAAGGCCAGGACGCCATCTACACCATCAGCGGCGACGACATCGACACCCTGCTGCGCAGCCCGCAGTTGGAGGGCTTCAAGGCCAAGGGCGTCGAGGTTCTGCTGCTGACCGACCCGGTGGACGAGTTCTGGATGCCGTCGGTCGGCGTCTATGACGGCAAGCCCTTCAAGTCGGTGACCCGCGGCGGCGCCGATCTCGGCAAGATCAAGGGCGCCGAACCCGAGAAGCCGGAGGAGAAGGCGCCGGAAGGCGAGCTGACCGATCTGCTGGCCCTGCTGAAGCTGACCCTGTCCGACGCGGTGAAGGACGTCCGCAAGTCCGAACGCCTGACCGACAGCGCCGTCTGTCTGGTGGCCGACGACAACGACATGGACATGCACCTGGAACGCCTGCTGAAGCAGCACAAGCAGCTGAGCGGCGAGGTCGGCAAGCGCATCCTGGAGATCAACCCGTCCCACGCCCTGATCAAGCGTCTGGCCGAACGGGCCAAGGGCAGCGGCGCCACCGACGCGCTGGAGGATGCGGCGTGGCTGCTGCTCGACCAGGCCCGCATCGTCGAGGGCGAACCCCTGCCCGACCCTGCCGCCTTCGCCCGCCGTCTGGCGAGCGCGATGGAGAAGGGTCTGGCGTAAGCATCGCCGCGGCGGGAAAATCCGAGAAGCAAGCCCTCTCCTCCCCAAAGGAGGGGGCTTTTCCTTACCCCCGCCCCACCCGTTCCGGCGGGAAGACCAGCGACATGGTGGTGCCCTCGTCACGCCGGCTGACGACGTCCAGGCAGCCGCCATGCAGTTCGATCAGGCGCTTGGTCAGCGGCAGACCCAACCCGGTGCCGATCTGGCTGCGGGCCAGCGCGCTGTCGATCTGGCCCCAGGGTTCCAGCGCCTTCGCCAGATCCTCCCCGGTCATGCCGATGCCGGTGTCATGCACCGACAGCCACAGCGATCCGCCGTCCGCCACGCGGGCGCCCAGCGTCACCACCCCATCGGTCGGCGTGAACTTCACCGCGTTCGACAGCAGGTTCAGCAGCATCTGGCGCAGCTTGCGCTCATCCGCGCGCAAGGGCGGCAAGTCCGTGGGCACGGCGGTAACGATGCGCACGCCATGGCGCCCCGCCCGTTCGGCCAGCAGCCGCGCCGTGCCGATCGCCACCCGCACCACGTCCACCGTCCCGTCCACCAGTTCCAGCCGGTCCGCATCGGCCTTGGACAGGTCGAGCAGGTCGTTGATCAGTTCCATCAGGTGCCGGCCGCTCTCGGCGATGTCGCGGGCGTAGTCGCGATAGAGCGGGATGGCGTGCGGCCCCGCCACCTCCTGCTCCAGCAGTTCGGCAAAGCCCATCATCGCGGTCAGCGGCGTGCGGATCTCGTGGCTCATGTTGGCGAGGAAGGCGGTCTTGGCCCGGATCGCCTGCTCGGCCTGCCGGCGCGCCTCCTCAAGTTGGCGGGCACGCAAATCCGTCTGTTCGGCGGAGCGCGCCATCAGCCCGGTCACCGTGCCGACGCCCAGATAGCGGCCCCGATCCACCACCAGAAAGCCGGTCACCAGCGCCGCCGGCTTCAGCCGGGCGAGCCGCCGCCCGATCTCCGCCAGCGGGGTCGTCCCCTCCACCAGCAGCGGATGCGGGTCCATGAGTGCGGACACCGCTGCGGCCGGAGCAGCCGTTCCCCCGTCCGGCGCAAGACGGCTGCGCTCCAGCAGACCGACGACGCGCCCTTCGCCATCGACCACCGGCAGGGCGGGCAAATCAGGCTGGCGGCCGAAGCGGGCAGCCGCTGCCGCGCAATCCTGTCCGGGCGCCAGCGGCAGCACCGGAACCGCCAGCCCGGCGGCGGTGAAGGCGGCTTCATCCATGTGCGCTTCCGGCACGGGAAGCGGCGGATCGAATGGCGTCACGGCGTCTCACCCCCTCCCCTCTCCGGTGCGATCCGCCCGGTCGGCACCGGTCGCGGGATGCGCGGTGCTCCTGTGACAAAACCTAGCAGCGGATTTATGAGCAATTGGTTTCCGCCCCGCCCATCAACACCGCCACACCACAATACTAAAAGCCTATAACTATGGGAATAAAGGGATTTACACGTTCGGCCCTCCGGCTGTGACCTGGGTGTTTGAGAATGGTTCCGAAACACAGTATGATGCTCGGATATTCGGGGTGCCGCGTTCGGCTGACCGGGGCTTGTCCGGCCGGCTGGTCTTCGTTGTCGGCATTCCGGGCATCAGGGAGAACCGGAGGGGCGATCCGCCGCCCGTCACACAGAATAGGATTACAGGGGATGTCCATGCCCTCGCGCCTTGAAGAATTGTGCGTGAAGAAGGGATTGAAGATGACCGACCAGCGCCGCGTGATCTCGCGCGTGCTGTCGGAGGCGACGGACCATCCCGATGTGGAGGAGGTGCATCGCCGCGCATCCGCCATCGACCCGCGCATTTCCATCGCCACCGTCTACCGGACGATGCGGCTGTTCGAGGAGGCGCACGTCATCGACCGGCTCGATTTCGGGGATGGCCGTGCGCGCTATGAGGAAGCAAGAACCGACCATCACCATCATCTGATCGATGTCGATTCCGGTGAAGTGATCGAGTTCACCAATGATGAGATGGAACGGCTGAAAGAAAGCATCGCCCGCGAACTGGGCTATGACCTCATCGGCCATCGGTTGGAACTGTACGGGGTTCCCCGCAAGCGGCGTGCCGATAAATCTGAGTCTTAACTATACACCGGACCCCGGGGCGTTGCGCACAAGAGGTGGCGGCTGATCCTACACCCATCCGGAATCGCCACACGCGCGACGGGCGGGTCAGGCGGGTATCGCTTGCGGGGTGCATCGGGTGCCGGTCTGGACCTTGCGGGCCGGCGGCCCGAGGTTAGGCGAGGAGCAAACCTCACTGACCGGAACCGGCCGCACCATGGATGACCGCCACGACGACCGCCCCGACACCCGGCCCGAAAGCCCGCCGACCACGTCCGGGACCGAACCGATCAATTCCCTGGGCTCTGTCCAGGCTCCCGCCGGCTCGAACCCAGCCGGACCGGATCCCGTTCTCGAGCGGCTGGACCGCCTGTCGGATCTGCTGCTGCGCCGCATCGACCGGCTGGAGGAGCGGGTCCGCAGTCTGGAGCAGGACAATGGCGAGATCATCAACCTCCTGATCGCCGTCAAGGCCGGCCTGGAGGAAGCTTCCGGCGACCTGATCGCACAGTTGGAGGACGGGCTGGATGCCGCGGAGGCCGAGGAGGAGTCCGAAGACGGGGCGGAGGACGGCCCTCTGTTCGAAACACCCTGCGGCCCGACGATGCTGCATTGACGGTCCCGCGGCTCGCGCAGGCCGGGAGCCGATTCCAGGGATGCCGTAAAAGACCTTGCCCGCCGTGGCATGGTGGCCGGATAAACGGTACATGCAGACCAGCTCCATTCCCGATCCCGCGCTTGGCGCCAGCCCGACGCCGCCGGCGCTCCTGCCGACGCAGCATCTCGAAATGCCGGCGTCCGATTCGCCTGCTTTCGATTCGCCGGTATGCGGTCCGTCCGGCGTCGCCTTCTTCGACTTCGACGGCACGCTGATCCACGGAGACAGCCTGCCGATGTTCGTCGGCGAGGTGATCGGCCGGCGCCGCGCCGCGCTGGCTCTGGCCGACGCCATCCGCTCTGCGATGCACCGTCATGTCCGCGGCCGCGGGCCGGGCTGCGATTTTCCCGGATCGGTGAAGGCCATCTACCTGAAGCGCACCCTGCGCGGCCTGCCGGTGGCCGAGGCGCTGGCCGCGTCGGAACGGATGGTGCCCCGCGTCCGCTGGCACCAGCCCATGCTGGAGGTGCTGAAGGAGCATCGCCGGCAGGGACGCCGGGTGGTGGTCGCGACCGGCGCACTCGACCTCTACATGCCCGCGCTTCTGCGCGGGCTGGAGGTGGACGACCTGCTGGCGACGGGGATGGAGGTGGTGGACGGCAAGCTGACCGGCAGGCTCAGCACCGCCAACTGCGTGCGCCTGGACAAGGCGGAACGGGTGACCGCCTGGATTGCCGGCAACGGCCCGGTCGCCGCCACCTGGGGCTACGGCAACCATCCCAGCGACCTGCCGATGCTGGCGCTGATGCACAAGGGCGAAGTGATCCGCATTCGACGAAGGTCGAACCGCAGGTAGCAGGCGTTTACAACCCGCCAGATACTCCGCATACTCCCTCCCGTCCATGAAGAAAATATGATGGACGGAGGGGAATGTGAGCTTCAGCATCGACGCCGACATCCGGATGCCGGGCTATGGCGGGCGCCGGGCCGTGGTGGCCGATGCCGACCGCATTCAGCGCGCGGCGCTGGCCGGCCATCTGTCCGGCCGCGGCTTCCAGGTTTCGCAGACCGACGATGCGCTGGAAGCGCTGGCCATCATCGGCGCGGAGGCGCCGGCCGTCGCATTGCTTCCGCTGGTGCATGAAGGCGACGACGGCGACCGCGCCGCGGCGCTGGCGGCGATGCTCTATCCGCAGACCCGCATCCTGATGACCGGCCGGCGCGTGCAGAACGCCCCCTTCCCCATCCTGCCCCGCCCGGTCGACCTGACGGCGCTCGACCGCTGGCTGGACGAGGCGGCGGAATAGGCCCGGCCATGTGCCCCGCCGCTTTTCCCTATTGGACGCCGGCGTCCCCGAAGCCCGCCACATGCTCCAGCTTTTGCGGGTTGGCGATCTGGTAGATCCGCCGGATGCGGCCATCTGCGATGTCGAAGGCCAGCACGCTGCGGAAGGAGCCCCCCAGTTCGGTCAGCAGACCCGGTCCTCCATTCACCCGCACCGGCACGAAGCCGAACCCGACGCCCCGCTTGCGCTGGACGCCCACCAGGAAGCGGGCGATGCGGTCGGCGCCGAAGAGCGGGTTGACCGCCGTCCGCACCATGCCACCGCCGTCGCTCAGCCACTGGGCATCGTCCGACAGCAGGGCCACGATGGCGGCGTAATCGCGCCGGACGCTGGCCTCGGCGAAGGCATCGGCCAGACGGCGCCCGGCCTCCGCATCGGCACAGGCCCCAGAGGGCTCGTTCAGCCGGTTGCGGGCGCGCCGCATGATCTGGCGGCAGGCCTCCGCCGACTTGCCGAGAACCGTCGCGATCTCGGCGTAATCGAGGTCCATGGCCTCGCGCAGGACGAAGACCGCGCGCTGGTCCGGTGCCAGCCGCTCCAGCAGCAGAAGCATCGCGATCGGCACCGACCCGGTGTCGGGTGCCTCATCCGCCGCATCGGCCCAGCCGGCGACCTCCGGCTCGGGCAGCCACAGCCCATAATAGCGCTCCCGCGCCACCCGGGCGGAGCGCAGCCGGTCGAGCGCCAGCCGCGTCACCAGGGTGGTCAGGAAGGCGGGGGCCGATCCGACGCTGCCGGGGACCACCGCGGCCCAGCGCAGCCAGGCATCCTGCAGCGTGTCCTCCGCCTCCGCCACCGACCCGAGCAGCCGGTAGGCCAGGGCGCGCAGCCGCGCCCGCTCGCCCGCGAAGGCGGCGAGCGCGGTCTCCGGGTCGGCCAGCGCCGTCACGCCGCAATCCCGACGGCGGTGCCCTCGATGTGCTGGGCGATGCCGATGCGGTTCCAGGCGTTGATCTGCGCCGCCGTCACGGTCAGCTGGGCAATCTGCTCGGCGTTGAAATGGCGTTGCAGTTCCCGATAGGCTTCGTCGATACGGTCATGCCGGGCGCGAGTCAGCACCTCTGCCCAGGCGAAGGCGGCGCGTTCGTCGGGCAGGTACAGATCCGACCGCTCCCACTCGGCAAGGGCGGCGATGCGCTGTTCCGACTGGCCGTCGTGACGGGCTTCCTTGCTGTGCATGTCGATGCAATAGGCGCAGCCGTTGATCTGCGACACGCGCAGGTCGATCAGATGAATCAAGCCGGTCGGCAGGCCGCTGCCGCGGATGGTCTTGGCGGTGGCGTACAGCGTGGCGAACAGGGACGGGGCGTCGGTGGCGACGGTGAAACGGAAAGCCATGGTTCGCATCCTCTCATGGAGTGTCATCGCCCCCATGACGGGATGACCAGCTCCGGCGTGACGCATGGCAGCCCCGTGCTCCGTTCAAGGCTGCACGTACCCCCCCTCAATCCTCCGTCAGCAGTTCCACGGCCTCGCGCAGGATGGCGATCTTGGCGGCGAAGCGGCCTTCGGGATCGCTTTCGCCGATCAGCCGGATCATCACCCCCAGGGCATGGGCGACCTGCGGCGCCAGCCCGGCATGCCCCCGCACATGGCGGGCGAGACCGGCCAGCGCCGTCCGGTAGGGGCGCCCTTCGAACCCGTCGGTGGCGATCGATTCGAAACGGTTGGCGAGGTCGAGGATCTCGCGGTTGTCGTTCATGCTCTTTCCGCCGGATCGGAGAATGGTGTCAGATGAACAGCATGGCGCCGCCCTTCGGCGCATCGTTCAGGAAGGTGACGACGCCGCCGGTGGCGACCGGCACGTCGGCGCGCAGTTGAGCGCCCGCCGGCAGGCCGAGGGCGCGCAGCCCCATCTCGCAGGCCATCACCGTCACGCCCATGGCGACGCAGGCCTCCAGCAGTTCCTCGAATGTGGCGAGGCCGTGGGTGGCGAAATAGCGGTCGCGCGCCACCGGCGAGCTGCCGTCGTCGGCCGGATCCAGGTCGTGCCAGCCCAGCACGCCCGGCTCCTTCTCATGCACCAGCGCGCGCAGGGCGCGGCCGGTGAAGAACAGCGTGACCTTGCGGTTGGTGGCCGCCGCGGCGCTGGCCATCACCAGCGCGTAATGGACGCGGTCGAAGCCGCCGGCGAAGAGGACGATCGACAGGGCCGAGGTGCTCTCGGCCGAGGACTGCGACATGGTGGTGGACATGGTGGGCCGCCTCCCATCTTTGCCGTGGCGCCCGTCAATGGGCGGAAAGGTCGTGGATGGTCGGATGATCGCCGCAAAGCGCGCAGTCGGGATCCCGCCGGATGGCGATGCGCTGATAGGACGCATAGAGCGTGTCCATCATCAGCAGGCTGCCCGACAGGCTTTCACCCAATCCCAGCAATTCCTTCAGCACCTCCGTCGCCTGCAGCGAGCCGACGAAACCGGCCAGCGCCCCCAGCACCCCGCCTTCCGAACAGGACGGCACGGTGCCGCGCGGCGGCGGTTCCGGGAACAGGCAGCGATAGCAGGGGTGCGGCGCGCCCAGATGGGCCTTGAAGGTGCTCAGCTGTCCGTCGAATCGCAGGATCGCCGCCGACACCAGCGTCTTTCCCGCCAGGAAGCAGGCGTCGTTCAGCAGGAAGCGCGTGGCGAAATTGTCCGACCCGTCGGCGACCAGATCATAGCCGCCGATCAGCTCCAGCGCGTTGTCGCGGTTGATCCGCGTCCGATGCGCCTCCACCCGGACATCGGGGTTCAGCGCATGGATGCGGGCGGCGGCGCTCTCCACCTTGGGATGGCCGAGCGTCGATTCGTCGTGGATCACCTGCCGCTGCAGGTTCGACAGGTCGACCGTGTCGTCATCGACGATGCCGATGGTGCCGACGCCGGCAGCCGCCAGATAGAGAAGAAGGGGGGCGCCAAGGCCGCCGGCGCCGACGACCAGCACCTTGGATCGCAGAAGCCGCTCCTGCCCGATGCCGCCGACTTCCGGCAGCACGATGTGGCGGGAATAACGATGAAGCTGGGTGTCGGTGAAGTCCATGGCCGGCAGCATAGCGCAAGGATGCGCCGTTGCGGCAACATTCGATGCGGCATTTTCCGACCTGCGGGCGCAGCCCGGCTCCGCCGGAATGGTCAGGCCCGCGTCGAGGTGGTCTTCGCTTCCGACGCCCATTGTCGAAGCCGGTTCTGCCGTTCACGCAACGTCTTGGAAATGGCGCTTTCCTGAACGCCCGCCTCGGACAGCTCCGAATTGCGCGGCACCAGGCTCAGCATGAAATCGCTCGGCGACTTCAAGCTGGAGGGCGGGACCACCACCATCGTGTACTGGCCGGGTTCCAGCTTGTAGGTCGGCTTCTGCAGGAAGGTCTGCTGGGAGTCGGGTTTGCCCGAGTCGCTGGCCGCGACGACCTTGCCGTCCTTGTCCATCATCGCCCAACGGGTGTTGGGAAGCGAGATGTTGGCGGTGAAGGTGCCGCCCTGCAGGACGTTGAAGGTGTGCCTCTGCACGCCGGTGTCGCCGTTGCCCGGCGGCTGGGCGGTGCCCTTCAGCGTCGCGCCGGCGCCGGTCACCAGGACGTTCTGCCGTTCCGTGACCTCCAGCGAATAGTCGCGGATGCCCGCCGCCCGGTTGGCCTGCGAAATGGTCGCCGTGTAGGTGCCCGGCCCAAGCCGAGCGGTGGCCTCCGACGCCGATTCCTTCGACCGGATGGTCGTCACCACCTCGTTCCGGTCGTTGCGGATCTCGACGTTGGTGAAGGTGTCGTTGACCTTGAAATTGAACTCGCCGGCCTTGCTGACCGTGAAGGTCTGGGTGTCGGCGTTGGCTCCGTCGGCCCCGATCTTGGTCGTCTGCCCCTTCAACTGCGCGAAGGAACTGTTCGACAGGTTCGGGACATAGGTGGCGGCGGTCACATCCGACATGGCGGTCACTCCCCGGCGGCGCGGACGGAAAAGGTTCTTCTGCTGCCGGGGAGAGTAGCGCGAACTACCAATTCCGTCAAATTTCGGGCCGGAATTTCGCGGATAGGATGCGGAGCGGGAGCGATTATCCGCCCCCGCCCCGCGGCGTCGACGGTTACTCCAGCCCTTCGAACAGGGCGGTCGACAGGTAGCGCTCGGCGAAGGACGGCAGGATCACGACGATCTGCTTGCCCTCGTTCTCGGGACGGGCGCCGACTTCCAGCGCCGCGGCGAGCGCCGCGCCCGACGAAATGCCGACCGGAACGCCTTCCAGACGGGCGACCTTGCGGGCGGTTTCGAAGGCACGCTGGTTGGAGATGCGCACCACCTCGTCGATCAGCTCCTTCTTCAGGATGTCGGGAACGAAGCCGGCGCCGATGCCCTGGATCTTGTGCGGGCCCGGCATGCCGCCGGACAGCACCGGGCTGTCCTCCGGCTCCACCGCCACGGCCTTGAAGGACGGCTTGCGCGACTTGATGACCTCGGCGGTGCCGGTCAGGGTGCCGCCGGTGCCGACGCCGGAGATCAGGAAATCGACCTGGCCGTCGGTGTCCTTCCAGATTTCCTCCGCCGTGGTGACGCGGTGGACGGCCGGGTTGGCGGTGTTCTTGAACTGCTGCAGCAGATAGGCGTTCGGGTCGGCGGCCAGGATCTCCTCCGCCTTGCGGATGGCGCCCTTCATGCCTTCCGACGCCGGGGTCAGCACCAGTTCGGCGCCCAGCAGCTTCAGCATCTTGCGCCGCTCGACCGACATGCTTTCCGGCATGGTCAGGATCAGCTTGTAGCCCTTGGCGGCGGCGACGAAGGCCAGCGCGATGCCGGTGTTGCCGGAGGTGGGCTCGACCAGGGTCGTGCGGCCGGGGGCGATGGTGCCGGCGGCCTCCGCAGCCTCGATCATGGCGCTGCCGATGCGGTCCTTGACGCTGGCCAGCGGGTTGAAGAACTCCAGCTTGCCGATGATCTGGGCCTTGACCCCGGCATCCTCGGCGAGGCGGTTCAGCCGCACCAGCGGCGTGGCGCCGATCGTATCGAGGATGCTGTCATAGATCTTGCCACGGAATTCGGGTGCAGCCATGATTCCACCTCTTGGATTTGTGTTATAAGTGAGTTCAACACCCCGGGCAGAGCATTATCCAGCACGGGTGGCCTGTCAAACGGGAAGTGGGGTCGCCGGGCCGTCCGTACGACCCCGCCGGCTCGGTTCAAGTCCCGGCCGAGGTTTCAGCCGAAGCTTCAGCCGAAGCTTCAGATCGTGAAGTCGATCCGGTCCTCGGTCTCGCTCTCCACCCCGGCGCGGCGGGCGCGCATGCACAGATCCTCCACCGTGATGGTGTCGAGCTTCGCCATGCATTCCTCCTGCAGCTCGCCCCACAGCGGACGCACGACCTGATGGCCGAGGATCGAGCCCGCCGGCTCCTCGATCGGGTCGGTGGCGGTTTCCATCGACCGGACCACCCGCACGATCTCGCCCAGCGTGATCCGCCGCCGCTCGCGCGCCAGCCGGTAACCGCCGCGCGGCCCCCGCACGCCGGCCAGCACGCCTTCGCGCACCAGCTGCTGCAGCACCTGCTCCAGGTAGCGCTTCGGGATGCCCTGGCGCCGGGTGATCTCCCCGGACTGCACCGGCTCGGTGCCCGCGTTGTAGGCGATGTCGAGGACCGCCTCGATGGCGAACATCAGCTTCTTGGAGATGCGGAGCATCACGAGCGACTCCCGGTGTTCTGACAGTGCATGCCGCGGCAGCAAGGAAACCGACGGATCCCGCGGGCACCGGCCTCGTACCGGTCCGCAGGTGGAAACTCCGTCATCCCCCTCATTCCCGCCTGTTGGTTAAGGAGTGTTTTACACCTCCAACGCGGGAATTCACAACAGGATTTGTCCCAGACAGACTCGGGAAAATGGCATCCTACACACACCGCATGTCCGGCAGCGCCACCGTCATCGCACGGCGGTCCAGGCCACCTCCCCGAGATCCTCGCGGAAGGCGAAGCGCTTCAGATGGTCGATCACCACCTCCTGCATGCGCTCCAGCTGTGCGGCATCCTCGACCTCGATGGTCAGCGTCAGCCCTTCGCCGTCCGCCGCCATCCGGCAGCGGCGGTCGGGAGAGAAGGGCACCAGGCCCTGGTTCTCGTCATGGACGACCTCGAACTTGTGCGCCCAGTGCTTGCACAGTTGGGTCATGTAGCGGCGGCCATTGGCGGTCTTGATGCGGGCGGTCGCGATACGGGCGGTCGATGCAGCCATGCTCTTCGCCTCCTCCATGGTCAGGTCCGTTCGACCGCGCGGGCGGCGGCGTCGATGGCATCGGCGATGGCCTGGATCTGCTCCGCCGACAGGTCGCCGCGCGACAGCCGCAACCGCAGGGCCAGCTTGAAGTTCTCGACGGCGCGGACGATCTGCGGCGAGGATTCGCGCTGCTGACAGGCCTTCGCGCGGGCGATCCGCTCGCGCACCGCGGCAACGGCGGGCTCCGCCGCCTTCAGCGCCTCCGTCCCTTCGGGCGTGATCTCATAGAGCTTCTTGTTGCCTTCGGTTGATGCGACGCGGATATGGCCTTGCTCCTCCAACAGCGTCAGCGTCGGATAGATCACGCCGGGGCTGGGGCTGTAGGCGCCGCCGACCATCTCCTCAATCGTCTTGATCAGGTCGTAGCCGGAGCGCGGCTTTTCCGCGATCAGCCAGGACAGGACAAGGCGCAGGTCGCCATGGTCGAAGACACGCCGCTCTCCCCGGCCGCCCCGGCGACCCCCGAAGCCGCCGCCCCGGCCGCCGCCGAAGCCTTCCCGGCCGCCACGATGCCCATGGCGTCCGCGCCCGTCCGACGCCTCGTCGTCGAAATCCGGACGCGAGAAGCGGCACCCATGGCCGCGAAACAGATGACGAAGCATGGAACCCTCTTCCGATGCAGTTTCGATATAACGAAATCTTAGATATATCGGAACCCGCTCTCAGACAAGGGGTGCGCTCCGGCGAACGCACATGCTCCCCGACAATACGCGGTCGCCAGCAAATCACTGTCACCCGCCCTGCGGAGGGGCTATAACCGACGCCCCGGCTTTGCTTTCGCGCGTGTGTGACCTGATGCCCCTTCGGATCGAGACCTTTTCCAACGTCACCGGCGGTTCCAGCTTTTTCAAGGCGGTGGGCCATCCCCTGGCGGCGCCCAAGGCTGCGATCCTGATCGCGCGCCTGGCCTCCTACGGCCCGGTGGCCGTCTATGATCCGCTGGGCCTTCTTTCAGGGCTGGCGGAGTTCTACGACCTGTCGGCGGTGCCGGTCTGCGGCATCTACGTCCAGGACGTGGAGCAGGTGGGGAAGGAGGTGTTCGGCCACGCCGCCCGCCCGGTGACCGACCTGCCGGCCAGCGGCGCCCGCACCGTCTTCATCGTCGCCTTCGACTCTCAGCGCCTGGAAGGCCACATCGCCCACCTGATCCCGAAACAGGCGGGCGTCGTCTCGCTGGACGCCATGCGCGTGCCGGAAGACATGCTGAACGATCCCGGCCATTACCTGTCGAAGTTCAACTGGGCGACCAATTTCGCCTGGTTCCGCGACGGCGACGGCCACCACACGCGCGTGGTGTCGGCCAACTACTGGCCGCGCTACGGCGCCAAGGGCACCCGGCTGTGGGCCTGCCTGTTCGACGGCGAAGGACGCCCGATCGCCGACTGGACGGAGCCGATGCCGCCGACCGACGGCACCGTCGTGATCGACAGCCGGCAGATTCGCGAACGCTTCGGCCTGTCGGACTTCTGCGGGTCGCTGTTCCTGCACATCATCGGCGCCGCCGGGCATGACGTGGTCAAATACGCCCTCGACACCTATGGCGACGACGACACGGTGCTGTCCTGCACCCACGACGCCAACGCCTGGCCGGCCGACCTCTATGCCGGCCTGCCCGCCCCGCGCGAGGGAGAGCGGGTGTCGTTGTGGATCCAGAACAGCCATCCCACCCCGATCCCGGCGGGGGCGGTCGGGCTGAACCTGATGGGGTCTCCGGAAATCCGCGTGCTCGACCGCGCCGTCCCCGCCTTCGCCACCGTCGAACTGGACACCGCCAGCCTGTTCCCCGAAGCGCGCTGGCCCCAGCAGTTCGAGGTGCAGGCCGGCAGGCATTTCGTCCGCCCGCGCTACGAGATCGTCGCCGCCGACGGCCGCCGCCGCATGGCCCACGCCAATGTGGAGCGCACCGACCTCAAGCCCGACCCCAAGCTGCCGCTGCTGACCGGCGGCGCGGTGGACAAGGGCGTGGTCGGCAAGGGCCACATCCTGCCGGCGCCGCTGCTGCCGATGGGCCGCTGGCGCACCATCCTGCTGCCGACGCCGATGAGCACGGCGCAGACCGAGCTGCCGGTGAAGGCCGTCGTCTACGACCGCAACGGCGCCGCGGTGGCCGAACACCGCTTCGGCAACCTGAAGCGGTCCGACAGCGTGGCGCTGGACGTGACTGGGCTGGTCGCCGACAAGGCGGTCGCCGACGGCTGGGGCCATGTCGAACTGGTCTATGATTTTGAAGCCGGAACGGTTGCCGACGGCTGGCTGCACGCGCTGGTCCGTTACGAGGACGTAAACACCGGCCATGTGGCGGAGACCAGCTTCGGCAGCCACATGTTCAACATGGCGATGATCTACCGCGACGAACCGCAGAGCTACCATGGCCGTCCGCCCGGCCTGTCGACCCGCCTGTTCCTGCGGCTGGGCACCGCCCCGTGGGACACGCTCTGCCACCTCGTCTACCCTGCCTCGACGCAATGGCATGCCCTGTCGGACACCAAGCTGATCCTGCGCCGCCGCGACGGCGTGGAGGTGGCGCGGAAGCAGTTGGAGATTCCCTGCGGCGGCTCGCGTTTCTGGCGCTATCACGAGATGTTTTCGGAAGCGGAACGGATTGCCGCGGGCGACCACGCCTATGTGCTGATCCGCGACACCACCTGCCGCCTGTTCGGCTACCATGGCTGCCTTGCGGGTGACAGCGCCTTCAGCCTCGACCATATGTTCGGCTTCTAGAACCGTTTTAATCACGACTCCCCTTCGCCGGGATTTTGCGGGATCACGTTCATGGCCACCACGCACCACACCAAGGTCCTCATCATCGGCGCCGGCCCGGCCGGCTACACCGCCGCCATCTACGCCGCGCGCGCCAACCTGGAACCCCTGATGGTCCAGGGCATGCAGCCGGGCGGCCAGCTGATGATCACCACCGATGTGGAGAATTTCCCCGGCTTTGCCGATCCGATCCAGGGCCCCTGGCTGATGGAGCAGATGCAGAAGCAGGCGGAGCATGTCGGCACGAAGATGGTGTTCGACCTGATCACCGACGTCGACTTCACCCGGCGGCCCTTCGTCTGCAAGGGCGACAGCGGCGACACCTACACCGCCGACAGCGTCATCATCGCCACCGGCGCCCAGGCGCGCTGGCTCGGCATCCCGACCGAGGAGATCTACCGCGGCTTCGGCGTGTCGGCCTGCGCCACCTGCGACGGCTTCTTCTTCCGCGGCAAGGAGGTCGCGGTCATCGGCGGCGGCAACTCCGCGGTGGAGGAGGCGCTGTACCTGACCAACCACGCCACCAAGGTGACGGTCATCCACCGCCGCGACAGCTTCCGAGCCGAACGCATCATGCAGGACCGCCTGTTCCGCCACCCGAAGATCGAGGTGGTATGGGACAGCACGGTCGAGGAGATCGTCGGCGAGGGCGACGGGACGATGGGCAACCCGCGCGCGGTCACCGGCGTGCGCGTCAAGAACGTCAAGTCGGGCGAGGAGCGGGTGATCCCGGTGGCCGGCGTCTTCGTCGCCATCGGCCATGTGCCGGCGACCGGCATCTTCCAGGGCAAGGTGAAGATGGACGAGTCGGGCTACATCATCACCGCCCCCGATTCGACCGCCACCGACATCCCCGGCGTCTTCGCCGCCGGCGACGTGAAGGACAAAATCTACCGCCAGGCGGTCACCGCCGCCGGCATGGGCTGCATGGCGGCGCTGGAGGCCGAGCGCTGGCTCGCCCACCACGAGCCGGCCGCCGGCGCGCATGGCGATCCCAGCCCGGCCGGAACCTGGTGAACTGAGGCATTTGCCCCCTCCCTATCCCTCCCCCGCTTTGCGGGAGAGGGGGGTTGGACGCTTGTCGGCTTGATGTAAAGCAAGGGAGAGGCGGAGTTCCCTCTCCCGCGCCGGCGCGGGAGGGTTAGGGAGGGGGATCCCGACAGCAACTCCCTCCCCATACCCCTCTATGCCCTTGACGGGCTTTGCACAAAGCCCCGACTGTGATTCCCTTGGGCGCGTTCGATTGGGCGTTCCAACCGCGAGGGAGTCCTCTTGCCTACGCTGAAACGCGGCCTGACCCTGCTGGTCACGGTGGCCGCCACCCTGCTGGGCCTGCTGCTGGTCACATTCCTGATCGGGCGCGTGGTGCCGATCGACCCGGTGCTGTCGGCGCTCGGCGACCGGGCGAATGCCGAAAGCTATGCGCAGATGCGCACGCAGCTGGGCCTCGACCTGCCGCTGTGGCAGCAGTTCCTCCACTATGTCGGCGACGTGCTGCAGGGCGACCTCGGCACCTCGGTGCTGACCTCCCGCCCGGTGCTGGAGGATGTGCTGCGCGTCTTCCCGGCGTCTCTGGAACTGGCGACGGTCGCCGTCGTCATCGGCGCGGTGCTGGGCATCCCGGCCGGGGTGTTCGCCGCCGTCCATCGCGGGCGCTGGCCCGACCATTCCATCCGCCTGCTCGGCCTGATCGGCCATTCGGTGCCGGTCTTCTGGCTGGGGCTGATGGCGCTTCTGCTGTTCTACGCCAAGCTGGACTGGGCGCCCGGACCGGGACGGGTCGACGTCTTCTATGAGGGGATGGTCGACCCGGTGACCGGCATCGTCACGCTCGATGCCCTGCTGGCCGGCGAGACCGAGATCTTCTGGAACGCGGTGGGCCATCTGGTGCTGCCGTCCGCCATCCTCGGCCTCTACAGCGTCGCCTACATCGCGCGGATGACGCGCGGCTTCATGCTCGACCAGCTGCGCCAGGAATACATCACCACCGCGCGGGTGAAGGGCCTGTCGGAGACCCGCGTGGTCTGGGGCCATGCGCTGCGCAACATCGCGGTGCCGCTGATCACCGTCATCGCCCTGTCCTATGCCAGCCTGCTGGAGGGCTCGGTCCTGACCGAGACGGTGTTCGCCTGGCCGGGGCTGGGGCTCTACATCACCAATTCGCTGCTCAGCGCCGACATGAACGCGGTGCTGGGCGGGACGCTCGTGGTCGGCGGGGTTTTCATCGCGCTGAACCTGCTGTCCGATCTGCTCTACCGCCTTCTGGATCCCCGGGCCCGATGACCGTGCGCACCGATACCCCCACCGCCACTTGGCGGGACTGGCTGACCACCGACACGCCGCAGTCCCGCGCCCAGGCCCGGCTGGGCCGCGCCTGGACCGGCTGGACCGCCTTCCGCCGCAACCGGCTGGCCGTCGCCGGGCTGCTTATCGTGCTGGCCCTGGTCGTCGTCGCGGCGCTGGCTCCGGTGCTGGCGCCCTACAACCCCTATGCCCAGGATCTGAACAACCGGCTGATGCCGCCCAGCGCCGCCCATTGGCTCGGCACCGACGCCTTCGGCCGCGACATCCTCTCCCGCCTGATCCACGGCGCGCGGCTGACGCTGATGATCGTGGCGCTGGTGGCGGCGACGGCGCCGCTGGCCGGGCTGGTGATCGGCACGGTCGCCGGCTATTTCGGCGGCTGGGTCGACACCGTGCTGATGCGCGTCACCGACATCGCTCTCGCCTTCCCCAAGCTGATCCTGGCGCTGGCCTTCGTCGCCGCGCTCGGTCCCGGCATCGAGAATGCGGTGATCGCCATCGCCATCACCTCCTGGCCGCCCTATGCCCGCATCGCGCGGGCGGAGACGCTGACCGTCCGCCGCGCCGACTTCATCAGCGCCGCCCGTCTGCAGGGCGCCTCCAGCCCGCGCATCATCCTGGGCCACATCATGCCGCTGTGCGTCCCGTCGCTGATCGTGCGGACGACGCTGGACATGGCCGGGGTGATCCTGACCGCCGCCGGTCTCGGCTTCCTCGGCCTCGGCGCCCAGCCGCCGCTGCCGGAATGGGGGGCGATGATCGCCAACGGCCGGCAATACGTGCTGGAGCAATGGTGGGTCGCCGCCATGCCCGGCCTCGCCATCTTCATCGTCAGCCTCGGCTTCAACCTGCTGGGCGACGGGCTGCGCGACGTGCTGGACCCGAAGGGGGACTGAGCCATGGCCGATGAAAAGACGACGGACGGCGCCCCCCTGCTGGAGGTCTCCAACCTGCGGGTCGCCTTTCCGACCCGCACCGGCATGGCCGAGGCGGTGCGCGGCGTCTCCTTCACGCTCGGGCGGGAGAAGCTCGGCATCGTCGGCGAGTCCGGCTCCGGCAAGTCGATGACCGGGCGCTCCATCCTGCGCCTCGTGCCGCCGCCGGGCCGGGTCAGCGCCGACCGGCTGGCCTTCAACGGCGAGGATCTGCTGGCGGCGTCGCCCAGGCGCATGCGCGACATCCGCGGCAGGCGCATCGCCATGGTGATGCAGGATCCGAAATACTCGCTCAACCCGGTGATGACCGTCGGCCGCCAGATCGCCGAGGCCTACCGCGTCCACAGCAAGGCCGGTACGGCCGAGGCCAGGCGCCGCGCGCTGGAGATGCTGGCCGCCGTGCGCATCCGCGATCCCGAGCGGGTCTATGACCGCTATCCGCACGAGGTGTCGGGCGGCATGGGCCAGCGCATCATGATCGCGATGATGCTGATCCCCGACCCCGACCTGCTGATCGCCGACGAGCCGACCTCGGCGCTCGACGTCACCGTGCAGATGCAGGTTCTGGCGATCCTGGACGATCTCTGTTCCCAGCGCGGCATGGGCATGATCTTCGTCAGCCACGACCTGAATCTCGTCGCCTCCTTCTGCGACCGCATCCTCATCATGTATGCCGGCCGGGTGGTGGAGAGCTGCCGCGCGTCGGAGCTGCACGCGGCCCGGCATCCCTACACCCGCGGCCTGCTGGCCAGCCTGCCGCGGATCGACGAGGCGCACGGCGACCTGCCGGTGCTGAACCGCGATCCCGCCTGGCTGGAGGGGTGACGACGATGATCGACATCCAGGATCTGCATGTCCGCTTCGGCCAGGGCGCCGACACGGTCACGGCGGTGGACGGCATCACCCTGTCGGTGCGGGAGGGGGAGAGCTTCGGCCTTGTCGGCGAGTCGGGGTCCGGCAAATCCACCGTCCTGCGCGCGGTCAGCGGCCTGAACGACGAGTGGACCGGCCGCATCGCCGTCGCCGGAACGGACCAGGGGCGCCGACGGCCGAAGGGCTTCTACAAGCTCTGCCAGATGGTTTTCCAGGACCCCTACGGCTCCCTGCACCCGCGCCACACCGTGGACCGCATCCTGGCGGAGCCGATCGCCATCCACGGGCTGGGCGACGCCGACGCGCGCGTCGACCGGGTGCTGCGCGACGTCGGGCTCGGCCCCGCCTTCCGCTTCCGCTATCCGCACCAGCTGTCGGGCGGCCAGCGCCAGCGCGTCGCCATCGCCCGCGCCCTGGTGCTGGAGCCTCGCATCCTGCTGCTGGACGAGCCGACCTCGGCGCTCGACGTGTCGGTCCAGGCGGAAATCCTGAACCTGCTGCGCCGGCTGCGGGCCGAACATGGCCTGACCATGGTGCTGGTCAGCCACAACCTCGCCGTCGTCGCCAATCTGTGCGACCGGCTGGCGGTGATGAACCGCGGCCGGGTGGTGGAGGAGATGGATGTCGAGGGATTGCGCCGAGGCGCCGCGCGCGAGCCCTACACGTTGCAGCTCCTGCGCGCCAGCCAGGGCTACGACCGCGCGGCGGCGGAGGGCTTCCGGGATTATGCGTGAGGGAGGGGGCAATCGCGCGCCGTAACTCCCCTCACGCCAGCCGCACCACGCACAGCTTGTCCTCCGCCCCTTTGGCGACGGCCTTGTGGTCGGCGATGACCGCGTTGATGGTGTCCGCGGCCCGGCCGTCCCGAATCGAATCCTCGTATCGCCGCGCCCGCCTGCGCTATAGGAAGTCCCCGCCATTCATGGAGGCGGTTCGGGTGAGGCGGTTCGGGTGAGTGGGAGGCGAGCGGGATGAAGGTCGGCATCGACATGGGGACGACGAACGCGGGCAGCGCCGCGACGCTCGACCTGGAGGAGCTGCTGGCGACCCGTCTGCTGGTCCAGGGCAATTCCGGGTCGGGCAAGTCGCACCTGCTGCGCCGGCTGATCGAACAGAGCGCCCAATGGGTGCAGCAGGCGGTGATCGACCCGGAGGGCGATTTCGTCACCCTGGCCGAGCGCTTCGGCCATGTGGTGGTGGAGGCCGACGAGCACAGCGAGGCCGCCCTGCAATCCGTCGCCGCCCGCGTGCGCCAGCACCGCGTCTCCGTCGTCCTGAACCTGGAAGGGCTGGACGCGGAAATGCAGATGCGCCACGCCGCCGCCTTCCTGGGCGGGCTGTTCGATGCCGACCGCGACTTCTGGTATCCGATGCTGGTGGTGGTGGACGAGGCGCAGCTGTTCGCCCCGTCTGCCGCCGGCGAGGTGTCGGACGAGGCGCGCAAGGTTTCGCTCGGCGCCATGACCAACCTGATGTGCCGCGGGCGCAAGCGCGGGCTGGCCGGGGTGATCGCCACCCAGCGCTTGGCGAAGCTGGCGAAGAACGTCGCCGCCGAGGCGTCGAACTTCCTGATGGGCCGCACCTTCCTCGACATCGACATGGCGCGCGCCGCCGACCTGCTGGGCATGGAGCGCCGGCAGGCGGAGATGTTCCGCGACCTGGAGCGCGGGCATTTCATCGCGCTCGGCCCCGCCCTGTCGCGCCGGCCGCTGCCGCTGCGCATCGGCGCGGTGGAGACCCAGGGCCGCACCGGCAGCCCGAAGCTGATGCCGCCGCCGACCACCCCGGTGGAGGACGCCCGCGACCTGATCTTCACCACGACCGAGCCGGAGCCGCCGCGCTACGTGCGCCGCCCCTCCACCTCGGCCAGCGCCGACCTGATGGCGCAGCTGGCGCGCGGCCGCCCCGCCGCGCCGCCGCCGTCACTCGACGACGGCGCCGCCGAACAGCCCGCCCTGCTGCCGCCGGAGCCGGAGGAAACGCCGGAACAGGCGGCCGAGCGTGAAGCCCAGTATGACGAGGTGCTGGCCGAAGTCCTGGCCGACCCGGAGGCGCCCTACCGCTCGCTGGCGGTTCTGTACCAGGATTTCCTGGTGCGCTGCCGGGGCCGCGGCGTGGATGGCGACCGGCTGGCCCTGCCCGCCTTCCGCCGCCGTCTGGCCACCGCCCGCGCCGGGGCCGGCAGCGGCGACGACCCCGCCTGGCAGCGCGCCACGGAGGTCGCCGCCACCCTGGCGGAAGACATCCAGCCGGTCTTCCTGCTGCTCGCCCGCGCCGCCCTCGACCACGCCCCCTGCCCATCCGACGCCGACGTGGCGCGCGCCTGCGGCAGCCGGTCCAAGGGACGCGGCCGCCGCCTGCTGACCTACATGGAACAGCGCGGCTTCATCACCAGCCGCAGCGGCCTGGGCAACACCCGCGCCATCAGCCTGCCGGCGCTGGGCTGGGAAACCGCGCTGGGCGACCCCAACGCCGACGATGCCGCCGATGCGTCAGACGAGGGCGGACTGTTCGCGGCGGGCTAATCCTCCCTCGCCTCCTCGCCGCTCAGCTCCCGGCCGTCGGCGCGCTCACCGGCTTGCCGCTCTGGCCCCAGCTGGTGACGAAGTCGTTGACGCCGGGGACTGCCATCATGTGCGAGTCCTTGACGTAGACGAAGCGCTTCGGCCCGAAATCATATTCGGTCAGCGTGATGCCGGCGGTGCGGCAGCGCTTGTACTCGGCGGCACTGATCGGGCGGTCGGAGGCCACCATGTCGGGATGGTCCAGCCCGACCCCGCCGCAGAAGGCGCGGAAGCCGGTGGCGGTGCCACGGGCGTCCAGGCGCGGCTTGGTGTCGGGGCCGCCGTCATACTTGGCAGCCGCCTCGTCGATGGTACCGCGCAGGGCCGGGCTGCCGACGATCCAGATGCCGCGGGCTTCGGGCGGCGGCTTGGGCGCTGCAGGCGGCGGAAGGGTGGCGGTCTGTTGCGGCGGCAGCACGGAGCCCGGCAACTGGCAGCCGGCGAGCAGCGCCGCAGCGGCAAGTGCGAGGGCCAAACTGCCGGCCGGCGCGGAAAAGCGGGTCATCGGACGTCTCTCTCCACAGGATCATCAAACATCCAGGCGGCAAGGCCCGGAGGGCTGACAATGAGAACGCCTCGGCCCGGCTTCAACGGCCCGGCCAACGCTTGTCCCAATGATCCGCCCGACACCGCCGCTCGCCATCCATGAACGAAAGCGATAGACTGAAGATCAGCGATCACCATCTGGAATGCCTCTGCCATGTCCCTGCCCGACCT
This sequence comes from Azospirillum ramasamyi, assembly GCF_003233655.1. Classification (NCBI taxonomy): domain Bacteria; kingdom Pseudomonadati; phylum Pseudomonadota; class Alphaproteobacteria; order Rhodospirillales; family Azospirillaceae; genus Azospirillum; species Azospirillum ramasamyi. The sequence continues at coordinate 2,189,995 of NZ_CP029829.1, forward strand.
GGAGATCGACGCGCTGCGCGCCTTCGTCACCGTGGCGGAGGCCGGCGGCTTCACCGCGGCGGCCGAGCGGCTGGGCCGGACCCAGTCGGCGATCAGCGTCAGGATCAAGAAGCTGGAGGACACGCTCGGCCGCCGGGTGTTCGAGCGCACCAGCCGGTCGCTGGCGCTGACCCATGACGGCGAGTTGCTGATGGGCTATGCCCGCCGCCTGCTGGACCTGAACGACGAGACGGTGCGCCGCTTCGCCGAACCGGCGGCGGAGGGGGAGTTGCGGCTGGGCGTGGCCGAATATTTCCTGTCCGACCATCTGCCCCATGTCCTGCGCCGCTTCGCCAAGCTGCACCCGCGCCTGCACATCGACGTGCGGGTGGGCCTGTGTGGCGAGCTGGTCCCGGCCCTGGATGCGGGTGAGCTGGACCTCGTCATTTCCCGCCGCGATGCGGGCGACGGCCGGGGGCGGGGCATCTGGACCGAGCCGATGCGCTGGGTCGCTGCCCCCGGACTGGAGATTCCGGCCGAGGGCCCGCTGCCCTTCTGCGCCCTGCCGGCACCCTGCGTCTTCCGCAACCGTGGGCTGGCGGCGCTGGGCGAGGCGGGACGGCCCTGGCGGGTGGTCTACACCAGCGGCAGCGTCATGGGGGTCCAGGCCGCCGTCCGCGCCGGGCTGGGCGTGGCCGTGCTGAGCGAGTCCTCCATACCGGAGGGCGTGCGCCGGCTGGGCGTGGAGGACGGCCTGCCCGAACTCGGCAACGTCGAGATGGCGATCTTCGGCGAGACGCCGCGCAACCGCCGCCTCGCCGAACCGCTGGTCGGCTTCATCCTGGACAGCCTGTCCGCCCTGCACCCGGCCCGCCCGCCGCTCGCCCTGGCGGGCTGAAGGGGCCGGCCGGGTGACGGCGGCCGGTCAGAAGCCTTCCAGCACCAGCTTGCCGCGGGCCTTCCCCGACTCGATCAGGGCATGGGCCTTGCGCAGGGTGGCGGCGTCGATGCGGCCCAACGTTTCCGTCAGGGTGGTGCGCAGGGTTCCGGCATCCACCAGCCGCGACACCTCGGTCAGCAGGTCATGCTGGGCGATCATGTCGTCGGTCTGGAACAGCGGGCGGGTGAACATCAGCTCCCAATGGAGCGAGACGCTCTTGCGCTTCAGCAGGCGGACGTCGATGGGCTCGGGGTCGTCGATCAGGCCGATGCGGCCCTGCGGCGCCACCAGTTCCACCAGATCCTGGAAATGACGGTCGGTGGCGTTGGTGGAGAAGACATAATCGACACCGGCCAGCCCCAGCGCCTTCACCTGCTCGGCCATCGGCCGGCTGTGGTCGATCACGTCATGGGCGCCCAGCTCGCGCACCCAGTCGGCGGTCTCCCGACGGGACGCGGTGGCCAGCACCCGGACCCTGCTCAGCCGGCGGGCAAGCTGGATGGCGATGGAGCCGACACCGCCGGCCCCGCCGACGATCAGCAGCGATTTGCCCTCGCCGCCATTGCCCTCGTCTCCGTCCCGCGACAGACCCAGCCGGTGGAACAGCATCTCCCAGGCGGTGATGGAGGTCAGCGGCAGGGCGGCGGCCTCGGCGACGCTCAGGCTGGCCGGCTTGGCGCCGACGATGCGCTCGTCGACCAGATGGAACTCCGCGTTGGTGCCGGGACGGTCGATGGAGCCGGCATAGAACACGGCGTCGCCCGGACGGAACAAGGTGACATCCGGCCCGACCGCCTCGACGATCCCGGCGGCGTCGAAGCCCAGGATGCGCAGCTCGCCATCTGCGGGAGCGGCGTTGCGGCGCAGCTTGGTGTCGACGGGATTGACGGAAACCGCCTGGACCCGGACCAGCAGGTCGCGGCCGGTGGCGGTCGGACGGTCGACCTCGACGTCGATCAGCGCGTCGGCGTCGGTGACGGGCAGGCTCTTGCGGTAACCGATGGCTTTCATGATGGCCTCGCCTTCAAGGATGGAGAAGAAGTCGAAGCGCAGGATGGCCGCGTCCACAGGATAAGTTAAATTCATAGTTCTTGTTTCATCCATCCTGATACGCGATGGATCGTCCATCGGTACGCCCTTCAGAACGCCCCTTCAGAATGTTGGGCGAACGGATTGACGCCGAAGGGGTATGGAATAGCCGGGCGGGCGGAAGTGTTTGTATCGATGACCGCTCTCGTCGCCGGGGCCGGTCTCTGCATTACGGAAAGCAAGGCCATGAGCATCGTCCGCCCCAAGATCCTGACCGCCCTGCTGCTGGCCGCGAGCGCCGCCGCGCTGTCGGGCTGCATCGCCACGGGTGGTGGGTACGATCCCTATTACCCGGCCTATGGCGGGACCGTGGTGGCGCCGCGTCCGCCCGTATACGCGGTTCCGCCGCCGGTCGTCGTGCAGCCCGGCTACCGCCATCGCTCATGGGACGACGACCGCCGCTGGCGTGGCCGGGGCTGGGAAAACCGCAGGAACCTGGACAATCGGAAGGCCTGGGACAACCGGAGGAATTCGGACAACCCGAGGGGATGGGACAACCGCAGGAACTGGGACAACTCGCGAGGCGGGGACAACCAAAGGGGCCGCGACCACAACGGCGACCCGCGCGCGTGGGAACGCCCCGGCGGCCCACACGGTTGGAACCGCTGACGGTCACTCAGCGGGCGGAGGCGGCAACGCGGTCGATACGGTTCCGCAGGACCAGGATGGTATGGTCGTCGTCGCGCACGGCACCGTCGCGCAGCAGGACGAGTGCCGCCAGGGTGGGATCGACCTTGTGCAGGTCGCGGTGGATGAACAGGCCCGGCAGCCGGGCGCATCCGCTGGTGTAGAGAACCACATGATCGCCCGGCCCCCACAGCAGATGGACCGACGCCGGCGCCAGCGGATTGAACCCCACCATCGCCCAGCGGGCGCCGAGCGCCACCATCTCCTGCGGGCGCACCACCGCGCCGGCCAGGGTGCCGAGCGCCGTGTAATCGACCGCCTTGCCGTCGAACCGCAGAATCGCCAGGGCGGAGCGGCCGATCTGCTTCAGGACCGGATCGTGGGACAGCCCCAGCTCGGGCCGGATCCTCAGGTCGCGCCGGATGGCGTTGACCACCACGGGGGCGGGCAGATCGGGCACCGTCGCGGCGACCACCGTCCCGACCTGCGCGATCACCTCGGGCGTCATCCTGGTGAACGGCCCGGCCGGCGCCACCTGATCATCCGGCCCGGTCTCGCCGTCGATCATCAGCGCGATCCCGCACGGACCGTCCGCCCCGCGGGCGGGGGAGTAGCGGACGAACCAATGGTCGATGAAGGGCGCGCGCCGGACGGTTCCGTCACCCTGTCGCTCGACCATCACCGCTCCGGCCCCCACCATGGCGTCGGCGGGCGGCGAATCGTCGGCACCGGGGCGCAGCACGCGGACCAGCAGCGCCGACCCGACGCCCGGCGTGGCATGGATGTGGAAACGGTCGGCCATCCGCCGCGCCGCCTCCAGATCGGCGTCAAGTCCCTGGGCCGAATCCGGCGGTGAGTCCGGCGGCGGTTCGGCCGTTGCGGGATCGCGGTCATACGCCAGGCACTCGACGCCGGCGCCGGACCGCATGCGCGCGATCAGCAGCGTCCCATCGGGACGGTTCAGCGCATAGCCGCACAGCGCCGTCACAAGGCGGTCCAACCGGGCCGCCTCTTCGGCGGCCAGCACGCCGTCGGCCCGCTCCGCCGCGATCCTCCGCACCGTGGCGATATCGTCGGACGACGCCACGGAAATGCGACGGTGACCATGGTCGGGGAACATCGAACCGCTCCTGTCGGCGTTCTGTTTGCTCTTTTCCAGAAGTTTACAACCCTCCGCCCTCCGTTCCCAATCAGAAGGACCGGATTGGCGCCGATTTTCGAAACTTTGGTCCCAGCGACGTCCCTCCGCCCGGAAAGCCGCAACCGGGCGGATCGTCAGGATGCGATCGCTTCCATCATCACCGGCTGGCGGATGGGCAGCGCACGCGGCAGGTCACCGCGGCCGCGCAACATCTCCGCCGCTTCCCACAGGCGGCCCAGCCCGACGATGGACCGGCTGCCGGTCTTCTCCATGATGCGGGCGCGGTGGACCTCCACCGTCTTGATGCTGATGCCCAATTCCCAGGCGATGGTCTTGCTCTGCTTGCCGTCGACGATCAGTTCCAGCACCTCCGATTCGCGGCGGCTCAGCAGGGCGAGCCGGCGGGCGGCGTCGCGGCTGCGGTCGCGCCGTTCGGCATGGGGGTTGCCGGATGCCAGGCAGGAGCGCAGCCGGTCCAGGAAGGCGGGGACGGCGAAGGGATGGGCGATGCAGTCGGACGCCCCGGCCTTCATCGCGGCCACGGCGGCGTCGACGTCGCCCTGTTCGGTGACGACCAGAACCGGCAGATCATGGCCTTGCAGCGAGGCCTCGGCCATGAATTCGATGGCGGTCATGTCAGGCAGGTCGTTGCGCACGACGATGCAGGAGGACGCGGTGCCCAGCACGGACAGCGCGTCGGCGCCGGTGCTGTGGACGCGGCAGGCGATGCCGACGGCACCCAAAGCCCGCGAGAGCGTGCTGCGCGACAGCAGGTCGCCGTCGACGACGTGAATGAGGCAGGCGGTATTCAGGGAAACCGGCACAGGCATTTGCAAGGGCATCTGGGGAACTCCACCACAGCGGACCGGCGGACAGCGCCGGCTCCTCCTGGCGGTCGATCGATCTGCGAACCGCCGCCATGACCCGCATTTTAGCGGTCATCCCTTATTGACCGCCGCTGGCGTGAGGGATAGCGGGGGTGGCTAAAAGGATATCGGGGATAGTATGCGCGCGAAGATGCGCTCGATTCACCCGGTCGGGGTATTATCCCGCCCCATACCGCAAAACCAATCGGCGAGCTTCAAGAGCATCTTCGCCAAGATCAAGACAACCCCAAGAACCGAATCATCGGGCGCAAGTCGGAACTTGCGCCCGATGATATTATCCGGAAGCCCGTCAGGTGCGGCGGCGGGTCGCCAGGACGATGCCGGCGGCGATCAGGGCGATGCCGATCCCGTGATAGAGATGCGGCTGCTCGCCCAGGAACAGGATGGCCAGCAGGCTGCCGAAGACGGGCACCAGATGGATGGCGAGGCCCGCCGTGTTGGGGCCGAGCAGTTCAACCGCCCGGTTGAAGCAGAGATAGGCGGCGATGGACGGGAACAGCACGGTATAGCCGATGGCCAGCAGCGTGAAGCCGTTCGCCTGCACCGGATTCCCGCTCAGGCTTTCCCAGACGTAGAAGGGCAGCAGCTCCACGGCACCGATGGCGAAGGTGACGACGACGAAGCTGAGGCCATGGATCGCCGGCCGGCGGCGCAGCAGCGTGGTGTAGGCGGCATAGATCACCACCGCCGCCAGCATCCACACATCGCCCGCGTTCAGTTCCAGCCCCAACAGCGTCGCCGGATCGCCATGGGAGATCAGCGTCATCGCACCGAGCAGCGAGACGACGATGCCCAGCCCCTGCATCGCCCCGATCCGGTCGCGGAACAGGACGAGGCTCATCAGGACGATCATCACGGGCATCGACGACTGCAGCATCACGCAGTTCAGCGCGGTCGTCGTGTTCAGCGCGATGTATTGGAGGGTGTTGTAGGTGCCGATGCCCAGCGTGCCCAGCAGCAGCACGCTCTTCCACCGCGCCAGGATCAGCGTGATGTCGTGGCGCAGATGCGGCCAGGCGAAGGGCAGCACGATCAGCACGCCCAGGCACCAGCGCCAGAAGGCCAGCCCGATGGGCGGCACTTCCCCGGCGACCGCACGCCCCAGGACCGCGTTGCCGGCCCAGAACAGGGGCGGCAGCATCATCAGCAGCCAGGCCTGGTCGGCGAAACGGCTTCCTATGGAGGTGGCGGTGCGGTCGGCGGACATGGCGCTGTCGGTCCTCAGCTGCGGCGGCGGGGCGAGGCGAAGACACTGGATGCGGACACCGCGGCGCTGCGGTCAGCACTGTCCTCGGCGCGGAAGACGCTGGGGCGCGTTTCCCGGCGGGGGGGACGCGGCGAGTCCTCGCGGCCCTCACGGCCCTCGCGGGGAGGCTTGGCAGGCTGGCGCAGTTCGGCGTCGAGTTCGGCGATGCGCTTGACCAGCGCTTCACGGATGGCGGGGGCCGCGTGGGCTTTCAGCGTCGCCAGCTGCTCCTTGAGCTGAATCAGCTGGCGCTGCTTCTGCTCGCGGGTGCGCTTGATGGCGACGTTGTCGGAATGCTGGCCCTCGAAGGAGCGCATGGAACAGGCCCTCGTTTAAAAAATACGGAAGTCAGAGGCCGGCGCCCCGCTTTGGGGCGCCCGGCGAGAGGGGCGGATTATTGGGAGGCGCCCGCGCCAAAGCAAGGCGGACTTCGCCTTGACTTTTCGGGATGGCGGAGGGTTGCTGCAGCCGGCCAAAGCATCTCCGGCACACCCCCGGGGCATCCCCGGCCCCAAAAGAAAAGGGACGCCCCCTTGCGGAGGCGCCCCTTTCCGAACCGTGGAACGGTCGAACGTTGGGCTGATTAGAAGCCCATGTCGTCCATGCCGCCCATGCCACCCGGCATGCCGCCCGGAGCAGCCTTCTTCTCCGGCTTCTCGGCGATCATCGCCTCGGTGGTGATCAGCAGGCCGGCGATCGAGGCCGCATCCTGCAGGGCGGTGCGGACCACCTTCACCGGGTCGATGATGCCGGCGGCGACCAGATCGGTGAACTCACCCTTCTGGGCGTCGTAGCCGAAGTTGGTGTCGGCCTGATCGAGCAGCTTGCCGACGACGATCGAACCGTCGGTGCCGGCGTTGTAGGCGATCTGACGGACCGGAGCCTGGAGGGCGCGGCGGATGATGTCGATGCCGACGCGCTGCTCGTCGTTGGCCGGGGACAGCTTGTCCAGGGCCTTGGAGGCGTACAGCAGGGCGGTGCCGCCGCCGGCGACCACACCCTCTTCCACCGCGGCGCGGGTGGCGTGCATCGCGTCGTCAACGCGATCCTTGCGCTCCTTCACCTCGACCTCGGTCGCACCGCCGACGCGGATGACGGCGACGCCGCCAGCCAGCTTGGCCAGACGCTCCTGCAGCTTCTCGCGGTCGTAGTCCGAGGTGGTCTCCTCGACCTGGGCGCGGATCTGGCCGCAACGGGCTTCGATGTCGGCCTTCTCGCCGGCGCCGTCGACGATCGTGGTGGTCTCCTTGGAGATCACGACCTTCTTGGCGGTGCCCAGCATGTCGAGGGTGACGTTCTCGAGCTTGATGCCGAGATCTTCCGAGATGACCTGGCCGCCGGTGAGGATGGCCATGTCTTCCAGCATCGCCTTGCGGCGGTCACCGAAGCCCGGAGCCTTGACGGCGGCGATCTTCAGGCCACCGCGCAGCTTGTTGACCACCAGGGTGGCCAGCGCCTCGCCCTCGATGTCCTCGGCGATGATCAGCAGCGGACGCGAGGACTGGACGACGGCTTCCAGAACCGGCAGCAGCGGCTGCAGGCCCGACAGCTTCTTCTCGTGCAGCAGGATGTACGGGTTCTCGAGATCCGCGACCATCTTGTCGGCGTTGGTCACGAAGTACGGCGACAGGTAGCCGCGGTCGAACTGCATGCCCTCGACGACGTCCAGCTCGGTGTCCAGGCTCTTGGCCTCTTCCACCGTGATGACGCCCTCGTTGCCGACCCTCTCCATCGCCTGGGCGATCATCGTGCCGATCTCGGCTTCGCCGTTGGCGGAGATGGTGCCGACCTGGGCGATCTCGTCGTTGGTCGTGACCTTCTTGGCGCGGGCCTGGATGTCGGCGACGACGGTGGCGACGGCGAGGTCGATGCCGCGCTTCAGGTCCATCGGGTTCAGGCCGGCGGCGACCTTCGTCACGCCTTCGCGGACGATGGCCTGGGCCAGGACGGTGGCGGTGGTGGTGCCGTCACCGGCCAGATCGTTGGTCTTCGAGGCGACCTCGCGGACCATCTGGGCGCCCATGTTCTCGAACTTGTCCGACAGTTCGATTTCCTTGGCGACCGACACGCCGTCCTTGGTGATGCGCGGAGCGCCGAAGGACTTCTCGATCACGACGTTGCGGCCCTTCGGGCCCAGCGTGACCTTCACGGCGTCGGCGAGGATGTCAACGCCACGCAGCAGCTTTTCGCGCGCGGTGGGGCCGAACTTGACGTCTTTGGCAGCCATGTCTCAATTCCCTTAATTCGTAAATTTCGAAGGATACGGGCGGAGGACTTAGGCCTCGATGACGCCCATGATGTCGGATTCCTTCATGATCAGGAAATCCTCGCCTTCGATCTTCACTTCCGTGCCCGACCACTTGCCGAACAGGATGCGGTCGCCGGCCTTGACGTCCAGCGCCACGACCTTGCCCGACTCGTCGCGGGCGCCCGGGCCCACGGCGATGACTTCACCTTCCTGCGGCTTTTCCTTCGCCGTGTCGGGGATGATGATCCCACCCTTGGTCTTGGTGTCGGACTCCAGACGCTTGACGACGACGCGGTCGTGCAGCGGGCGGAACTTCATGGAATGCCTCCTTGGATCAAGGCTTGGTTCTGACTGACGTTGATTGGCGCGGGCGTGGCTGTTAGCACTCCATCCCGGCGAGTGCCAGACAGCTAATCCAAGCGGTTTGTGGATTCAAGAGGCTCGTTTCGGAATTTGATGCAAATGCCGGCAGCACTCGCCTCTTTATGCTGCTAACACGCTGATTAAAAACAACTTTCTCCCTTGCGGGGCGGATCGTCGCCGGGCAGGATTTCTTCAAAGGGTCATGGAAGGCCCCACCGTCCCGGAGCCGGCTCACCGCCGCCGGGACCGCATGAGAGGAACCGGACACCGCACAGTCCCGATCGAACCGCCAACCGCATGGGAGACCGCGCATGGCCAATCTCATCCTCCAGCTCCGTGATTACCGCCTGACCACGGCCGAGATCCTCTATCACATGCCGGACCATCCCGGCCTTCTGCAGTCCTATCTGTGGCAGGATCTGGATCAGGCGCCGGAATATCCCGTCCTGCGGCGCTTCCTCGATTTCTGGCAACGCAACCTCGACGGCAAGCTGCATTCGGTGAGGCTGGCGACCCAGACCCTGATCACTCCCGGCGATCTGCGCCACGCCGCCGCGGATTTTCATATTCATTGACGACCCTTCGCGCGCTTTGCCTCGCCCTCCAGGCATCGGCAGCGCTGCCCGGCATCATGCATTCCGCGACCCTGTGACAACCGTCACAGCGCCCGCCCGACCGGATCGCTAAAATTTTAGCAAATACCGGCGGCGGAGAGTGCGGAGGGTGCGATGGCGGCGGAGCGCAGGACAGAATCCTGGAACGAAGGCTGGGGCGACCGTAATGCCGTCGGCTGCACGTCCGGCATGGTGGCGGAGAAAGCGGCGGACAGGGCGGCGGAGAATGCAGCGGACGGGTTGGCGACCTGCACCGACACCCGTCCGGCCATCGGACAGGGGACTTGCAAGCCCCCGGCCCGGCAGGATCGCGAAGGCAGGCTGGTGGAGGCGCTGCTGGAATGCACGACCATCGCCGGACTCTTCGCGCTTCTCTTCGCCCTGTTCGTGCTGTTCGGCGCGGCCCATACCCTGGCGCCTTGAACGTCTCGCCTCGCGCCCAACCCCAAGCATTTACGACAATTTTAAATCCATCCTTCCCGCATCGCGCGTATCTTGCCTAGGATCGCCCCCATCGAGGGCGGATGCGGTCCGCCCGGCGCGCGAAGCGGGAGTTGCCAATCATGACCACCAAACCGGTCTGCCAAGCCGCGGTCGACCTCGTGAAGCATTTTGAGGGTCTGTATCTCAAGGCCTATCTCTGCCCGGCGGGCGTTCCCACCATCGGCTACGGCCACACGGCCGGCGTGAAGATGGGAGAAACCATCACCACCGAGCAGGCCGACAGCTTCCTCGCCTCCGACCTGGCGGAGGCCGCCGGCCGGGTCGACGCGCTGGTGAAGGTTCCTCTCAACGACGACCAGCGCGGCGCCCTGTCCTCCTTCGTCTTCAATCTGGGGGCCGGCAGCCTGCAAAGCTCGACCCTGCTGAAGCTGCTGAACGCCGGCGACTATGCCGGGGCCGCAGGTCAGTTCGGCCGCTGGGTCTACGCCACGGTGAACGGCAAGCCGACCAAACTGCCGGGCCTGGTCGCCCGCCGTGCGGCGGAGGCGGCGCTGTTCCAGAGCCAGACCGCCCAGGCCCAGGGCGACATCGCCACGGTCGACGGCACCGTCTGAACGGGCACCGCTCAACCCAACCGAGGCAAGAGGCGTTTGACGGAGCGGGATGTTCGCCCCACATTGGCGGACATCCCACCGCCGTGCTCCGGAATACCGCAGTGACCGCCTACACGACCGACAGCCTCGCCTCCTCCGCCCATCCGAACCCGAATCGGCCGATCGCCGTCTGGCTTCTGGTCTGCGCCGCCATGGTGCTGGCCATGGCCGTGATCGGCGCCATCACCCGGCTCACCGAATCGGGCCTGTCGATGGTGGAATGGAAACCTCTGATCGGCATCCTGCCGCCATTGTCGGAGGCGGAGTGGAACCGGGTCTTCGACCTCTACAAGGCGACGCCGGAGTTCCGCATCTACAACAGCCACATGGATCTGGCGGGTTTCCAGTCGATCTTCTGGTGGGAGTGGTTCCACCGGCTTTGGGGCCAGCTGATCGGCTTCGTCTTCCTCATCCCCTTCCTGCGCTTCTGGATGCAGGGCCGCATCTCGCCCGAGCTGTGGCCGAAGCTGGCCGGCCTGTTCCTGCTGGGCGGGCTTCAGGGCGGCATCGGCTGGTTCATGGTGAAGAGCGGGCTGGTCGATTCGCCGAATGTCAGCCCTTACCGGCTGGCCCTGCATCTCGGCACCGCGATCCTGATCTACGCCCTGCTGCTGCGCACCGCGCTGGGGCTGCTCGACCCGCTGCCGCTGGCGGGATGGCGCCCGGAAGCGGCCGGCTTGCGCCGCCACACCGGCTGGGCGCTGGGGCTGGTCGCCCTCACCATCGTCTGGGGCGCCTTCGTCGCCGGATCGGATGCCGGCCTCGCCTACAACACCTTCCCGCTGATGGCCGGCCATTGGATCCCGCCCGAGGTGAACACGCTGACCCCGTGGTGGCTCAATGCCTTCGAGAACACCGCGGCGATCCAGCTCATCCACCGCACTCTGGCGATCCTGTCGGGCGCGGTCGTCCTGGTGCTGGCCGCCCGCGTCCTGAACGCCCGCCTGCCCGGCCGCGCCGGCCGCGCGGCATTGGCGTCGGCCGCCATGATCCTGGTGCAGATCGTGCTCGGCATCGTCACGCTGCTGACCGTGGTGTGGCTCCCCGTCGCCGCCGCCCATCAGGCCGGCGCGATCCTGGTGGTCTCGACGCTGGTTTGGCTGCAGTTCGAGCTGCGGCCGTTGCGGCGGGAGTGAGGGCAGCGGTAACGACGGGGCCGGATCGCCTCGGCGATCCGCGCCGAGGCGATCCGGCCGGCGTCAGGTTCCTTCGGCCAGATCGTACATCGCGTCGATGTCCGCGATCTGGACCTTGTTGCCTTCCTGCAGCGAGATGATGCCCACGGTCTTCAGTTGGGTGAAGGTGCGGCTGACCGTCTCGGTGGTCAGGCCCAGATAGTCGGCGATGTCGGCACGGCTCATCGGCACGAAGACCGGGTTTTCCTTGTGGCCGCGGCGGGCGGCGCGCTGGGACAGCATCAGCAGGAAGGAGCAGATCTTCTCCTTCGCCGTCTTGCGGCCCAGCAGGAGCATCTGGTCCTGCGCGGCGGCCAGCTCGTTCGACGCCATGGAGAACAGGCGCCGCTGCATCTTGGGGAATTCCTCCAGCAGCGCGTCGATCTTCTTGCGCGGGAAGCGGCAGAGCGAGGCGCTGGTGACGGTCTCCGCGGTGTAGGCATAGCTGTCGTTGACGGCCAGCCCCAGGAAGTCGCCGGTCACCAGGAATCCGGTGATCTGGCGGCGGCCGTCGGGCAGCAGCTTGTACAGCTTCACCGTACCGGAGGTGACGTTGTAGAGCGCATCGGCCGCGTCGCCTTCGGCGAACAGCGTATGGCCGGCGTCGATGCGCACATTCTGCAGAATGTCGGCAAGACGGCGCAATTCCTCCGGCTCCAGCGCGGCGCACACCGTCAGGCTGCGCACGGGACAGGCCCCGCAGGGATTCATTTCCGTCGAGGCGCCCTTTTCTCGAGCGCGGACCGTATCAAAAGGTGGCATGGAGGAGCCCAGCCTGTCATTCAGCATGGGCTCATATTGGTGGCAATCGCAGAGAATCGCAACCTCGCACGCATACAACCTTTTCCTAGCCCATACGGGCTTTGGTATTATTGCCTGCCGACGGCCTTCGGGGCGGCCGGCTCGGTCCCGGATTGGGGGCCCGCGGGCAGGTCGTCGTCGAACAGGACGCGGTGCGCCGCGCCGTCGAGATCGTCAAACTGACCGGACTTCAGCGCCCACAGAAAGGCCGCCAGCCCCAGGCCGCCCAGGCAGAGCGCGATCGCGATCAGATAGAGAAGCTCGTCCATCACCCGAATCCTTACCCGACTGGTCCCGACCGGTCATATCCTGAACGGGAACATCCTTGACGACGGCGCCGCGGGCCAGCCGCAGCGCGTTGAGAATGACGATCAGCGACGACGACGACATGGCGAGCGCCGCCAGCAGCGGCGTCAGCATCCCGGCCATCGCGAGCGGCACGGCGAAGAGATTATACACCAGCGCGATGCCGAAATTCTGCCGGACCAGTCGGCCGGAGCGGCGCGCGACCTCCACCGTCTCGACGATCGGGCGCAGCAGCCGGCCCTGGAACACCACGTCGGCCGTGGTCTGGCTGACGTCCACCGCGGTGGAGGGCGACATCGACACCGCCGCCGCGGCCAGCGCCGGGGCGTCGTTCAGCCCGTCGCCCACCATCAGAACCGTGCGTCCCTGAGCGGCCAGCTCGGCCAGCACGGCGGTCTTGTCGGCAGGCGTCTGCTCGGCCCGCCAGTCGGCGATGCCCAGCCGCTCCGCCACCGCCGCCACCGCACCGCGGCGGTCGCCCGACAGCAGCCGCACCTCCAGCCCGCGCGCCTTCAGCGCCTCCACCACGGAGGCGGCGTCCGGCCGCGGAGCGTCGAGGAACACGATCCGCCGCGGCTCCTCGCCGGGACGCGCCAGCCACAGTTCCGGCCCGGCGGCATCCTCCGCCTCCAGCGGTGCGCCGGTGAAACGGCGGCTGCCGAGCCGCACCTCTCCATCCGGGGTCTGCAGCGACAGGCCGGCGCCGGCGATCTCGCGCACGCCCGCGGCGACCGGCACCGACGGCGCGGCGGCGGCGAGCGCGCGGGCCAGCGGATGGCGGCTGGCCGCGGCCAGCGAGGCCGCCAGCGCCAGATCCTCCGCCGGCAGGCCGTCCAGCTGCGGCACCGGGCGTCCTTCGGTCAGGGTACCGGTCTTGTCGAACACCACCGTGTCGACGGCGGCCAGCCGTTCCAGCGCGGTCGGGCTCTTCAACAGGGTGCCCTGACGCATCAGGCGGCCGCTGGCGATCACCTGCACCACCGGCACCGCCAGCGCCAGCGCGCAGGGGCAGGTGATGATCAGCACGGCGATGGCGTTCATCAGCGCGTCCTGCCATATCGCCTCGCCCAGCAGCATCCAGCCGATGAAGGTGCCCAATGCGGCCACATGGACCACGGGGGCGTAATGGCGCGACACCCGGTCGGCGATGGCGACATATTTGGCGCGGCCCTGCTCGGCCACCTCCATCAGCCGGACGATCTCGGCCAGCAGCGTGCCCTCCCCCACCGCGGTCACGGTCAGGCGCAGCGGCGCGGTCAGGTTCAGGGTGCCGGCGAAGACCTGGTCGCCCGGCCGCGCGGTGCCCGGCACCGTCTCGCCGGTGATCAGGCCGGTGTCGAGGTCGGAAACGCCGTCGGACACCCGCCCGTCCACCGGGATGCGTTCGCCCGCCGCGACCAGGATGGTGGTTCCGCTGGTGACCTGTTCCGGCGGAACGACGGCGCTGGTGCCGTCCTCGCGCAGGATGGTGACGGCGTTGGCGCGCAGTCCCAGCAGCTGTTCCGCCGCCGAACGCGCCCGGCCGCGCGCCCGCTGGTCGAGATAGCGGCCGACCAGCAGGAAGAACAGCAGCATCACGCCGCCGTCGAAGTAGGCGTGGTCGCCGCTGTGGATGGTCTCGAACAGGCTCATGCTGGTGGCGAGCAGGACGCCGATCGTGATCGGAACGTCCATGTTGGTGCGGCCGTTGCGCAGGGCCGACCACGCCGAGCGCGCGAAGGGACGCAGCGCATAGGCGATGGCCGGCATGCAGATCAGCGCCGAAATCCAGTGCATCAGGTCGCGGGTGGCGGTGCCCATGCCCTGGCTGTGGCCGGCCCAGACCGACACCGACAGCAGCATGACGTTGCCCATGGCGAAGCCCGCGACGGCCATGGCGCGCAGAAGCTCCTTCTCGCTCTTGGCCTGGGCGCCGCCCAGCCGGTCGGGATCGAAGGGCACGGCGCGGTAGCCCAGCCGCGCGACGGTGCCGACCACCGTGTTGGCGTCGGTGACCGTGGGATCCCAGCGCACCGTCAGCCGGCGCGTGGTCATGTTCATGCGGGCGTGGGTGATGCCCGGCTGGCGGCCGAGCGCCGATTCGATCAGCCAGACGCAGGCCGCGCACTGCATGCCGTCGACCATCAGGTGCAGGCTGCGGCCGCCGTCGGAGTCCTCGCGCGCATGCGGTTCGTAATCCACCGCCGGGGCGTCGTCGGGACGCAGCGGCCGCGCGGTGGGATCGACGCTGCGGCGTTCGTAATAGCGCTCCAGCCCCAGGCCGCGGACGAGATCGTAGGCGGCGGCGCAGCCGGTGCAGCAGAAGGGGCCGGCCCCGTCGGTGGCGGTGGTGGCGGAGTTGGCGGCAGAGTCGACGACGGTCGCTTGCCCGCCCAGGTCCTGTCCGCAATGGAGGCAGACGCTCATCTCACATCACCCCGATGATCCCGGCCCGGCAACCGCTGCCGATCGGCCCCTTCAATGCTCGCTGCGCCAGATCTCAGTGCAACCGGACCTCAATGCAGCCAGACGCGCTTCTGGTCCTGATAGTCGCCGGTGGCGTGATTGATGACGAAGCGCATGTCCCACTGGCCTTCCAGGTCCAGCTCCACCGGGGCGCCGTAACGGCCCTCGCCCAGATAGGGCAGGGTCAGCGTCTTGTCGTGGCCGACGGTGGTCGGGCGGATCATCGACACGGTGACCTCGGCGTCCTTCAGGACGCGGCCTTCCTTGTCGAGGGCGGTGATGGCGATCAGAGCCTTGCGCGGTTCGGTGGTGGTGAACTCCGCCTGCACCTGCCAGCCGCGCTCGGCCTGGGCGCGGGCTCCGGCGAGATCCCGGTTGTAGCTGATGCCCTTGATGAAGTGGTTCTCGGTCTGCACACCGGTCCAGCTCGACACGGCGAAATGGACCATGATCGCGTTCACCGTCAGAACGATCATGAAGAGGCCGACGAAGATCCAGGGGATGTACCATCCCTTCTGCCGCGGCGGCTTGACACGCTTCGGAGCGGTGGGGCGGTTTCCGTTGGTCGTGCTGATGGTCATGGTCGCTGGCTGCCCTTCGACTGGTCGGCGGCTACTGATCGGCGGTCGGGGCACTATGGCGACCGATTGCCGCAGGTACATTGCGCTGGATCAAATGACAGGAAGTTCACGGAACCACCAGCCGGCGGGCCGTTTTCCATAGGAAAAGGGCGCCGGGGAGCGAACTCCCCGACGCCCTCCCGGTCGGTTCCGAACATGTTCCCGGATCGGGACCGGCTTACTTGCCGCCGCCCAGGTTGTGGACGTAGACCGCCAGCGACTTGATCGTCGCGTCGTCCAGGCGCTTGGACCAGGCCGGCATCATGCCGGCGCGGCCGTTGTACACCGAGTCCGTCAGCGCAGCCTTGTCGCCGCCGTAGAGCCAGTTGGCCTGCTTCAGCGGAGGAGCGCCGACGCCGTCGAGACCGGCGGCGACCGAACCCTGGGCCGCGTCGCCATGGCAGGCGGCGCAGTTCTCGTCATAGACGGTCTTGCCCTTGGCGACCTTGCCCGCATCGGCAGGCTTGCCGTTCAGCGACAGCACATAGTCCGTCACCTGATCGATCTGGTCGCGGTTGAGGATGCCGTCCTTGCCGAAGGCGGTCATGCCGATGTTCGGCACGCCACGGGTGTCGCCGTCTTCCGCACGGATACCGTGCTGGATGGTCTTGTAGATGTCGGCCGAGGAGCCGCCCCACAGCCACACGTCGTCGGCCAGCGTCGGGAAGCCCTTGGCACCCTGGCCGCCGGCGCCGTGGCAGGCGGCGCAGTTCTCGTTGAAGTAGGAGCGGCCGCCGGCCATGGCGAAGCCCAGCAGGTCCTTGTCCTTCTGGATTTCGTCGACCGACATTGCCGCGATGGCGGTCAGGTACTTGGCCTGACCGGCCTTCGCCTCCGCCATCTTGAGGTCGAGCTCTTCACGCTGCGAATAGCCGAGGATGCCCTTCGTGTAGGTCTTGCCCAGCGGCCAGGCCGGGTAGAACACGTAGTACACCAGCGACCAGGCGATGCAGACATAGAAGAGGTACAGCCACCACTTGGGCAGCGGGTTGTTCAGCTCGCGCAGTCCATCCCACTCGTGGCCGGTGGTCTCGACGCCGGACAGCTCGTCCTTGTAATTCTGTGCCATGGTCTAAAGCTCCTGACCATCATCCTTGAGCGGGATCTGAGCGGCGTCGTCGAAGCTGCGGCGGTTGCCGGGCCACATGGCGTAAACCAGGATGCCCGTCAGCAGCAGCGTCAACCACACAGTCCAGAAGGACCGAAGCATCACCGTGATCGAATCCAAATCCATGGATTCCTCCCCCGATTACTGCTGCAGCTGCTTGGACTGGTACTTGGTGAAGTCCACCATGGTGCCCAGCACTTGCAGGTAGGCGACGAGAGCGTCCATTTCGGTGACGGTCTTGTTGCCGGTGAAGTTCGCGACCACGGCCTTCGGATAGCGCTTCATCAGACCGGAGGTGTCGGCATCCGGGTTCTTCTGAGCTTCCAGGTCGGCCTTGGCGTTGGCGATGTGCTCGTCGGTGTAGGGAACGCCGACGATCTTCAGCGCCTTCAGGTGGTCGGCGATGTCGCCGTAGTTCAGCGGACGGTCCTTCATCCAGGCATAGCCCGGCATGATGGACTCCGGCACGACCGCGCGCGGATCGACCAGATGGGCGACCTGCCAGTCGTTGGAGTACTTGCCGCCGACGCGGGCCAGGTCCGGACCCGTGCGCTTGGAGCCCCACTGGAACGGATGGTCGTACATCGACTCCGCAGCCAGCGAGTAGTGGCCATAACGCTCGACCTCGTCACGGAACGGACGGATCTGCTGGCTGTGGCAGTTGTAGCAGCCTTCACGGTAGTAGATGTTCTGCCCGGCCAGTTCGAGCGGGGAGTAGGGACGGACCCCCTCCACCTTCTCGATGGTCGATTCGATGGTGAAGAGCGGAACGATCTGGACCAGACCGCCGATCGACACGGTGATCAGCACGAGCACGATCAGAAGAAGCGTGTTCCGCTCGATCAGATCGTGGCTGAAGCCCTTTTTTTCCTGAGCCATTTCTCGCATCCTTCCCTAGCGTCAGGCCGCGCCGACCGCCGCCTTGTGCGGGGTGGTGACATAGGGCTTCTCGATGCGGACATCGCCCTTCGCCGTGCGCCACAGGTTGTAGACCATGATGAGAGCGCCGATGACGAACAGAACGCCGCCCATCGCGCGGATCACGTAGAACGGGTGCATCGCCGCGACGGTCTCCACGAAGGAGTACTGCAGGAAGCCCAGGTTGTCGTAGGCGCGCCACATCAGGCCCTGCATGATGCCCGACACCCACATGGCGGTGATGTAGAGCACGATGCCGATCGTGGCGGTCCAGAAGTGGTAGCTGACCAGACGCATGCTGTAGAGCTGCGAGCGCTTCCACAGCACCGGCACGAGGTAGTAGATCGCGCCGAAGGAGACGAAGGCGACCCAGCCGAGAGCGCCGGAGTGCACGTGGCCGACGGTCCAGTCGGTGTAGTGCGACAGGGCGTTGACCGGCTTCACCGACATCAGCGGGCCTTCGAAGGTCGACATGCCGTAGAAGGCGACCGAGGTGACCAGGAAACGCAGGACCGGATCGGTGCGCAGCTTATCCCAGGCGCCCGACAGGGTCATGATGCCGTTGATCATGCCGCCCCAGGACGGCATCCACAGCATGACCGAGAAGGTCATGCCCAGCGTCTGCGCCCAGTCCGGCAGGGAGGTGTAGTGCAGGTGGTGCGGGCCGGCCCAGATGTAGAGGAAGATCAGGGTCCAGAAGTGGACGATCGACAGGCGGTAGGAATAGACCGGCCGCTCGGCGCGCTTGGGCACGAAGTAGTACATGATGCCCAGGAAGCCGGCGGTCAGGAAGAAGCCGACCGCGTTGTGGCCGTACCACCACTGCACCATCGCGCTCTGCACGCCCGACACGAAGCTGTAGGACTTCATGCCGAACAGCGACACCGGGACGTTGATGTTGTTGCCGATGTGCAGGATGGCGACGGTCAGGATGAACGCCATGAAGAACCAGTTCGCCACATAGATGTGCGACTCGCGCCGCGTCATCACCGTGCCGATGAACTGGACCGCATAGAGCACCCAGACGACCGTCAGGTACAGGTCGAGGATCCACTCGGGCTCCGCGTACTCCTTGCCCTGGGTGTAGCCCAGGACATAGCTCAGCGCCGCGAGCACGATGAAGACGTTGTAGTTCCAGAAGATGAACTTGGCCAGCCCTTCGCCCCCGAAGAGATGCTGACGGCAAGTCCGTTGGACCGAATAGAGCGAGGTGGCGAACAGCACATTGCCGCCGAACGCGAAAATCACGGCCGAGGTGTGGACGGGGCGCAGGCGCCCGAAGCTTGTCCACTCCAGCCCGAGATTCAGCGCCGGGAAGGCCAGCTGCAGAGCGATGAAGGTGCCGGCCAGGAAACCGACCACGCCCCAGAACACTGCAGCGATCACGAAGAGTCGGATGGCGTCCTCATAGTAACGCACGTCTTCCGACACCCGCTGGCTGCCCAGGGTGGCCCCTGAAGTCAGAGTCGCTGATGTCATACAATCTCTCCCGTTTGCCCCGGGCGGCCGTGGGGCCGCGCCTTCTGGGTTGCACCACCACTGGGTACGTACTGTTAAGGAGCGGGACAGGTTGCACTCGGAAATGCCAAGAGGGACGCCGCGCGCGCCTGTCTCCAATGGGCCCCACTATGTGTAGGGGGGGCTTCTGCAACATTGATCTACGTCAACGACCCTGGCGGCCCCGCCCTGCCATCGTTCAGTGTCCTTGCAATCGGCCGGACTGAAATGGACGATAGTTTCATCGCGAAACCCCTTGGTCGGCGCCAGATCGACCAGGCCTACCCGCTGGTCTGTGCAATCGCGCCGGGCCTGGGGGTGGAGCAATGGCGCGCATTTGCCGCAGCGGTCCTGGGAAACGCATCCGGGGGTGGTGGAGCCGGACGCTCCGGCCTGCCCGCGGATGCCGGCATCATCACCGTGCAGAACGCCCAGGGCTACATGCACGGGCTGTTCTCCTACGCGGTGGAGCCGCACCTGCGCCACGGCCGGGTGCTGTGCGTCGACAACTTCGTGGTGCTGGACCTGTTCGACGTCGCCGGCATCGCCGAGACCCAGCTGCGGGCGATGGAGGCGCTGGCCCGGCGGCTCGGCTGCGGCGCCATCCACACCACCCTGCCGGAGCGCACCATCCCGCTAGACGCCCGGAGCAACCCGATCCCCGATTGTTTCCGCACCGAAGGCCACCGGGAGGAGACGATCCGCTACTGCAAGGATCTGGCCGTGGTCAACGGCAACGCCCCGGCCCCGGCCCCTGCCCCGGCTCCGGCTCCGGCTCCGGCCGATGGGCCGTGCAGGGTGGAGTAGCGTCCGGCGACGCCCGACCCTATCGGGGGAGCGGCATCAAGGGAGCCGTTGCGTGGCGGCGATTTGCCGTTAGGATGCGGCCCCATGAGCGACACCGGCACCAAACCCGTCAAGAAATACCCGCCGATCCACCTGCAGGCCGGCCGCCAGCGGCGCGTCATGCAGGGGCATCCCTGGGTCTATTCCAACGAAGTCCAGATGGACACCATCGCCAAGGCGGTCCCGCCCGGCAGCCCGGTGCGGCTTCTGGACCCCGGCGGGACGCCGTTGGGCATCTACACCTTCAATCCGCACACGCTGATCGCCGCCCGGCTGCTGTCGAGCGATCCGGCGACCGCGGTGGATCACGCCTTCATCGCCGGCCGGCTGCGCCGTGCGGTCGAACTGCGCGAGCGGCTGTTCTCCCGTCCCTTCTACCGCGTGGTCCATGCCGAGGCCGACGGCCTGCCCGGCCTGATCGTCGACCGTTTCGACGACGTGGTGACGGTTCAGGCCAACTCCGTGTTCATGGACAACCGGATCGACGACATCCTGGCCGCCATCGACGAGGTGATTGCGCCGCGCGCGGTCATCCTGCGCAACGACGGCAGCCAGCGCGCGCTGGAAGGCCTGACGGAGGAGACCCGGCTGGCGAAGGGCGAGATCGACGGCCCGATCCGGCTGGAAGAGAACGGCGTGACCTTCTTCGCCAACCCGCTGGACGGTCAGAAGACCGGCTGGTTCTACGATCAGCGTGACAACCGCGCCTTCATCGCCTCGCTTGCCCGCGGCGGCCGGGCCATCGACTTCTACAGCTACAACGGCGGCTTCGGCATCCAGTGCGCGGTGGCCGGCGCCACCCATGTGGTCGCGGTCGACCGCTCCGCCCTGGCCCTGGAGAACGCCGCCCGCGCCGCCGAGGCGAACGGCGTCGCCGACCGTTTCGAGGCGCGCAAGGCCGATGCCTTCCAGGAGATGGAGCGGCTGAGCGCCGCCGGGGAGACCTTCCAGGTGGTGGTGGCCGATCCGCCGGCCTTCGTGAAGTCGAAGAAGGATCTGGCGGTGGGCTGCCGCGCCTACCGCAAGATGGCGCGTCTGGCCGCGAAGATCACGGCGCCCGGCGGCTTTCTGCTGTGCGGTTCGTGCAGCCACAACGTCGATCCGCCGACCTTCGCCGAGCAGGTCGCCCGCGGCCTGCACGACGCCGGCCGCACCGGCCGCATCCTGCGCAGCGCCGGCGCCGGCCCGGACCATCCGGTCCACCCTCATCTGCCGGAGTCCGCCTATCTCAAGGCGATCGTTCTGCAGTTGGATTGAGCGTCAGGGGGGCGGGAATCAAGCACTCCCTCCCCGCCCCCCTCCCGACGTATTTGGGAAAGAGTCAGGGAGGGGGCATTACGCCCTCACCGCTCGAACAGGCCCACCACCTCGACATGGGCCGACCACAGGAACTGGTCGACCGGCCGGACCTTCACCAGACGATAGCCGCCATCCACCAGCACCCGCGCGTCGCGGGCGAAGCTGGCCGGGTTGCAGGACACCCCCACCACCCGCGGCACCTTGCTGCCGGCGAGTTGCGCCGCCTGGGCGGCGGCACCGGCGCGCGGCGGGTCGAACACCACCGCGTCGTAGCGGTTCAGTTCCTTCACGCCCAGCGGGTTCTCGAACAGGTCGCGCCGCTCCACCGTCAGCCGCAGCCCCTGCACCGAGCGGCCGAGCGCCGCCACCGCCGCCTCGTCGCCCTCCACCGCATGGACCGCGGCTTGTTGCGCAAGCGGAATGGAAAAGGTGCCGATGCCGGCGAACAGGTCGGCGATGCGGGCCGCCGGCCCCACCCCCGCGCGCACCGCGGCGACCAGAGCGGCCTCGCCTTCGGCACTGGCCTGCAGGAAGGCGCCGGGCGGCGGCTGGATCGGAACGCCCGCGAAACGAATGAAGGCCGGACGGCGGTTCGCCACCGGCTCCGGGGCCGCGCGGTCGGTCGGCT
Organism: Azospirillum ramasamyi; assembly: GCF_003233655.1. Taxonomy (NCBI): domain Bacteria; kingdom Pseudomonadati; phylum Pseudomonadota; class Alphaproteobacteria; order Rhodospirillales; family Azospirillaceae; genus Azospirillum; species Azospirillum ramasamyi. Next base: position 2,211,869 of record NZ_CP029829.1, read on the forward strand.
GCCAGGCGATGCGGGCGATGCGATCCGGCTCGAAGGCGACCAGCGCCTCGCGGGCGGCACGGTCCAGGCTGCGCGGCCCGACCAGCAGCAGATCGGCCCCGCCCTCCAGGTCGGTCAGCACCACGTCGGCATCCCCGCCGTCCGGCAGCAGGTCGGCCAGCATTGTGCGCAGGGGCTCCACCAGCGCGAACAGGCGGGGCGCCAGGATCGGGCACTCCTCCAGATCGACCAGCCGGTGGCTCTGGCGTTCATTGAAACCGAACCAGACACGCTTGCCCCGCTTCAGCGCCGCGAAGCGGGCGCGGCGGCGGGCACCGGCCGGCGTACGCGCCAGTGGCTCCAGCGTCACCTCGGCCAACCCGACCCGTTCCAGCGCACCGCGCACCATCCCGCTGTTCCAGGCCGCGTACGCCGCATCGTCCATGTGTTGGAGCGTACAACCGCCGCAGCGGCCGAAATGGCGGCAGGGCGCCACCTGACGTCCGGGACCGGGTTCAAGGATTTCAAGAAGTTCGGCCCGTACGCCTTCCCCCTTTCCATCGCCTTCGCCGAAGCGTACGCGCACGCGGTCGCCGGCCACCGCATAGGGCACGAACAGGCGCAATCCGTCGGCATACGCCAACCCGTCGCCGCGGGCGCCGACATCGGTGATGGCGACCTCCCGTTCCCGCGTTTCGGCGGGAGCATGGCTGGTCTTGCGGGCGGGCGGGCGTCCCTTGGCGAAGGGGCGCTTTGCGGGGCGCGTCATGACGGGAGGTCCAGTGAGGGGAATCTTCGCCCCCCTTTACGCCTCCAGCAGCTTGGCGCGCAACGATTCAGGGATAGGCGTCGGACGATGGGCCGCCTTGTCGACGATCACCGCCACCGCCTCCTGCGTGGCGATGCACTGATCGCCCAGGAAAATGCCGCAGCCCAGCGTGATGGAGCTGGTGCCAAGCCGCAGGCTCCGCGCGCCGACCCGCACCGTGTTGGGATAGAGCAGCTCCGCCTTGTATTCGATCAGGCTGCGGGCCAGGACGACGGTCCAGGGGTCTTCCTCGCGGAAGCCGCCGGCCCCGTGCAGCAGGGCGATGCGCGCCTGTTCGAAATAAACGCCGATGGCGTTGTTGTTGACATGGCCCAAGGCGTCCAGGTCGTTGAAGCGCACGCGCTCCTCCCACCAGAAGCGATAGCTGTCGGGGCTCGTCAGGTCGGGCGTGCCGGTCATGCTGTTCCCTTGCCGTATAGGTCAATCCATTTCCGGACTGTGGCGTATGGTCAGGGGACGGTGCAAGCCCGGCCTCCGGTTTACGGGCTCTAATTTGGGGCGCGGCCCGCGAATTCCCGCGCCATCCGCCGATTGGGCGTGTTATTGGAGTCGGACCAACCCTCCGCAACGGACCGGACTATGAGCAAGGACACCACCAACCAGACGGCCGAGGCGCTGTTCGAAAAGGCGCTGTCGATCGCCGAGAAGCATTTGGATGAGGCGATCAAGGAAGGTGGCCCGCTCGGCCCCTACATCGCCGTCGCCATGATCGAAGCCGCGGTGAACGCCGCCGTGGACGAGACCAGCCACGAAGACGTGATCGACATGCTGCGCGACCTCGCCGCCCAGATCGAGGCGGACGCCGACGACGCGGAAGAGGACTGAGTTCAGGCCGACTCCAAGGCGGCTGCGGACCCTGCCTGCCGGCGCGCCTCGCGCCGGCGCAGGATCTCGTAGACGACGGCCCCCAGGATGGTCAGCGCGATCAGCACCAGCGACAGCGCGTTGACCGCCGGGGTCAGGCCGGTGCGCACCTTGGTCGCGATGTAGACGGTCAGGGTGGTGTCCAGCCCGCGCACGAACAGCGTGGTGTTGTAGTTCTCGAAGCTCTGCAAAAAGGCCAGCAGCGACGCCGACAGGATCGCCGGCATCAGGTACGGCAGCGTGATGCGCCGGAACACCTGCCCATGCGTGGCGCCGAGGTCGAGTGCAGCCTCCTCCAGCACCGGGTCGAACCGCTCCAGCCTTGCCGAGAACAGCAGCATGGCATAGGCGGCGATGAAGCTCGACTGCGCGACCACGGTCAGCAACAGCCCGCCGCTGACCCCGAACCATTCCCGCCAGAACACCAGCGTCGAGATGCCGACGATCACCCCCGGCGTCAGCAGCGGCGACACCATCAGCGCGTAGAGGAAGGTCTTGGCCCGGCTGTGCAGCCGGTCGAGCAGCAGCGCCGCCGCCAGCCCCAGCGGCACGGCCAGTGCGATCACCCCCGCCCCCACCATCAGGCTGGTGCCCAGCGCGGCCCACATGCGCTGGTCGTCCCACAGCACCTGGAACCAGTTCAGCGTGAAGCCCATCCACGGCGTCACGGTGGGAAAGCGGCTGCTGTTGAAGGTCGCCGCCGCCATGATGCCCAGCGGCAGGAACAGATAGCCGAAGAACAGAACCAGATAGGCGCCGGTCAGCAGGCGGCGGAAGCGGGCGGCGGTCATGGTTGCGGACTCATGTCGCGATGGCTCATTTCGCAATATCGGCCAGGCCGACGCGGAACAGCCGCATCGCGCCCAGGATGAAGCCGATGCACAGCACCAGCAGGATGAAGGCATAGGCCGCGCCCTGGTTCCAGTTTCCGCCCTCGAAGAACCAGTTGTAGATGATCTCGGTGAACCAGCGGCTGTTCGGCCCGCCCAGCAGGGCCGGGACGGCATAGCTGCCGGCCGCCAGCATGAAGGTCATGATGCAGCCGACGGCGATGCCGGGCTTCGCATGGGGCAGCACGATGCGGCGGTGGATGCGCAGCCAGCCGGCGCCCAGATCCCGCGCCGCCTCGATCTGGTTGCGGTCCAGCGATTCGATGGCGTTGTAGAGCGGGAAGACCATGAACAGGATGTAGACATACACCATGCCGACGATCACCCCGCCGTCGCCGCCGAGGAAGCGCCGCGGCTCGTCGATGATCCCCAGCCCCAGCAGAATCGCGTTCAGCGGCCCGTTGAAGGCCAGGATGATGTACCAGGAGAAGGTGCGCAGCAGCTCGTTGATCCAGAAGGGCACGATCAGCATCAGGATCAGCAGCGGCAGCCGCCGCTTTGGCGCCACCTGGGCCAGATAGAAGGCCACCGGATAGCAGACGGCCAGCGTGGTCAGCGTGACCAGGGCGCTGGCCCAGATCGTCTTCAGGAAGATCGCCAGATGGATCTGGTTGGTCCACAGGGTCAGGTAATTCCTGACCGTGTACACGTCCTCCGGTCCGCCGATCTTGGACGGCGGCAGCGACGGCCGGAAGGAGAAGCCGATCATCATCAGCTGCGGCAGCACCACCAGCAGCGCCAGCCACAGCGCCACCGCCAGCAGGATCACCCCGGTCAGGACCGGGCCGTACCGGCGAAGAACCTCCGTCATTCTGGCGCTGCTCCAGCCTGTTGGACCGGTCCGACGCCTATCATGGGGATTCCCGCCGGCGCAAGCGCGGCTATATGACGATGACGTTCAGACGAGGGGGCGCCCGGTCAGCCGAGATTGTGCCTGGCCACCACCGCGGCGAAATCGTCGCCGAAATGCTCGCCGACGCGGATGACGGAGACGCCCTGCGGAATCTCCTTCAGCGACGGGTGGTCGAGGTTCAGCGAGGTCAGCAGCGCCATCGGCACATGATGGGTCACGCTCATGGCGCGCAGGCCCCGGATCAGGTCGAGTCCGGACAGGCCGTCCATCACCATCGACGCGATGACCATGTCCGGGGGCACGCGGACGGCAAGGCTGATCGACTCGATCGGGTCGGTCACCGTCATGGTGCGGAAACCGCAGGCCGCCAGTTCCGTCCCCAGCTTCTTGGCGACGACCTTGGAAGGCGTGACCAGCATGATCTCGATGTTGCGGACCTCGACATCGGTGACCTGGAATTCATAGCGCACCGGCAGCGCGCGGATGATCCGGTTGGTCTCGGCCAGCAGAGGCTGTTCGGCGCGGTCGACCAGCTCGGAGATGCGGTCGATGAAGATCTGCGCGTCGGTCAGCTGCTTCTCGTCCAGCCGCTTCAGGCCGCTGAGATAATCCTCCAGCCGGTGGGCGACGAGGCTGACGGTGGGATAGCCGAAGCTGGTGCCCATGCCCTTGAAATTGTGAGCCCCCAACCGCAGGACGCCGATGGTCTCGGCATCGTTGCGCTGACCCTTCACGCGATCCGCCAGCGTCGCGTTCATCAATTCCAGCCGATCGCGCGCGTCGTCCACGAACTCCATGCGCAAGCGGTCTTCGAGGTCGTCGGTCGACAGGTGCGAGGCCATGGGGGCGGTTTCCGGATGAGGTAAAGTGGTACCCCGAACGTACATGAAAACCGCGCGCCGAAACAGACGCGCCGCGCCCTGATGTGCAGGACGCAGTCGCGGCCCCGCCGGCCGATGCCTGCGAAGGCAAGCGGCCGGACGGCCGCGCCCGCCGTTTGAGGGCGAGCGTAAAGCCTGATAGGTCAGGCTTTACGCTCGATGATAAAGGAATCCATCAGGTCCTGGCGGTGTCAGAGCCGCGCCAGCAGCCCCTGGAACCAGGCCAGCCGGTCTTCGGCCTGGGCGATGTCCAGGTCCAGCCAGGAGGCGAAATGCCCCTCGCCGCCGATATCCGCCCGCTTCAGGTCACCCAGCCGCACCAGTTCGGTTTCGCAGAGCGCCACGAGATTGTCGATCTGGTCGCGCTGCGACTCGACGTCCAGCAGGTGCAGGAAACGCAGCTTCAGCGCGATGACCAGCTTGTTCAGCCCATCGGCCGACGGCGCGCGGACATTGGCGCGCATCAGCGTCTCGAACTCCGCCCGGCCGGTTTCGGTCGGACCCAGCAGGGCGTTGTCTTCCATGCCGCTGCCGTCCAGCGCCTCGATCAGCCCCTCGTAGCGCAGCATCTCCAGCGAGGTGCCCATCAGGTCCAGTGACGGCCCCATGATGCGGTCGAGGAAATGGCGGACGGCGCCGGCCAGATCGGCGTAGCGCAGCGGACCGCCCTGGATCAGCGTGCCCAGGACGACGAGGCGCACGGCCTCCTTCGGCATCAGCGAGTTGTCACGGTACATGGCGAACCCCCTGGGCGATGCCCCGGAAAAGACGAAGTGGACGGCACGGTAACGGCCGGCCCGCAGCGAAGAAACTGCGAACCGGTCGCAACACTATTCCCAACTTAGGGATAGCCGAACCATATGTCCAGAGGACAAAACGTCCTTAGTGCCGAAGGGGGCTTTGCCGGGGGCCCCTCGCCTCAGGCGGCGAGCCGCAGATCCAGCCGGCTCCACACGTCCAGCAGCGCATCCACCAGCATGCCCATCTGCGCGTCGGTGTGCAGCGGGGTCGGGGTGAAACGCAGCCGCTCCGTCCCGCGCGGAACGGTGGGGTAGTTGATCGGCTGGACGTAGATGTTGTGCCGCTCCAGCAGCTCGTCGGAGGCGCGCTTGCAGCGGTGGGCGTCGCCGACCATCAGCGGAACGATGTGGCTGACCGACGGCATCACCGGCAGGCCGGCATCGGCGAACATCCGCTTCAGCGTGGCGGCGCGCTCCTGATGCTTCGTCCGTTCGGTGTCGCTGCTCTTCAGATGGCGGATGGAGGCGAGAGCGCCCGCCGCCAGAACCGGCGACAGCGAGGTGGAGAAGATGAAGCCGGCGGCGAAGCTGCGGACGCAGTCGATCAGCGCGGTGGAGCCGGTGATGTAGCCACCCTGCACGCCGAAGGCCTTGCCCAGCGTGCCCTCGATGATGGTCAGCCGGTCCATGGCCCCGTCGCGTTCGGCCACGCCGGCGCCGCGGGCGCCGTACATGCCGACGGCGTGCACCTCGTCCAGATAGGTCATGGCGCCGTGCTTGTCGGCGACGTCGCACAGGTCATGGATGGGGGCGATGTCGCCATCCATCGAATAGACGCTTTCGAACGCCACAACCTTCGGACGGCCGGGAGCGATGCCGGACAGCAGTTCGTCCAGATGCTTGGGGTCGTTGTGGCGGAAGATGTGCTTCTCGGCGCCCGAGTTGCGGATGCCGGTGATCATCGAGTTGTGGTTCAGCGCGTCCGACAGGATCACGCAATTGGGCAGGATCTTGCCCAGCGTGGTCAGCGTCGCGTCGTTCGACACATAGCCCGAGGTGAAGAGAAGCGCCGCTTCCTTCTGATGCAGGTCGGCGAGTTCGCGTTCCAGCAGCACATGGTAGATGTTGGTGCCGGAGATGTTGCGCGTGCCGCCGGCACCGGCGCCGACCTGGTCCAGCGCGTCATGCATCGCCTTCAGCACGCTGGGATGCTGGCCCATGCCGAGATAGTCGTTGGAGCACCAGACCGTGACCGGACGCTCGAGCCCGTTGGAATCGCGGAAGGTCGCCGTCGGGAAGTTGCCCGCGTGGCGCTCCAGGTTGGCGAACACCCGGTAGCGGCCGTCCTGCTTCAGGGTCGCAATCTGGTTGCGGAAGAAAGTTTCATAATCCATCGCGCGTTTCCGTTCGCGTTCGTCCACACGGTCGGCTGCACCGCTCGGAACATAAGGGCTAGGCCATTCGTTCGGCGCATCGAGAGGATGGCATGATCCTTACCGATACGCCACCCGGCATTGATCGAAATCAAGCCGCCGTCACATAGGACCATCGCACAGGCGGGATTGTCCCATGCCCTGTGGACGGCGCATGGCCGCTTCCCGCCATCAGGCCGGAAATCCGCCATGACTTGAGATCGACAGCGAAAATATGGGCAGTATTTCCACAATGACCATGGGCGCAGTCCGGGAATACGTGCGCATGCCTGCCTTGACCCGACGGTCACTGGAAACACTTGCAGGATCGCCCATACCGGCGTGAAACGATTTCCCTGCCGCGACAGGGCGATTTGCGCGAGAAAGCAGCGCAATAATCCCCCATCGCGCGCAACCGCCGGACCTGCCCCCAAGGCAGCCGGCCCGGCGGTTACGGACGGGGTTATCCTTACTTGGTGCCGAACATGCGGTCGCCTGCATCGCCGAGACCAGGGACGATGTAGGCGTTTTCGTCCAGATGGCTGTCGAGGGCGGCGGTGAAGACCTTCACGTCCGGGTGCGACTCGTGGAAGCGGCGCACGCCTTCGGGGGCCGCGACCAGCGCCATGAAGCGGATGTTGTGGTCGTCCACGCCATGGCGGTTCAGCACGTCGCAGGCGTGGGCGGCGGAGTTGCCGGTCGCCAGCATCGGATCGACGACGATGAACAGCCGACCTTCGGCCGGCGGCAGCTTCACCAGATATTCGTGCGGCTGCTTGGTCTCATGGTCGCGGTAGAGGCCGATATGACCCTCGCGCGCCGAGGGCACCAGTTCCAGCAGGCCGGCCGACATGCCGAGCCCGGCGCGCAGCACCGGCACGACGGCCAGCTTCTTGCCCAGGAGCACCGGCGCGTCCATCGGCTGCAGCGGCGTCTCGATCCGCTCGGTGGTCAGCGGGATGTCGCGCGTCAGTTCATAGCCCATCAGCAGCGAGATCTCGCGCAGCAGGGTGCGGAACCCGCCGGTCGACCGTTCCTTGTTCCGCATATGGGTCAGCTTGTGCTGGATCAGCGGATGGTCGAGGATGAACAGATTGGGGAATTCGGGCTGAGTGCGCATGGAATCCGGATTGCGGCTGACGGTGAGGTTTGCCCGATCCTACCGCGCCAGGGGGGCCGGGGCCAAGTGGACTGACCGTAGAGGCGCCACAGGCCTGCTACCCCCGCCCCGCCTTGGCCGGAATCGCCTTCTGCTCCGGCCGGTCGATGCCGTAGCGGACCACGCGGTTGCGGCCGGTGTTCTTGGCCTGATAGAGCGCGCGGTCGGCGCAGACAACCAGATCGTCGACGGTCAGGTCGGCCACCGCCTCCACCAGCCCGAAGGACGCGGTGACGGGGATCAGCCGGCCGTCGGGCAGCATCACCGGCGAGCGCATCAGATCGACGCGCAGCCGCTCGATCACCGCATAGCCCTCGTCCAGCCTGGTTTCCTTCAGGCAGACCAGGAACTCCTCCCCGCCCATGCGGAAGGCCTCGTCGAAGCTGCGGACGCCGCGGCTGATGACGGCGGCGGTGGCGGCCAGCACCCGGTCGCCGATGTCGTGGCCGTAGCTGTCGTTGATGCCCTTGAACTTGTCGATGTCGCACAGCGCGACGCAGAAGGGCTGGCCGGTGCGGCGGTAGCGGTTGTGCTCGCGCTCCAGCGCCTCGCTCATGCCGCGGCGGGTGCGCAGGCCGGTCAGCGGGTCCAGGCCGGAGGCCGCGGCGGCAAAGGCGCGCTCCATCCGGCGCAGATGCAGCATGAACTCCTCGAAACGGCCGATCACCCCTTCATATTCGGCCTCGGTCGGCAGTTCGCCGGCGGCCGCCTTCAGCAGGATCAGCCGGGCCTGGCGATGCATCTGCTCGTGCAGGTTGGCCAGCTTCTGCACGGCCGGCTGCTGCAGAAGGTCGTCGCGGCTGGCGGCCTCGCACCAGGCCTGGAAGGACGCCGGGGCCGACGCCCGCTCCCCGCCGCGGCCCTCGCGGTAGAAAACGGCGCGCTGCCACTGGCCGATCCAGCGCAGATGCTCGTCGAGCACTGCGCCGAGCGCCTCGGTTGTGGACGAAGTGGTCGAATCGCTCATGGGCGTATCCTACCCGACGGCGCGGAGTCCCGCCATGCGATCAAGATAAGCCGAAGCATTCGCCTAAAACAGATCGCTTTCGGGCAGAATCGCCTCTAAAGCGGATTCAATCCGCTTTGGACCGCGACGGCGGTCCCGGCCGCTCGTGCGGCCGAAGCCCGACCGGCGGATGAGGTCATATGAATCCAAAGCGAATGCAAATTCGCTTCAAAGGCCGGCGACCGTCGACAAAAAGGCACGGACCAGCGCCGGATCCTTGTGGCCGGGGCGGTCCTCCACGCCCGACGACACATCGACCTCGGTGGCGCCGGTGACGCGCACCGCCTCCTCCACATTCCCGGCGGTCAGGCCGCCCGACAGCATCCAGGGGCGCGGCCAGCTGCGGCCGGCCAGGATCGTCCAGTCGAAGGCGATGCCGTTGCCGCCGGGCAGCGCCGACACCTTGGCCGGCGGCTTGGCGTCGAACAGCAGCCGGTCCGCCACCTCCGCCGCCTCCAGCGCCGCGGTCAGGTCTTCCGGCCCGCCGACGCGGATCGCCTTCATCACCGGCAGCGCGTAGCGGCCCTTGATCTCGGCGATGCGGCGCGGCGTCTCGCCGCCGTGCAGCTGGATCAGGTCGAGCGGAACCTGCCCGGTCACATGCTCCAGGAACTCGTCGTCGGGATCGACGAACAGCCCGACCGAGCGGATGCCGGTCGGCAGCAGCCGGGCCAGTTCCGCCGCCATCGGCGGGGCGATGGCGCGCGGGCTGCGCGGATAGAAGACGAAACCGACATAGCGCGCCCCGCCGGCAACGGCGGCGCGCAGGCTCTCGGGCTCGGTCAGGCCACAGATCTTGGCGGCGACGGTCATGCGGTCTCCCCAAAATGATCATGGATCTCCGCGACGATGCGGCGGGCGGCGGCGGCCGGATCGGGATCGGCGGTGATCGGGCGGCCGATGACCAGATGGTCGGCGCCGGCAGCCAGCGCCTCGGCCGGCGTCATGATGCGCTTCTGGTCGTTGGTGGCGGCCCAGGCCGGACGGATGCCGGGCACCATCAGGATGAAGTCGGGACCGCAGGCCGCGCGGACCAGCGCCACCTCGGCCGGGGAGCAGACGACGCCGTCCACCCCCGACGCCTTGGCGAGCTTCGCCAGGCGCACCACCTGCTCGGCCACCGGCACCGACTGCCCGACGGCGCCCAGGTCGCCCTCGTCCAGGCTGGTCAGCACGGTGACGGCCAGGATCTTCGGCCGGTCGGCGCCGGCGCTCGCCGCCGCATCCGCCGCCGCGCGCATCATCGCCGGACCGCCGGCGCTGTGGATGGTCATGAAGGCCGGCTTCAGCGGCAGCGCGGCACGCACGCCGCCGGCCACCGTGTTGGGGATGTCGTGCAGCTTCAGGTCGAGGAACAGCGGCGGCCCGTCCTCCCCCACCACGGCGCGGATGCCTGCCGGCCCCTGGGCGATGAAGAACTCCAGCCCCAGCTTGATGCCGCCGACGGTCCCGGCCACCTGCCCGGCGATGCGGCGGGCGGCGTCGATCTCGGTGGTGTCGACGGAGCAATAGATGCGCGAGGCTGGCGCGGTCATGGGCAGGCGGTCTCCAGAAACCCTGATGCGGATGGTCCGGCACCCTAGATCGGATCGCGTGAAATCGGAATCGATTTGAAGCGCGGCTCCGATCGCCGAACAGAATGCCGTGGTCTCGGGCGTTTCATATGAAACGCAGCAGACCATGGCAAGGGACGGCACCGCGCGCCGGTTTCACTCCCCATGCTCCGCCGTCCACCGCTCCAGCGCCGCGAACAGGCCGGCGGCGGCGGCGCAGGCGGCGGCCAGCGCCGCGGGATCGGCAAGCTCCTCCTCCAGCCGGACCATCAGCGCCTTCCAGGCCCCGGCCATGTCGAGCCCGTCGGAGGCCAGGAAGCGCGCCCCGCGCCGGGCATCGAACCCCAGCGCCCGGGTGATCCCCGGCAGCATCGCCCGCCCGCCATGGGCCGAGCCGTCCAGGACGTAGCGCGCCGCCAGCCGGGCCGGCGAACTGTCCAGCGGCGGCAGGCCGGTCATCTCCGGCAGCGCGTCGGGATCGGCGCCGAGCACCCGCAGATCCTCGCGCAGCAGCGCCATGCGCGCCGAAGCCGCCTCCCCCAGCGCCCGTTCGACCGGCGCGTTGAAGCCGTGGAGCACGGCCAGCGCGCGGGCATACTGGCCGGCCGTGATGTCCGGCCGGACCAGCGGCTGCAGCACCGCCGCCTTATCCAGCCGGTCGTGGCTTTCCCGCGTCGCGGCGCGCAGCGCCTGCCTTGCCGGTCCCATGTCTTCTCGTTCCCCGTTCCGGTCAGGTCGGCGCCAGCACGCCGGGCAGCGGCGTCGGACCCTGGCTGGATTCCTGCTGCCGCGCCCACAGGGCGGCATAGGCGCCGCGCGCGGCCAGCAGGTCGGCATGGCGGCCTCGCTCGATCACCCGGCCGGCCTCCAGCACCAGGATCTCGTCGGCGTCGATCACGGTGGACAGCCGGTGGGCGATGACCAGCGTGGTGCGGCCGCGGCTGACCTCGCGCAGATTGGCCTGGATTTCCCGCTCGGTGTGGGTGTCCAGCGCGCTCGTCGCCTCGTCGAACAGCAGGATCGCCGGATCCTTCAGGATGGTGCGGGCGATGGCGACGCGCTGCTTCTCGCCGCCGGACAGCTTCAGCCCGCGTTCGCCCACCGTGGTCTGGTAGCCGTCGGGCAACGCCATGATGAAGTCGTGGATGTGGGCCAGCCGCGCCGCCCGCTCCACCTCCGCCGGGCTGGCGCCGGGGCGGCCATAGGCGATGTTGTAGAAGACGGTGTCGTTGAACAGCACGGTGTCCTGCGGGACGATGCCGATGGACGCCCGCAGCGAGGCCTGGGTGACGTCGCGGATGTCCTGCCCGTCGATCGTCACCCGGCCGCCGTTGACGTCGTAGAAGCGGAACAGCAGCCGGCTGATGGTGGATTTGCCGGCGCCCGACGGACCGACGATGGCGACCGTCTTTCCCGCCGGCACGGTGAAGCTGACATCCTTCAGGATCGTCCGGCGCGGGTCGTAGCCGAACTCCACATTCTCGAAGCGCAACTCCGCCCCGTCCACCTCCAGCGGCTTGGCGTGGGGGGCGTCGGCCACCTCGCGGTCGACCGCCAGCAGGGTCACCATCGCCTCGATGTCGATCAGCGACTGCTTGATCTCGCGATAGACGACGCCGAAGAAGTTCAGCGGCTGGTAGAGCTGCAGAAGATAGGTGTTCACCAGAACGAAGTCGCCCAGCGACATGCTGCCGTCGACGATGCCCTTGGCGGCCATGCCCATCACCACCGCCAGACCCAGCGAAATGATCGCCGACTGGCCGACATTCAGCAGCGACAGGCTCTGCTGGCTGCGCACCGCCGCCGCCTCATAGCTCTGCAGCGCTCCGTCGTAGCGGCGGGCCTCATGCTCCTCGTTGCCGAAATACTTGACCGTCTCGTAGTTCAGCAGGCTGTCGATCGCCTTGGTGTTGGCCTTACTGTCGGTGTCGTTCATCATGCGGCGGAACTTGATGCGCCATTCCGACACGAAGAAGGTGTAGAGGATGTAGCCCATCACCGTGGCGAAGGTCGCCAGCGCGAACCAGATGCTGAACAGCTTCCACAGGATGGCGCAGACCAGCGCGATCTCCACCAGCGTCGGCACGATGGAGAACAGGGTGTAGCGCAGCAGCGATTCGATGGCGCGGGTGCCGCGTTCCAGCGAGCGGGTCAGGCCGCCGGTCTGGCGCTCCAGGTGGAAGCGCAGCGACAGCGCGTGCAGGTGCCGGAACACCGACAGCGCCACCTTGCGGATGGTGCGCTGCGCCACCTTGGCGAAGACGGCGTCGCGCAGTTCGGCGAAGACCAGCGAGGTCACGCGGGCGAGGCCGTAGGCGACGATCAGCCCCAGCGGGATGGTGACGGCCGCCCCCGCCCCCGCCCCCGCCCCGCCGGCCGGCGTCAGGGCGTCCACCGCATGCTTGTAGAAGATCGGCACATAGACGTTGGCGACCTTCGCCCCCACCAGCAGGAGCATCGCCAGCACCACCCGCACCCGCGTTTCCACCGAATCGCTCGGCCAGATGTAGGGGGCCAGCGAACGGATCGCCGCGCGCAGATCGCCGGAGGGGCGGGAGAAGGCGCTGGAATCGGAGCCGGACGGAGGGCTTGGCGGAAGACTGCGGCGCATCGGTCTGTTCAGGTCTCGGGGATTGTTCGGAAATCGTGGCGGGATGGCGCCGTTCCGAAGAGCCGTCGCAACGGATTGGGATCAGGCGACCTAACCTAGGGATCCGTACAGCGTCGTCAAAGGGGCATGTCACCGCCTTGGCACGTTTTTGGCGCGGCCCTGGGCAGCTTTCAGTGCATTTCCGGTCGCGATGGCAACGGACTGGAAACCATCTTCCTGTACTCTGCCGGGCATATCGCGTTCGACCCGCACCGCAGACCAAGGCATTTGACCATGCAGAACGCCAGTTTCGCCGGCCGATTCAAGGTGGGTACCCGCATCCAGGTGGGTTTCCTTCTGATCCTCGTCCTCCTTGTCCTGGTGGCCGCGCTGGGCGTCCGGTCGCTGTCGACGATGGAGACGGGCTTCACCCGCTACGCGTCGATTTCGGACAACTCGCTCAGGATTTCCGACATCGACCGCGCGGTCGTCGACATGCGCCGGAACGTGGTCAACTATTCCTTCTCCGGCAACGGCGCCCTGATCGAACCGATCCAGGCGCAGCAGAAGACGCTGGCCGAGGCGCTGCGCACCACGCGCGACACCACGCAGGATTCCGGCCTCCGCGCCAACCTCGACCGGATGATCCTGCAGATCGACAGCTACGGCGCCAATTTCGGCAAGCTGGTGCGGCTGCGCGAACAGCGCGACCGCCTGGTGTCGGACGAGTTGGTCCCGCTGGGTGTCAAGGCGCTGGAAGGGTTGAGCCAGTTCTCAGCCGCCGCCATCGCTTCCGGCGAATACGAATCCGCCGCCTATGCCGGGCAGGCCCTGGAAGCCCTGATCCTCGCCCGCCTCAGCGCCCAGCGCTTCCTGACGGAGCCGACGGCGAAGGCCGAGGAGGAGGTCCGCACCCGCATGGAGGGCTTCATCAAGACCGCCACCGCCCTGGCCGCCCGCCTGACCGATCCGGCGCAGAGACGCATCGCCGAGGATGCGGTGCAGACCGCGGGCCGGTACCTGGACAGCTTCAAGCGCGTGGTCGCCGCGGTCCAGGATTCCCATACGCTGGCCTTCGTCACCATGGTGAAGGATGCGGAGGAATTCGCCGATCTGGTCAGGGCGTCCGTCGCCTCGCAGTCCGATACGCGCAAGACGGTGCTGACCGGCGCGCAGACCGACATGGACAGCACCACCACCCTGCTGATCGGCATGGCGGTGGGCGCCATCGCGCTCGGCATCCTGATCGCCCTGATCACCGCCCGCTCCATCGTCCGCCCGGTGGTCCAGATGACGGGCACGATGACCGAGCTGGCCGCCGGCAACCTTGCCGTCGACGTCCCGGCCCTGGAGAACCGCGACGAGATCGGCCACATGGCCAAGGCGGTCCTGGTGTTCAAGGAGAACGCCATCGAGAAGAAGCGGATGGACGAGGCCGAGCGCGAGCGGCTGGAAACCGAGCGCCGCGCCGCGGAAGCCCAGCGCGCCCGTGAGCAGGCCATCGGCGAGGAGATCGCCGGCCTGATCGACGCCGTGTCGAAGGGCGACCTGGAGCGCCGCATCGACCTGGCCGGCAAGGAGGGCTTCTACAGGACCATGTCGGAGGGCATCAACCGCCTGACCGACACGGTGGAGGCGGTCATCGCCGACCTGGGCGAGGTGCTGAGCGCATTGGCCCAGGGCGACCTGAACCGCCGCGTCACCCGCGACTACCAGGGCGCCTTCGAGCAGGTGAAGACCGACGTCAACGCCACCTCCACCCGGTTGGCCGAGATCGTCGGGCAGATCACCCAGGCGGCCGAGACCATCGCCGCCGCCGCCGCCGAGGTGTCGCTCGGCTCCTCCGACCTCGCCGACCGGACCGAGCAGCAGGCCTCCTCGCTGGAGGAGACCGCGGCCAGCATGGAGGAGCTGGGGGCGACCGTGCGCTCCAACGCCGACAATGCCCAGCGCGCCAACGTGATGGCGACCCAGGCCCGCAACTCCGCCGAATCCGGCGGCGGCGTCGCCGGCTCCGCCATCGAGGCGATGCGCCGGATCGAGGAATCCAGCCGCAAGATCACCGACATCATCGGCGTGATCGACGAGATCGCCTTCCAGACCAATCTCCTGGCGCTGAACGCGGCGGTGGAGGCTGCGCGCGCCGGCGATGCCGGACGCGGCTTCGCCGTGGTGGCGCAGGAGGTGCGGCAGCTGGCCCAGCGCTCCGCCCAGGCCTCGAAGGAAATCAAGGGCCTGATCCTGGACAGCGACGCCCAGGTCAAGGACGGCGTCGATCTGGTCAGCAAGGCCGGCGACGCGCTGCAGGGCATCGTGTCGGGCGTGCAGCAGGTGGCGACCCTGATCGCCGAGATGGCCTCGGCCTCGGCCGAGCAGGCGACGGCGCTGGACGAGATCAACTCGACCGTCGCCAACATGGACGAGATGACGCAGAAGAACGCCGCCCTGGTGGAAGAGACCACCGCCGCCGCCCAGTCGATGAGCAGTCAGGCCGGCGACCTGAAGTCGCTGGTCGGGTTCTTCAAGTTCGAGCAGGCCGCCGGTTCCGGCTATGCCGCGGCGTCCCATGCCATGACCGGCACCTACTCCGCCCCGGCCACCCGCCGCGCCCCGGCCCAGCCCCAGACCCAGCACCAGTCCCCGGCCCGCGCCACGGCCGCCAAGCCGGCGGCGAAGCCCGCCGCCCGCGCCGCCCACGGCCATGTTTCGGCCAAGCCTACGGCCCGCACCGACGCCCCGTCGCGCGGCACGGCGGCGACGGTTCCGGTGCTGAAGCACAGCGTCAGCGACGACGACGACTGGAAGGAGTTCTGAGCGGCAGGGGCAACTCGGCCTTTGCGCTAAAAGCCTGAATTAACGAATCGGTGGGGATTGCGTGCTGCAATTCCCGCCGATTTCTTTTTTGGGCTCTCGTTTCAGGAGGACGCCATGTCCCGCCGCCCCATCAGCCGCCGCCTTCTCCCCCTCGCCGCCCTGCTGCTGCTCGGCGCTTCGCTGGCCGGCTGCGGCGCCGTCGCCGGCGTGGCCAGCGGTGCGGCCAGCCTCGCCGGCACCGCCGTTGACATCGCCGGCACGGTGGCCGAGACGTCGGTCGACGTGGTGACCTCGCCGCTGCGGTAGGGGTCGTGAATTTTCAGGCGGTTCTTTTCCCTCGTCATCCCCGCGGAGGTGGGAATGACGGCCGAGAGGATCCCGACGCACTGCTCAGTCGATCAGATCCTCGACCTCGCGGATGCGGCCGTTGTCGATCATGAACTGGACCAGTTCGGGGCGCTGCTTGCCCAGGGTGAAGTGCCGCTGGCGCACGGCGGCGACCAGTTCGCCCCGGCGGCCGAGGATGTCATCGGCGAATTCGATCATGCGCAGGTTGGGCCAGGTCTGGGCGCGGATGGCGACCACGGCGGCGACCGCGTCGGCGGCCGGGCGGTCGGGCTGGGCCTGGGCCAGGATCATGGTCAGGGCGGCGGTGGAGCGCGACACGCCGGCATGGCAGTGGACCAGCAGATGGCGGCAGTCCACCGGATCGGACAGAAGGTCGCGGCCGAAGTCCAGGATGCGCTCCACGTCGGAACGTTCCGGCGCGATCTGGCCGCGGGTCGGCTCGATGATGTCGTGGAAGCGCAGTTCCAGCCGTTCATGCTCGCCGTAATCGCCGAAATCGCTTGGCTCGGCCATCTCGGGATCGAGAATGGACAGCACATGGCTGACCTTGCCACCGCCGAAATTGCAAAGCTCGCTGAGACCGCAGACGGTCAGGCCGAAGGGAACGAAATCGCTGGCCATCATTCTCTCGTTCGATTGCGGATAGGAGGGAAAGCGCGGGGCCGGAGGCCGCATTTGGCACCCCGCGCCGCGCCCCCGTCAACCCGGCAACCGTTCGTATGCGGGCCGATTCGCCCGGATACGGCCGGTCAGAGAATGTTGAACAGATACAGCAGGATGATGATCGGGATCGGAATGCCGACCAGCCACAACAGGATGCCTCGCAAAGCGCGTCTCCTTCCTTCGCTCTGATGGATGCCACGGCCGGTCCGGATCCGGCCCTCTCATCCCTTATCAACTGCCGAGCCGCCGGTTCGTTGCAGCGGCGCGAGCGATCGAAGAAGATTCGCCGAAAGAGATCAGTCCTCCCCGCCGCTATCGCCGCCGCCGCCATCCGCATCGCTGCCGGCATCGCCGCGCGGGGGCCGGGCCGGGCGCGGACGGGGCTGGCGCAGCTTCTTCAGCAGCAGGGAGAAGGGCTTCAGCGCGGTGTCGAGGATCGCCTGATCGCCCTCCAGCCGCGACAGCAGGAAGGCGCCGGCTTCCAGGGTGGAGACGCTGTCGCGCCGCGGCTCCTTGCGCGCCTGCCCGTAGAGCGAGCGGAACTGCGGGTTCAGCACGATGCGGCGGCACTTCAGCAGCCAGGCATTGCGCCACCACAGGGTCTTGGCCTGGCTCCAGGTGCCGTCCAGGACGATGACGCCCTCCAGATCCTCGAGGATCTCGGCGCTGTCGCGGAGCGGCTCGCCGTTCCTGTCGACCACCGCCACCTCGGCCCTGGGGGCGCCGCCCTCCTTCACCGGGCCGAGATACAGGACGCCCCAGCGCTTGGGATCGACCTCGCGCCCCAAAATGCGCTTCAGCCCCGGCCAGCTCAGCCCGACCTTCACCATCGAATTGGCGAACTGCAGATGGGCGATCTGGGCGGTGCCGAGATTCTCCCGCTTCTCCTGCGGGTGCTGCAGGATCAGCAGGAACACGCCGTTGTCGATCGGCTGCACTGCCTCGCAAATGCACAGGTGATCAGGTTTTAGGCAGTTGGGGCAAGATTCGGGGGCGGGGGCGCTGTGCATGGGAGGTACGCATTCCTTGAAGAGGATTGGCCGCGAATATGGGTTGGAACGGCGCGGAAGGGAACACATCTCACACTCCAAGGGGCGAACGCCGACCGAACGGTGACCGCCGCCACGGCACTTACGACAGATCCCCCCGACCACACACCGCGTCACACCTGTTCATCTGGGTTCAAACTGGCTTCGTATAAACCGTTTGTAGAGATTCGTCGTGTGTCATGGACCTTGTGTGACGCGCTTAACAGCTGGCCTGGAACTTGCGTAGTTAGTATCCAGGCAAACAGGACGACGGGTGGGCCAGGACCGGCCTTTGTCAGGCTGATCCGCGGTGCCATCCGGCGCTCAGAAGGAGACCTGCCATGCTGCCCGCCCACCTTGCCGACCGCCTGCTGAAGCAGCGCCGCGATGCCGACAGCGCGGAATTCGCCCGCCAGCTGCCGCTTTACGCGCCGCTGGACGCCGACGATCCGCGTTGGATGACCGAGCCGGACGGCTCAGAACAGCCCAGCCGCCGCGAGCCCGATTGGGCGACCGACTACTGAGCGGCCACTCCTGACGGCACTCACCGGCCGGCGCCAGCCGGGCGGTGAACCGACAGGCCGCCTTCCCGGCTTGAGTGTCGGATGTCGGACATCCGCCACAGATTTCCCGCCCGCGGGTCTGCAATGCCGGGATCTCCAGCGTTGGTATCTCCGATGTCGGAATCTCCGGCATCGCGCCAGCCCTCCTCCTCCCGGATCAGGGTCCAGCGGCCCGGACGGCCGCCACGGCAGCGTTCCAGCGCGACGGACCAGCGCGGCGCTCCCAATCCCGGCAGGCCTCCGGCCGGGCGCGGAGCCCTATCCTCCTCATCATCCCGGCTGGGCGCAGCATCCAGACGCCAGCGCGTCACCGCGGCACTGAGCCCCTCCGGCCCCCTCTCCCTCGACCGCCTGTTCCTGCCGCCCGGCGCTCCGGCGCTCAGGTCCAGCAGGAAGCCGGTCACCCCCGACGATTCGGCGGCCAGCTGCAGCCGCCGGCTGGCGGTAAGGTCCAGCCCCTCCAACTCGCCCAGCACCGCCGACAGGGCGGAACAGCGCAGCGCCTCCTCCATCGCCCACAGCGCATCGGCCGCCCGCACCGCCCGCACCGCCACCAGCCGGTCCGGCGTCAGCCCATGGGCCGCCAGCCCCGGCGCATAGAGGTCGCGTCCCCGCAGGATCCACAATGCCGGAGCCTTGGGCGTCGCCAGCCGGCCCAGCAGAGTGGCGGCGAAGCCGGTGCCCGCCCCCGGATCCTCCGCCGTCACCGCATGCAGGCAGCCCAGCGGCAGGCCGCCGTCGGGCAGATGGGCGTCGATCGACTCCACCCCGAATGGCAGGATCCGCCCGTCCTCCCCGCCCACCCCCTCGATCCGCCGGATGCGCGCGCGCAGATCGGCCAGCACGCCGGCACGGTCGCGCGGCGCAGAGTGCGCGGGCACGGAGGGGGACGGCAGGGTGGACATGACTCGGCTCCGCTCATCAGGCATATGTTCCTGATATGTTCTATCACGGAGCCTTGTCGAGGGGGAGTCTGCGACTCCTGTCTTGTGCTGGGACAGGATCCTGGGACCGGATGTGGCGGGTATGCGATCGCCCGGGTCAGTTGGCGATGGGTGTGGCGCCGATCTTGCCGCGCGGTGCCGCCTTGATGGTCGGGCCGGCATTGTCGACGGGCTTTTCCAGGGTGGTGGAGGTGCCGCGGCTGCCGCGCGGCGTGTTGCCCTTCAGGCTCAGCAGGTGCAGCCGGACATAGGCGGTGGAGCCGCCGGCCTTCACCGCCACCCAGTCGCTGTTGCGCACCCGGCCCAGCGTGCTGACCGCCTGCCCGGCGCCCAGCGTGGCGACGACGCCCGACCCGGCAGCGGGCCGTGCATAGACCGGAGTCGATCTGTCCACCTGCCATTCCCCGTACATGGGCTCCAGCCCGGCTCCGGAGTCGGGCGCGCTGCGCACGGTCGGGGGGTTGGGAACGCGCTGGTACGGCATGCAGCCGGAAACCGTCAGCGTGACCAGGGCCACCATCAGCGGAAGGGTACGCAAACGCCGGATCATCGCTCACCTTGGAGGGGGCAGAGTGAAGGCAGGAAAGGCCATGGGCCTTCAGCGCGACCATACAGGAGGCGCGCTCCTTTCCGCTACCGCAGCGCAACCAGGATCGCTATGAGCTTTTTGGGGTAGCCGGTCCCGGAGCCGAACTCGGACCCGAAACCGGAGCGCAGGAGTTCACCCCCGGCCTGCGTATCTCGATGCGTATCCCGACAAGCGGCACATCTCCGACACTGGCCGGACGGCCATGCCGCAGGGCGAGTTTCGAGACAGGAAATCGGCGGGATTGCCGCGCAGACGTGTGGGTTCGGATGCGCGGCACGGGAAAAGGCGGTCGGCGGGTGGCGCCGGCCGCCTTTTCTTCTTGAAGACCGCCCGTCTGAGCTTCCGGCCCTCAGACCGCCCGGCTGTGCCGGCCAGCGCCCTTGGACAGGTGGGTGTCGAAGCGGGCGGCGACGATGCGCATCAGCGGGCGGGCGCTCTCCGGCACATGCACACGCCGGCCCTCCACCACCGCGACACCGTCGGCGACCAGATCGGCCATGCCTTCCAGTTCGGCGTCGAAGGCGGATTCGGCCAAGCCGTGGCTGCGGGCGATGGCGGCTGTGTCGACCGACAGGTCGCACATCAGCCGCATGATCAGGTCGCGCCGCACCTTGTCGTCCCGGGTCAGCGCGATGCCCTTGCCGGTGGGCAGGCGGCCTTCCTCGATAGCGGTGGCGTAGTGGTCGAAGGGCACGGCGTTCTGCACATAGCCCTGCGGCAGCGCGCCGATGGAGGAGGAGCCGAAACCCAGCAGAACCTCGGCGTCATCGGTGGTGTAGCCCTGGAAGTTGCGGCCCAGCCGCCCTTCCTCCTGCTGCACCGCCAGCTCGTCGCCGGGGCGGGCGAAATGGTCGAGACCGATGGCGCTGTACCCGGCGGCGGCCAGCGTGTCGCCGATGGCGGCGAACTGCTCCCAGCGGCCGAGCGAGTCGGCCAGCACGGCTTCGTCGATCTTCTTCTGGTGGGTCTTCATCCACGGCACATGGGCGTAGCCGAAGACCGACAGCCGGTCGGGCGCCATCTCCAGCGCGATCTCGGCGGAGCGGGTGACGCTCTCCACCGACTGGTGCGGCAGGCCGTACATCAGGTCGAGGTTGACGCTGGCGATGCCGGCCTCCTTCAACCAGGCCAGCGCCTGTTCGGTCACGGCGCGCGGCTGGACGCGGTTGATCGCCTGCTGCACCGTCCCGTCGAAATCCTGCACGCCCAGCGAGGCGCGGTTGACCCCGGCGCGGCCCAGCGCCGCCGCCATCTCCGCCGTCAGGGTGCGGGGGTCGATCTCCACCGCCAGCTCGGCATCGGCGGCGACGTCGAAGCGGGTGCGCAACAGCGCGATCATCGCCTCGAAATCGCCGGGCGCCATCATGGTCGGGGTGCCGCCGCCGAAATGGATGTGGCGCACCGCCAGCCGGCCGGGAATGCGATCGGCCACCATCGCGATCTCGCGCCGCATATGGCCGAGATACTCCGCGATCGGATCATAGCGGGCCACGATCTTGGTGTGGCAGCCGCAGTACCAGCACATCTTCTGGCAGAAGGGCACATGCAGGTAGAGCGACCCGGAGCACGCGGGATCGATCGCCTCAAGCCAGCCGCCATAGACGTCGCCGTTCACCTCGGGCGTGAAGTGCGGCGCGGTCGGGTAGCTGGTGTAGCGCGGCACCCGCAGCCCGTCATACTTGGCGAGCAGCGCGGCATCGACACCATGGGAATGGGGTGGATTGGCGGGGGCCGGCTGTACGGCCAGGGCGGTGATGGCATTCATGAGCGACAGAGTGCCGCAGCCACCCCAACCCCGCCTTGATCCACGTCAAGAGCGCAGGCACCGCTGCCGTCAGCGCCTCGCCCCGGCTGTGGTTCCGGATTTGGTCCCGGCTGCGGCCAGACGCTGTTCCAGATGCTCGTGCAGCAGGTTCACGTTTATCCGGTTGGCCTTGAAGGCGACGTCGAAGATCGTCCCCACCACCGGAACCGACCCGGCGGCCCAGTCCAGCGCGACGTTGAGGGCCATGCGGGCCAGCAGCGACTTGGGCAGGTCGAAGCGGGCCGCTTCCAGGATGATGTAGGCCGAGACCACGGCGGTCACGGTATCCCCCGCCACCGGCACGATGCTGGCAATGCCGTCCAGCCCGATCGGGATGCGGGTGAAGGGAATGCGCCAGCGGCTGTCCATCAGCCGGGACAGGCGGCGAAGCCGCTCCAGCCGCTGGAAATCGATGGGGACGGTGCTGCCGGAACCGCCCGGCGGGACATCTTCGGCAAAGTCGCGTCGGCGTGTGCGGGTGGCGTCGATCATCGCAAGTCCCCCGATCAGTCGGTCCCGCGCCGGACGCGCGAAGGCCCGCAAGGGGAGAACCCGTCACCGCCCCCACGGGTTCCGCACGCGACGCGCAAAGTTCGTCCACCCAGCAAATACCATAGCCGGATATCCTTGCCGACAATCTTCAGCCGCTGCGGCTTCAGACGCCGATGGCCGCCGCTTCCGGTTCCCGGGAGGATTGCGAGACGTTCCGGCGTCATCGCATCCCATCTTTCCAGACGGCCGGTCGAAAGGAATACATGTGCCTGCCAGGCTTCCGCCGGAAATCGCTGCCGGAAATCGCTGAAAGAGAAGAATGCAGATGCCGCCGCAGACAGACAGGATGCGGCGAACTGGCGCGGCGAATTGACGCGCAGGATCATCTAAGCCGCTGCCTCTGCTCGGATTTCCCGAAGCCAATACTTCCCCCCTGCCGCGTCTTATGCCTTTTGAACGGTGGCAGGGCCTGCAACCCCTGGACACAATACAGCCAAAGCATCAGCAAGGCTGCGGGGACTTTCAATCCCGCGGCGCGGGGCAAGGCCGGCAAACGGCCGCCCGTTTCGGAGGAAACGACCATGACCACCCTCTATTGCGCCTGCTGCGGCAGGCCGTTCGTCCGCACGTCCGCGCGTGGTCCGGCGCCGCGCTACTGCTCTCAGGATTGCCGCCTGCAGATGGCGGTGCGCCGCCGCGCCTGGACACCCCGGCTGGAGGCCGGACGGACCGACAACGGACGGAAGGAGACCAGCCGGACGGAGGCTGCGGCCTGGGGGAACCGGGCCTTCGGATCCTGATCGGCCCCGCATCGGCCCTCTTGCATCGGCCCTCTTGCATCGCCCCCCCGGCATCCCATCTCCGCCGGAGCGGCTACAACCGAATTCCTGCGGTGAAATCGCTCGCCTCACTTGCAGAGGACGGGGAGCGATATAACTTGCGCGCGGTCACGCTGGCGCCTCGCGGTGCCGGCGCATGGTCCCCTGACAGCGCCACCGACCGCCGGAGCCCCGCTTCTCCATGCTCGACCTGCTTGCAGACCCGAATGTCTGGGCCAGCCTTCTGACGTTGACCGCGTTGGAGATCGTGCTGGGCATCGACAACATCATCTTCATCTCGATCATGGCGTCGAAGCTGCCGGCCGAACAGCAGCAGCGCGCCCGTCAGGTCGGTCTGGCGCTGGCGCTGCTGACGCGCCTGGCCCTGCTCGCCTCCATCGCCTGGGTGGCGCAGCTGACCCAGCCGCTGTTCACCGTCGCCGGATGGGACGTGTCGGGGCGCGACCTGATCCTGGTGCTGGGCGGCCTGTTCCTGCTGGCCAAGGGCACGCTGGAGATCCACCACACCGTCGAAGGCCATGAGGAGGAAGGCAGCGCGCCGAAGCACGCCACCTTCACCTCGGTGGTCGTCCAGATCATGTTCCTGGACATCGTCTTCTCGCTCGACAGCGTCATCACCGCCGTCGGCATGTCCGACCATCTGCCGGTGATGGTCGCCGCCGTCGTCATCGCCATGGCTGTGATGCTGTTCGCCTCCGGCCCGGTCGGCGACTTCGTCAACCGTCACGTCACGGTGAAGATGCTGGCGCTGTCCTTCCTGCTGCTGGTCGGCGTGGCGCTGGTGGCGGACGGCCTGGGCTTCCACATCCCCAAGGGCTACCTGTACTTCGCCATCGCCTTCTCCACCCTGGTGGAGGCGCTGAACCTGCTGGCCAAGCGCAAGGCGACCGCGAAGCAGTGAGGGCGCATCGAGGATGAAGGGGGCGCGCGCGCCTGGCGAGGCGCCCCCTTCATCCATCACGCCTCGGCGCGTTCGGCCATCATGTGCTCGTAGGCGACCTTGAACAGGTCACGGATCGACACGATGCCGACCGCGCGCTTGCCCTGGGTGATGGGCAGGTGGCGGTAATGCTTGTCGTGCATCAGCTTCAGCGCATCGACCGCATCGGCGTCGGGCGGCAGGCTGTCCGGGTTGCGGGTCATCACCGCCCCCACCTCCACCGCCGACGGGTCGAGATCCTTCGACAGCACCTTGTTGTTCAGGTCGCGCTCGGTGACGATGCCGATCAGCGCGCCATGGTTCACCACCAGCACCGCGCCGATGTTCTTGTCGGCCATCATCTTCGACACGGTGGCGACGGAGGTGTCCTCCGGCACCAGGATCAGTTCCTGCGACTTCACGACGTCCGGAACCAGCTTGCGTTTCATGGACTCCCCCGGGTCTGGTTGTTGTGCGCCAGACTGTAGCCAAAGCGGACGATCCGGGAGAACAGCGGCATTGCTGCGGGCGCGGCGCCGATTGTCGCAGGCAAACCTTACGAATACTTACGAAGCATTGGGGGTGGCCAGCGCCGGTTCCGCCGCCGACCGCCGGGCGGCGATCACCATGCCGAGCGCCAGCAGCAGCGCCCCGAGCAGCACGGCGGCGGCGGCCCCCAGCAGCGCGGCGTTGAAGCTGCCGGTGTGCGTCACCACCAGCCCGGCCGGCAGCGGCCCGATGATCTGGCCCAGCCCATAGGCGGCGGTCAGCGCTCCCACCACCTTGGCCGATGCGCCGGCCGACAGCTGCCGCCCCAGGGCGAATGCCTGCGACACGATGCCGACGAAGGTGCCGCCGAACAGCAGGGCGGAGATGACGGCGACCGTCGGCGAACCGGTCATCGGCAGCAGGATGGCGACGGCCTGCGTCAGATGCGCCAGGATCAGCGACCACCAGCTGCCGGTCCGCCGGGCGACCGCGGCCCAGAACACTCCCGCGCCGACAGCCCCCAGCCCGGCCACCATCCAGGCCGCCTCGCCCACCGCGGCGGTGCCGGGATCGGTCTTCAGGATCGACACCAGGAAGGTGGCCGACACGATGTAGCCGCCGCCTTCCAGGAAATAGGCCACAGTCAGCAGCAGAAGCGGCGCCGACAGCCCGCCCGCCCGCGCTGCTGCGGCGGCGTTCCCCGCCGTCCCGGCCGCGGCGGCTTGCGGCGGCTGCGCCGGATCGCGCACCCAGAGGCCGGGCAGCAGCCCCAGCACCGCGCAGATCGCCGCCAGCGCCAGCCAGTCGCCCGCCCAGCCCAGCCGCCCGCCGAACAGCGCCACGAACAGCCCCGACGAGGCGATGCCGAGCCCGACCCCGGTGTAGAGCCAGCCGGCGAAGCGTTCCCCGCCCTGCCGCGTCAGCGTGTCCAGCACGATGGCGACGCCCAGGATGAAGATGCCGGCGCTCGACACCCCCGACAGGAAGCGCAGGACCAGCCAGACCGGCATCGCCTGCCCGGCGTCGCCCAGGTCGAGCCCCATCGCCGCGGTGGTGACGACGCTGAGCAGCAGCGACAGCCGGAACACGGCGGTGCGCGCGACGCCGTGCGGCACCAGCCCCATCCCCAACGCGCCGACGAAATAGCCCAGATAGTTCAGCGAGGCGAGCAGCCCCGCCCCGTCGGTCCCCAGCCCGGTCGCCGCCTGCATCGCCGGCAGGATCGGGGTGAAGGCGAAACGCGCAACCCCCATCGCGATGGCGAGCCCGATCACGCCGCCGACCAGAACCCGAACCATGATCCACGTCCCCTCGGTTTTCGGCCGGCTCGTTTGGGAAAAGGTTCGAAAATGCGAACCGTTTGGTCAGCCGATTGATTTGGTTGCCTATCATGGCCGTGGCCCGCCCCTCGTTTCCAATGAATTGTTCTGATGATAAGCTCCACTCCCAGCGATGGGTGCCATGCGTCGACATCGGGCTGCGGAGGCATGGCGATGGCAGGCAGGAGGCGTCGCGATGGATCTCGCCGGTTTGCGGGTGGTGAAGGCGGTGGCTGACACCGGCAGCGTCAGCCGGGCGGCCGAGGCGCTGAACTGCGTGCAGTCCAACGTCACCGCGCGGGTCAAGCGGCTGGAAGAGGATTTGGGCGTCGACCTGTTCCTGCGCCTCAGCCGCGGGATGGAGCCGACGCCGGCCGGGCGGGTGCTGGCCGGCTATGCCGACCGGGTGCTTCGGCTGGTCGCCCAGGCCCGCGACGCGGTGGCGGAGGCCGCCGGACACGGCGGGCGGCTGGCGGTGGGCAGCATGGAATCGACCGCCGCGGTGCGGCTGCCGCCGATCCTGGCCCGCTTCCACCGCGACAATCCCGACGTGGAGCTGACCATCGCCCCCGGCCCGACCGAGACCCTGCTGGCCGAGGTGCTGGCCGGGCGGCTGGACGGCGCCTTCGTCGGCGGCGCGGTGGAGCATCCCGACCTGACCGCCCGGCGCATCTTCGACGAGGAGTTGGTGCTGGCCGAGCCCGCCGCCGGCCTGACCACCGACAGCGCCCGCCGCACCCTGATCGTCTTCGGCCGCGCCTGCGCCTATCGCGGCCGGGCCGAGATGGCGATGCGCGAGGCCGGGCGCGTCCCCTACCGCGTCATGGAGTTCGGCGCGCTGGACGCCATCCTCGGCTGCGTCGGCGCCGGCATGGGGGTGACGGTGATGCCGCGCTCGGTGGTGGAGCGCGATCCCTGGCGGGAGCTGCTGGCGGCCCGGCCGCTGCCAGGCGCGCTGGCCCGCATGCCCACCCAATTCATCCGCCGCACCGACTCCATCGAGACGGGCAGCCTGCGCGCCTTCCTGGCGGCGGTGTCGGACGGCCCGCCGTGAAAGACGCCATTGACGGTGCGGCAGGGTCGCCCACATCACACGCGGGGTTGAACGGCCTGTCGGCGGCGTGCTAGGCAGGCGCGGGTTGGCCATCCGGCCCGGTGCCACGCGCGCGACCATTTGGAAACCGCTTCGATCCGCCCCCAAGGTGTCCATCGGGGGCGATACCGGAACAGCGACGCGCGGCCGACACCGCAGGCCGGAACAGCGGAGAAGAGATCATGCCCTACGTCGTCACCGACGGCTGCATCAAGTGCAAGTACACCGACTGCGTCGAAGTCTGCCCCGTGGATTGCTTCTACGAGGGTGAGAACATGCTGGTCATCCACCCCGACGAGTGCATCGACTGCGGCGTGTGCGAGCCGGAATGCCCGGCCGAGGCGATCGTCCCCGATACCGACGACCGCGCGACCAAGTGGCTGGAGCTGAACCGCGACTATTCGGGCCAGTGGCCGAACATCACCCGCAAGAAGGACGCGCCGGCGGACGCCGACGAGTTCAAGGGCGTGGACGGCAAGTTCGAGAAGTTCTTCTCCCCCAAGGCGGGCGGCTGAGACACACCAGCGGATGCGGCCCGGCTTGCCGGTCTTCCCCCGGGGGAAAACCCGCGACTCTTCCGAGTCGGGCCGCATCAACCGATTGCACGCTCCGAAGTTGCTATGCAAAATCGACGGGGCGGCCATGGCCGGGTTTGGACATTTTCCACCCGGATGCTTGCGCGTTCCCTTTGTAACTCGAGCGTAACATCGCTATAATGCGCGCCCGGAGACCGGCCTCCGCGTCATTGCCGGTTTTCCCTCTGTTCAAGGACCCGTGGCTTTTGTGATCGTCGTGGATGGGCACCATCCCCACGGCGCCATAACTGTCCGGGGTCCTTTTTCGTCCCTTCCACCGGGGCGGCAAAATGGCGCGATCGCGAGAAGTGAGAGCCAATCCAAATGTCGAACAAGCTTGACTTCGAAGCCGGTGACTTCGTCGTTTATCCGGCTCATGGCGTCGGTCGGGTCGAAGGGATCGAGACCCACAGCATCGCCGGACTCGAGGTTCAACTCTACGCGATCACGTTCGAGAAAGAGCGGATGACGCTCAAGGTTCCGGTTACCAAGGCCCGCAACGCCGGCCTGCGCCGCCTGTCCTCCAAGGACCGCATCAAGGTCGCGCTGGAGACGCTGCAGGGCCGTTCGCGCGTCCGCCGCACGATGTGGAGCCGCCGCGCCCAGGAGTATGAGGCCAAGATCAACTCAGGCGATCCGGTGTCCATCGCCGAGGTGGTGCGCGACCTGTACCGCGGCGCCGACCAGTCCGACCAGTCCTACAGCGAGCGCCAGATCTATCAGGCCGCCCTGGAGCGTCTGGCCCGCGAACTGGCCGCCGTCGAGAAGATCGACGAAACCAAGGCGACGGAGCGTCTGGAGTCGGTGCTGTCCAAGGCGGCCTGACGCCGGACAGGACTCGGTCCAGAAATCCGTCCGTGACACGAACGGGCGCGCGGCTGCCACTTCAAGCCGCGCGCCCGTCTCGTTTTTTCACCTTTGTTTCGGCGGCACGACACGCCTAAACTCCCCGCCGCCCTCCGGCCCCGGCACTTGCCGGCATCCCCGGACGGACCGCTGACACCGGCTTCGCGAACGACGTCGAAGGGGATCGAGTTTGGGTCTGCCGCCGCGCCTTGGTCATCCCGCCCGCCCTGCCGGGACCATCGTCGCCGCCGTCGAGGACGACAGCCGCTTCGCGTCGCTCGGCCGTCCGCGCCGCGTCTGGACCATCGGCGCTATCCATGCCCAGCCCGACCGGCTGGACGTGATCCACCACGCCATCGCCCAGCGCTTCCGTCCCGGCGACCGGCTGGTCTATCTCGGCAACATGATCGGCTTGGGCGACCAGGTGGTGGAGACCATCGACCGGCTGCTGACCTTCCGCATCGCGCTGCTGGCGATGCCGGGCATGGTCGCGTCGGACATCGTCTACCTCCGCGGCCAGCAGGAGGAGATGTGGCAGAAGTTGCAGCAACTCCACTTCGCCCCCGATCCCCGCACCGTCCTGGACTGGATGCTGCGCCAGGGCGTTGCGCCGACGCTGGCGGCCTATGGCGGCAACCTGGAGGCGGGCATGGCGGCGGCGCGCGGCGGCGCCGTGATGCTCGGACGCTGGACGCGCGAACTGCGCCAGTCGATGGCCGCCCATCCCGGCCACGAGGCGCTGTTCAACGCCCTGCGCCGTGCCGCCTACACCGGCGGGCCGGTCGGCAGCCCGGTTTCCGGCGACGGGCCGGATGACGGTCCCCCCGGCGCCGACAGCCGGAGCGCCGGCAGCCGGGGCGGCAGCATGCTTCTGGTCAGCGCCGGCATCGACCCGCGGCGTCCGCTGACCGGCCAGGGCGATGCCTTCTGGTGGGGCACCGCCGCCTTCGCCCGGCTGGACCAGCCCTATGGCGCTTTCCGCCGCCTCGTGCGCGGCTACAACCCTCTCTGGACCCCCGAAGACCCCAGCGTGGATGTCGGCCCGGTGACGGTGACGCTGGACGGCGGCTGCGGCCGTGGTGGGCACCTCGTCTGCGCCTGCCTCGATTCTTTCGGGGAAATGCTGGACCTTTTCCAGGTGTGATCCCACCCTTAGGTCCAGCCCGAACCTTCCTCCCCTCCCCGCCTACCGCTGCCGCCATCATCCGGAACGCCTTGAAATAGGCCTCCGGTAAAAATCCTCCATGCCCTGTGATCCGTTGTCCCTACACCTGCGTATGAATCCGCAACAGGGCGCGCTCATGCTTGTTGTCTAACCCGACGGCATCAGACCGGGGGCAGGCGGCAAAGCGGCGAAGACCCGATAATACGGGGATATGCGAAGGAACACGATGCCGCCCAGACGGGAAGGAAGGGACGGATGGCATACATCGACGATCCGGAGACTCAGCGTGCGAATCTGAGCTTCATCAAGGCATCCATGCGCGAACCGTTGCTGTCGCGCGACCATGAATTCGAACTCGCCCGAAAATGGCGCGAGGGCAACGATGAACGCGCCCTGCATCAGCTGGTGCGGGCATACACCCGTCTGGTGGTAGCCACCGCGTCCCGATTCCGTAATTACGGTCTGCCGATGGGCGATCTCGTCCAGGAGGGCAATGTCGGCCTGATGCAGGCGGCCAGCCGCTTCGAGCCCGACCGCGAGGTACGTTTCTCCACCTACGCCGCCTGGTGGATCCGCTCGGCCATGCAGGACTACATCCTGCGCAACTGGTCGATCGTGCGGACCGGCACCACCGCCGCGCAGAAGTCCCTGTTCTTCAACCTGCGCCGCCTGCGCGCCAAGATCGACAGCGCCACCCAGAACGGCAGCGGCGCTCCCCTGACCAGGGAAGGCCGCGAGTGGATCGCCGGCGAACTGAAGGTCGAGGTGTCCGAGGTCGAGGCGATGGAAATGCGGCTGTCCGGTTCCGACCAGTCGCTGAACACGCCGGTGGCCGACGGCTCCGACGACGACTGGCAGGACTTCCTGGCCGACCAGCGCCCCTCGCCGGAGGAGGTGGTGATCGGCATGCGCGACGCCAACACGCGCTCGCAGTGGCTGGCGGACGCGCTGGGCGAACTGAGCCCGCGCGAACGCACCATCATCCGCGAACGCCGCCTGCGCGAGGAAGGCGCCACGCTGGAGGAGTTGGGCCGCGAACTGGGCGTCAGCAAGGAGCGCGTGCGCCAGCTGGAGCATCGGGCGCTGCTGAAACTGCGCCAGTCGATGCTGAAGCGGGTCGAGGACTCGGACGACCTGCTGGCGGAGGCGTGAAGCTTACGGCCCCCTCCCCATCCCTCCCCCGCTTCACGGGAGAGGTGGCAGGACGCTTGCCAGGTTTCGGCAACGGAGCGGCGACAGCTCCCTCTCCCGTGATCGGACGGGCCTTCGGCCGGCCGAGAGCGGGGGAGGGTTAGGGAGGGGGCAACCGGCGCCCCCACCCCATCGACACGTCAATGCCGGAAGTGCCGCATTCCGGTCAGCACCATCGCCAGACCCTTCTCGTCCGCGGCGGCGATGACCTCGTTGTCGCGGATCGAACCGCCCGGCTGGATCACCGCCGTCACACCCGCTTCCGCCGCGGCCAGCAGGCCGTCGGCGAACGGGAAGAAGGCGTCCGACGCGACGACCGAGCCCTTGGTCAGCGGCTCCGGGAGGCCGGCGGCCTTGGCGGCTTCGGCCGACTTGATGGCGGCGATGCGGGCCGAATCGACGCGGCTCATCTGGCCGGCGCCGACGCCCACCGTGGCGCCGTTCTTGGCATAGACGATGGCGTTCGACTTGACGTGCTTGGCGACGCGGAAGGCGAAGAGCAGGTCGGCCAGTTCCTGTTCGGTCGGCGCGCGCTTGGTGACGACCTTCAGCTCGGCCGGGTTGACGCGGCCGCTGTCGCGGTTCTGCAGCAGGAAGCCGCCGGACAGCTGCTTGATCATCATGCCGGGCTCGGCCGGGTTCGGCACGTCCTTGGTCAGCAGCACGCGCAGGTTCTTCTTGGTCGCCAGCAGGGCGCGCGCGGCCTCGTCGGCGTCCGGGGCGATCACCACCTCGGCGAACAGCTTGGAGATCTCCTCCGCCGTTTCGGCGTCCAGGCTGCGGTTGACGGCTATGATGCCGCCGAAGGCGCTGACCGGATCGCACAGCAGGGCCGACCGGTAGGCCTCCAGCAGGTTGGAGCCTTGCGCCACGCCGCAGGGGTTGGCGTGCTTGATGATGGCGACGGCCGGCTGCTCGAACTCCGCCACCAGTTCGAAGGCGGCGTCGGTGTCGTTCAGGTTGTTGTAGGACAGCTCCTTGCCCTGCAGCTGCACGGCGGTGGCGACGCCCGGACGCTTCTCGCCGGTGACGTAGAAGGCCGCCTGCTGGTGCGGGTTCTCGCCATAGCGCAGGGTCTGGGCCAGGACGCCCGACAGGGTGGTGCGCGGCGGGAAGGTCTCGCCCAGCTGGCCGGCCAGCCAGGTGGAGATGGCGGCGTCATAGGCGGCGGTGCGGGCATAGGCGCGCTGGGCCAGCTTGCGGCGCAGGGCCAGCGTGACGCAGCCGTCATGGGTCGCCAGTTCGTCCATCACCGCCTCGTAATCGGACGGCTCGGTGACGATGGCGACGAAATCGTGGTTCTTGGCGGCGGCGCGGATCATCGCCGGCCCGCCGATGTCGATGTTCTCGACGCAATCGTCATAGGCCGCGCCCTTGGCGACCGTCGCCTCGAACGGATAGAGGTTGACCACCACCAGATCGATGCCGGGGATGTCGTGCTGGGCCATGGCGTCGGCATGGATGTCGCGGCGGGCCAGGATGCCGCCATGGACGCGCGGATGCAGCGTCTTGACGCGGCCGTCCATGATCTCCGGGAAGCCGGTGTGGTCGGAGACCTCCTTGACCGGCACGCCGGCCTCGGCCAGACGCTGGGCCGAACCGCCGGTCGACAGGATTTCGACGCCGCGGGCGGCGAGCGCCTTGCCCAGCTCCACCAGACCGGCCTTGTCGGACACGGAGATCAGGGCGCGGGTGATGCGGACCTTGTCGGGGGCGGGGGCGTGGTTGGCTTTGGGCGGGCTCATGGCGTCATCCTGATCGCTGCGGGTGGTGCGTTTGGCCGCAGGCAACCGGGGATACCCGGACAAGCACGGAAGAAGAAAAGCACGGACGGCCACGGAAATGCCGCTCAGCCGTGCTTATCCCTGCCCGCCCCCGGCGCTGCCGGCCCGGACGGACAGGGATAAGCACGGCGTGAAGAGTTCCGTGGTCGTCCGTGCTCCGAATCCCGTGTTCATCCGTGTTTCCACGCCTCTCCCGAAGGGTATAGGCCCGGCCACCGCGGATGGGCGCGATTTACGCCGCCTTGCGCTCGCGGCGCAAGGCCCATTTCACCGTCAGCCCTTCGGGGCCGCATTGTCCCTGCATCATGATCTGCCGGGTGCGGCGCGGCTCGTCCCCGCTGCCGAGATAGACGCTCTCCGCCACCTCCAGCACGGCGCCGGTCACCCGCATGCGCCAGGCGTTGCCGCTGGGCAGGCGCAGAAGAACCTGATCGTTGCCCTGGGCGGGAACCACCTGGACATTCGGGTGCAGGTGGAAGCGGATGGCATAGGGCTGCGGCTGCGGCGTGGCGCCGATCACCGGTTCCAGCGTGTCCTCGCCGCGCAGATCCTCGCCATTGTCGGCCAGATAGACGCGGCGGCGGTGCAGCAGGCCGAAGCCCTTGCTGTAGCCGTTGTGGCTGGCGACCACCAGCATGGCGCCGTCCGATTCCTGCCGCTCGCAGCTGACATTCGTCGGCCGGCGGCCCAGCCCGCCCTTCTCCAGAACCTCCGACGAGTTGGTGTCGGCCACCACCATGGTCGAATGGGCGGAAGACCCGGCCAGCGCCGCGCGCCAGGGGCCGCGCTGGGACGGGTGGCTGCCGCAATTGACGATCAGCCGCTCCTTGTTGACGGAGACCTCCATCGACAGGGTTCCGGCATGGGCGCTGCGGTCCAGCCCCACCGGCGGCGGCGCGCCGGTGTCGAGCAGCACCAGGGTGCGCCCGGCGAGCAGCCGCTCGAACCCGGTGTGCGGCGCGCTCTTCAGCGGACGGCCGCGGGCGTCGGCCTGGGCCAGCACCGTGTCGATCAGCGCCGGATCCTCCTCCCGCCCGCCGTTGAACAGGGCGAGCCCACCATCGACATGGCGGAAGAAACGGAGCGCCGGCGTCATGCGGTCGATGGCATGCTGGAGGCTTTCCGGCACCTCCTCCTTCGCCACGCGCAGGACGGCGCGCATGTCGATCAGGTCGCGCAGCACCCGCATCTGGATCGACGGGTTGCGCTCCACATGGCCGCCGTCGGGCAGGATCTGGCGCGGCAGTTCCTTGTCGAGCAGGCGCAGAGCCTCCCGCGCCGCCTTGTCCTGGTCGGGCAGGCAATAGCCGCCATAGAGCAGCCCCTTGACCGCGCCGATCAGCCGCTCGCCATCCAGCTTGGCCGGGGCCACCCGCAGCAGGTGGCGGAGCTGGCGGGCCATGCTCTCGAACACGCGGGCGCGGAACTCGTCGTCGGCCGAGGCGCAGAAGAAGTCATGCAGCCCGATCCAGCTGGCCAGCCGCGTGCCCAGAATGTCGGGCGCCCAGCTCTGCGCATGCCAGCCGCCATTCTGGTCCAGCCACGACCACACCAGCACCCGCGCCCGGCGCCGCGCCGTGTCGCCGCCGACCGCGCGCAGGTCGCGCAGCCATTCGAAGCCATGGGCGGCGCGCAGCCAGCCGGGGGTGGCGCCCTGGGGCCGCCAGTTGGGCGCGCCGTTGGGATCGACCATCACGGTTTGCCCGGCGAATCCCATCCGGCCGGCCAGCATGGCGTTGCCGTTGCCGCTGTCGCCCGGCCAGGGATCGGGCGGAACCACCGCCAGGGCCCCCGGCGCCTTGCCGCCCAGCATCAGGGCGTAGAGGGGATTCCCATAGGCAAGACGCGCCATGCCGCTGCGAAACCGTCCGTTCCCGTGGCTCATCAGCGCCGACTCCTTCAGGACCGCGAACGGCGTCGACGGCCGGCGGAGGGTGATGATGCGGTGCGGGAGAGCACGGACGAAAGCATAGCTCGTGTCGTATCAATTCGACGGCCGCACCGCAAGACGGGCCTGGGAATTATCCTTCGCTGCGGAACGGACGCGGCCTCAGTCCGCGCGTCGGCGCAGCCGTGCGACGAAGAAGCCGTCGATCCCGCCGAGATCGGCCAGCATCCCCGGAAGGCTGCGGACCTCGCCGGCCTCGTTGATCGGCTCCGCCAGCCCGCCGAGCTCCCCGGCGGTGACCGGCCAGCGCTCCACCCGGCTGTCCCGCTCCAGCAGGCGGGCGATCTGCGCCTCCCCCTCCTCCGGCTGGATCGAGCAGGTGCAGTAGATCAGCGTGCCGCCGGGCTTGACCAGCTCGACCGAGCGGGCGAGCAGCCGCGACTGGGCGCGGGCCAGCTTGGCGATGTCGTCGGGCGTCTTGACGCGCAGGATGTCGGGATGGCGCCGGATCGCCCCCGTCGCCGAGCAGGGCGCGTCGAGCAGCACGGCGTCGGCCGGCTCCTCCGGTTCCCAGGTCGTCGCGTCGGCGGCCAGCACCTCGGCCTGCAGCTTGAGACGCTTCAGGTTTTCGGTGACCCGCTCCAGCCGGCGGGCCGAGCGGTCGATGGCGGTGACCTGCGCCCCCTGCACCAACAGCTGCGCCGTCTTGCCGCCGGGGGCGGCGCACAGATCGAACACCCGCTTGCCCCGAAGATCGCCGAACAGCTTGGCCGGCAGCGAGGCGGCGAGATCCTGGATCCACCATTCACCGTCCTCGAAGCCCGGAAGCTCGGTCACCGACCCGCCGGGCGGGCGGCGCAGCGACCCGGTCGGCAGCAGGGTGGCGCCCAGCCGCTCGGCCCAGCCCTCGGGGTCGGACTTCACCGTGATGTCCAGCGGCGCCTCGTGCAGATGCGCCTCGACGATGCCGCGGGTGCGGGCGGTGCCGTAGGCGGAACGCCAGGACAGCCACAGCCAGTCCGGCGTGTTCAGCCGTCCGGCATCCTGCCGCGCCGCCATCTCCGCCCCCTCGCGCCCGATGCGGCGCAGCACGGCGTTGATCAGCCCCTTGTAGGGAGCCGCGTTGCGCGCCGCCGCCAGTTCCACCGCGGTGTCGACCGCGGCATGGGCGGGGGTGTTCAGGAACACCAGCTGCGCCGTGCCCAGCCGCAGCATGTCGTGGATGGCGGCCTTGGGCAGGCCCGGCTTGGCGAGGCTGGACTGGATCAGCTCGTCGATCTGGCCCAGGCGGCGCAGGACGGTGGCGACCAGCAGGCGGACGAAGCCGCGGTCGCGCGGCTGCAGCGCCGCCAGTTCGGGATGCGCGTCGAACGCGTCGTCGAAGGGAACGGACTTGCGCAGCACGTCGCGCAGCAGGTCGAGCGCAACGCCGCGGGCGGCGAGGGAAGTGTCGGTCATGGATTAGGATCTAGCGCGCCGGACGGCCAGTGTCGATACGGGATGCCCGGTGTTTCCAGGCTATGGAGACGAAAAAACCAAAGCCGGAAAAGCGAAGGGCCGGTGCGTCGCCGCCCGGCCCTTTGATCTTCGCTTTACCGGAGAACTGGAGCGGGCGAAGGGATTCGAACCCTCGACCCCAACCTTGGCAAGGTTGTGCTCTACCCCTGAGCTACGCCCGCGCTCCCGTCGTCCGGGAGCCGTTTTCTACGGAAACGCGACCTCCGCCGCAAGAGGAAAATCGACGGCACCCTCACTTTTTTCGCCGGCGTCTCGGCCGGCTATGCCGCACTGCGCCACCGGGCGTCTTGCGTCCCTTCGGCGGAGCGCTATGGTACGCGGCCATACGGAAACGGATGGAGATTGCGGCATGGCCGGCACCATCACCCTCGGCCGCGATGGAGCCGTCGCGACCCTGACCCTGTCCAACCCGGACAGGCTGAACGCCTTCGACAAGCCGATGTGGCATGCGCTGATCGGCCACCTGGGGGATCTGGAGGCCGACGGCGGCATCCGCGTCGTGGTGATGCGCGGCGGCCCCGGCTCCACCGGCGCCCGCACCTTCTCCCCCGGCGCCGACATCTCGGAGTTCGAGAGCGAGCGCAACAGCCCCGAACAGGGGGCGGGCTACGGCGACCTGATGGACGAGGGGTTGGACGGGCTGCGTGCCTTGCGCCATCCGGTGCTGGCCGCCATCGACGGTCCCTGCTGCGGCATCGGCCTGGCGGTGGCGCTGGCCTGCGACCTCCGGGTCTGTTCGGAAAGCAGCCGCTTCGGCGTGCCGGTCAGCCGGCTGGGCATCTCCATGGGACCGACCGAGCTGAAGCTGGTCGCCGACGTCGCCGGCGGCCCGGCGGCGCTGGAGATCCTGCTGGAGGGCCGCGTCTTCGGTGCGGCGGAGGCCAAGGACAAGAACCTCGTCCACCGGGTCGTCCCCGACGAGGGCTTCGAGGCGGAGGTCGCCGCCACCGTCCAGCGCATCGCCGCCGGCGCGCCGCTGGCCGCCACCCTGCACAAGCGCTATGTCCGCCGCCTGTCCGACCCGGCGCCGCTGACCGAGGCCGAGATCGCCGAGTGCTACCGCTGCTTCGGCACCGAGGACTTCCGCGAAGGCTACCGCGCCTTCCTGGAGAAGCGGAAACCGGTGTTCACCGGGCGCTGAGTCCGGCCGCCTGCCTTCGCAGGCAAGGGCCTGCGGGGCCGCAGTCGCGGCCCTTACCGCCGAGCGTAAGTCGGCGGTGTTACGCATGGCAGGGCTTTAGCACGCGCGATGGTCATGGCGGCGGAACGACTCACATTCCTAGGGTTCCGCCCCCTGCCTGACGGTCCCTCATGTCGCGCGTCACCCCGCTGATCATCGCCTGCGCCCTGTTCATGGAGAATCTCGACGCGACGGTGATCGCCACCGCGCTGCCGGCGATCGCGCGGTCGATGGGCGAGGATCCCCTGCGGCTCAGCCTGGCGATGACCTCCTACATGCTGGCGCTGGCGGTGTTCCTGCCGGTCAGCGGCTGGGCGGCCGACCGCTATGGCGCGCGCACCGTCTTCGCCAGCGCCATCGGCGTCTTCACGCTGGGCTCCGTCGCCTGCGGCCTGTCGAACGGGCTGGCGGAACTTGTCGCCGCCCGCATCGTCCAGGGCATCGGCGGGGCGATGATGGTGCCGGTCGGCCGGCTGATCCTGCTGCGCACCGTGCCCAAGGACCAGCTGGTGACGGCGATGGCGCGGATGACCCTGCCGGCGCTGATCGGCCCGGCGCTGGGTCCGCTGGTGGGCGGCGCGATCACCACCTACGCCTCCTGGCGCTGGATCTTCTTCATCAACGTGCCGATCGGGCTGATCGGCATCGCGCTCGTTCTGGCGCTGATCCCCAACCTGAAGGAGGAGCAGCGCGACCCCTTCGACGCCCGCGGTTTCCTGTGGAGCTCCATCGCGCTGGCCGCCTTCATGTTCGGCTTCGAGAATGTCGGGCGCGACCTGCTGCCGGCCTATGCGGTGGCGGGGCTGCTGGGGGCGGCGCTGCTGGCGACGCTGGCCTATCTGCGCCATGCCCGGCGGGTGGCGCGGCCGGTGCTGGATCCGTCGCTGTTCCGGCTGCCGACCTACCGCGCCTCGGTTCTGGGCGGCACGCTGTTCCGCATCGGCATCGGCGCGGTGCCCTTCCTGATGCCGGTGATGCTGCAGATCGGCTTCGGCCTGACCGCCTTCGAGTCGGGCGCCCTGACCTTCGCCGGAGCCGCCGGAGCGCTGACGATGAAGGCGCTGGCCGGTCCGATCCTGCGCCGTTTCGGCTTCCGCCCGGTGCTGGGGCTGAACTCCATCGTCAGCGGCGTCATCCTGGCCGGCTACGGCGCCTTCCGCCCCGACACGCCGCATCTGGTGATCCTGGGCGCGCTGCTGCTGGGCGGCTTCTTCCGCTCGCTGCAGTTCACCGGCATGAACACGCTGAGCTATGCCGAGGTGCCGCAGGCGATGACCAGCCGGGCCAACACCCTGGCCAGCGTGATGCAGCAGCTCTCGCTGAGCCTCGGCGTCGCCGTCGGCGCCACGGCACTGCACCTGACCGTGCAGTGGAGCGGCGGCGCCCTGACCCCGGCCTCCTTCGTTCCGGCCTTCCTGACAGTGGGGCTGATGGCCTGCGTCTCCAGCCTGCCCTTCTGGCGCCTGCCCCCCGATGCCGGCGACGAGATCAGCGGGCATGGCGGCGGCGGCAGGAGCGCCGTGGCCGGCAGGGCTTCCCGCAACGCAACGGCCAAGGCCGCCGCGCTGACCGACGCTGCGGATTAACGCCGCCCTGCCGGGCGGGGCGGATTAGCAAAACTGGGTCAAGCAGTCCGGCGGTGATTTCCGAGCATCGGCAACACCCCTATCCATTCTGCGGATATCTCCGAATAGCTGGGACTTCGGATGAGAATAATTCCGGCGATCATGATTAATTTTCGTGCGAATCAGGCTTGGTAGCGCGTGCGTTCCGGGCGCGTTCCCGCTATAAACATGCATGGCGGCCATGCGCCGTCTTCAAGATAATGGGAGGCTCCGGGCGGCTGCGCACTGGGGCGGGACAGCATGATGGATTGGGACAAGCTGCGGGTTTTCCACGCGGTGGCCGAAGCCGGCAGCTTCACGCATGCCGGCGAGACGTTGAACCTCAGCCAGTCGGCGGTCAGCCGCCAGATCAGCGCGCTTGAGGAAAGCCTGGGCGTTCCGCTGTTTCACCGCCACGCCCGCGGGCTGATCCTGACCGAACAGGGCGAGCTGCTTCACCGCACCGCCCGCGACGTCTTCGCCAAGCTGTCGATGACCGAGGCGATGCTGACCGAAAGCCGGGAGCATCCCAAGGGTCCGCTGCGGGTGACGACGACCGTCGCCTTCGGAACGACCTGGCTGACGCCGCGCATCAACGAATTCATGTCGATCTACCCCGACATCCAGTTGACGCTGCTGATCGACGACGACGAGCTGGATCTGGCGATGCGGGAGGCGGACATCGCCATCCGCATGAACACGCCGCGCCAGCCCGACCTGATCCAGCGGCACCTGATGTCGATCCGCTTCCATCTCTATGCCAGCCAGGGCTACCTGAAGAGGAAGGGGACGCCCAAGACGCCGGCCGAGCTGGACAGCCACGACCTGATCACCTACCCGCCGGACGTGCGGGCGCCGATCCCCAACGTCAACTGGATCATGGAGGTTGGCGATCCCTCGCCGAACCGGAAGCCGATCCTGCAGGTCAACAGCGTCTACGCCATCTACCGCGCGGTGGAGAGCGGGCTTGGCATCGGCGCGCTGCCCGACTTCCTGGTCGACAGCTTCCCCAAGGACGTGACCCGCGTCCTGCCGGATGTCGACGGCCCGAAGGTCGACGCCTATTTCGTTTATGCCGAAGAACTGCGCCATTCCAAGCGCATCGCCGTCTTCCGCGACTTCCTGGTTAAAAAAGTGGCAGAAACACCGTTCTGATCCGGGGCGTTTTCCGACAGTTTGCAAGAGAGTTGCCGAAATTGACCGCGCCGCACCATCTTTCGAGGGCAGCCCGGCCAATTTCGGCATTTTTATTAGCCTTCTAAGGATCTTTTCTAGCCATGCGTGGCTTGCATGGTAGATTTATTTATTTGTGCCTGGAAAGTTGGCAGTGGAATGGTCAAATTTTGACCGTTGGATGCTGCGACGCAGCACCCGATGTTTCGTCCCGGAGGTCTCCCCTCCGGGGTTGGGTCTTCGGACCCAGCGTCTCCCAGACGTGAAGCCTCCCTGTTCAACTCGCCGCTAATCCATCGGGTTAGCGGCGGTTTTTTTATGGGCGGGACGTCCGGCCGACACTCTGGGCGGGCTGCGGCATTTCGTCCTCCTCTCCCTCCTCCAAGGCCGCCCGCGCGATGGACAGGATGTTGTCCAGCCGGATGACCAGTTCGTTCTCGCACAGGGCAGAACGCGCTGCAGCAGCTTCTTCTATGATGGAATGCAAGGCGTTACGTCGGGTCATCGCAACCTCCGGTCCGAGGGAGCTGGCCGGCGTCCGTCCGGTTGCCCGCTGCTCCTTTAACGTGTCCAGCCCCACCGTCCTTTTCTCCCCTGTGAAAAACTTCACAGCAAGGTCGCAGCGGTTTCGCATACCTGTTTATGCACCAGCAACGGAGGGCTCCCACATGCAGATGCGCAACATCAGGGTGAACGGCAAGCGGACCAGCATGAAGCTGATGCCGGTGGAGTGGGAGTCGCTTGAGGAAATCTGCGCCCGCGAGCACATGACGATGAGCGAGCTGGTGTCGAAGATCGAGGCCGAACGCCAGGACTGCGACAACCTCACCGGCTGCGTCCGCGTCTATGCGCTCTGCTACTTCCGCAAGGCCGCCAGCCTGTCGGAGCCGATGCCGCGCCACCGCGCACCGGAAGCCCGCGCCCCGGAAGCCATCGCCTACGCCGCTGAATGAAGACGCCGGGAAACCGGCCGCAACTTCCCGCATAAGCGGTTGGCCCCAACACCCCGCATCCACATCCCACCATCGGAGGGTGGCCCGGCTGCGGCAGGCACACCATTTTCGACACGGAAGGCCCCTTTCCGGCGGCCGCCTTTCCTCCACGCGTCGATCGAGGTGGTGTGCCGATGTCGGATGCCGACCGGTTTCCCGTCTACAGCGTCGGCGAGCGGCGGGCGGATGCCGCCGTTCATGCCGTCGGCGTCACGGCCGGGATCGCCGGATTCGTCTGGCTGCTGAATACCGCGATCCTGTCCGGCACATTGCCCGCCCGGACGATCACCGCCCTGGCGATCTATGGGCTGGGGCTGGTCGGCATGCTCATCGCCTCGGCCGCCTACAACCTCGCCCCGCCGGGCGTCGGCAAGGCCCTGCTGCGGCGGGTCGATCATGCCATGATCTTCGTGATGATCGCCGGCACCTACACCCCCTTCACGCTGGGGCTGGGCCAGGGCGTCGTGCTGGGCGGCGCCGTCTGGGGCGGTGCCGCCTTCGGGGCGGCGCTGAAGCTGCGCTTTCCCGGACGATTCCACCGGCTGGGGCTGGCGCTGTATCTCGGGCTGGGCTGGGCGATCGTCACCGCGCTGGAGCCGCTGGGGTCGGTGCTGTCGGCGCCTGCGCTGTGGCTGCTGGTCGTCGGCGGGCTGCTTTACACCGTCGGCGTCGTCTTTCACCTGATGGACCGGATGCCCTACAACAACGCGGTCTGGCACCTGCTGGTGCTGGCCGCCGCCAGCTGCCATTTCGCCGCCGTCTCCGTCGCCTTCCTGCCCTGAGAC
Organism: Azospirillum ramasamyi; assembly: GCF_003233655.1. Lineage (NCBI taxonomy): Bacteria > Pseudomonadati > Pseudomonadota > Alphaproteobacteria > Rhodospirillales > Azospirillaceae > Azospirillum > Azospirillum ramasamyi. The sequence goes on from NZ_CP029829.1 coordinate 2,253,230, forward strand.
GGAACAACCCCCAGGACGGGACAAGCCCCGACTAGGCCGAACGGCGCCGGGGACAAATGTCGCGGGATTCCGTATCTTCCCCGGGCCACAACCCCAGGGAGACATGATGGGCCAGCTGGACCTTTCGGGACCGTCGAACCGCCTGACGCTGCCACCGCATGGACGGATGGCGCTCGCCGGGGCGGCGCTGGCCCTTTCGGTCATGGTCGCGGCCGGTACCGCATGGGCACAGCCGTCCTTCGACTGCAAGGCGGCCTCCACGCCGGTGGAAAAGGCGATCTGCGCCGATCCCGAGCTGGCCGATGCCGACACCGGGATCGCCGATGCCTACAGGACGCTGCAGGCCCTGTCAGGCACCGCCGACCGCGAGCGGCTGCGGGCGGAGCAGAAGGCATGGCTGACCCAGCGCAACCAGTGCGCCACGGCAGGCCCGTCGGTCGCCGCCTGCCTCGCTCCGGTTCTCGACGCCCGCCGCACCGCGTTGGCCGAGTCGGTGCCCAAGGCGGTCGCCGCGGTGTCGTCCATCGTCGACGGCATCGCCGCCGACCCAGTGGGCGCCGGGAAGCGGCTGGCCGAGATCCGCGGCGGGCTGGGCAAGGGGTGGACCGCCTATGCGCTGCGCTTCGGCCCCTCCCCCGACCGGGCCAAGGCGGAAGCGCTGCTGCGCGAGGCCGTCGAGGGCCTCGAGGATCCCTATGCGCGCGAGACCGCGTCGGGGGTCGACCTCGCCACCGACGAAGGCTTCCTGACCGCCTTGCGGGTGGTCAGCGACGATGTCGAGATGGCGTGGCCCTGCTCGGTGATGGAGCGGCGCGGCGCGGCGGCCTGGAAGGCGATGGAGCCGCTCTACGGCAGCAGCCGCGACAATTTCGGCGCCCATCCCGCCTGCCCGGACGAAAACGCCCTGCTCGCCTCGCCCGCCTGGAAGGCGGTGGACGACCTGCTGGCCCCGATGCTGGAGGCCGCGTCCAGCCGTACCGGCACCATCCGATTCGCCACCTACCGCCAGATGGGCATCGACCGCATGAAGTCGGCGGTCGATCCGCGCCTGTTCCTCGCCGACGCGCCGGAACTGGCGGCGCTGGTCAGGGATGCCGCCGGCTGGACCAACCCGCGCTGGATCGCACCCGGCTGGGGCGAGCGTCTCCGTGCCGCGGTGGACGGGGCGGTGGCGGCCTGGACGCCGCAGATCGCCGGCCGCTACGCCATCGGCACCGCCGAGGCCCGCCGCATCGCCGAGGCGGTGGCCGCGCAGGGGCTGGGCGGCAGCATCGGGCTGATCACCGACAACCTGGAACTCCAGAAGGACACCCGCCTTCCCGATTGGCTGCGCGGCACCTGGAGCTGGACCGGCGGTGCGGAGGACACGCCCTTCAGCGACTCGGCCGGCAAGGCCAGCATCGACGCCGCCAGCATCTGCGTCGGCGGCGAATGCGGCAGCTATGACGTCGCCGGCCAGGGCGAGGACGCCCCCTTCGACCCGAAGGAGGTCAAGGCGGCCGGCGTGACCGCCGCCCCCAACGCGGCGAAGCAGGCGGTCAGCCTCGCGCCCGTGTCGGCCGGCTACAGCCTGACCATGGTCCCGCTGAGCGGCGGCAACGTGCTGGTCACCGGCATGGCCAAGCCGCTGCTGCTGAAGCGCGAGGGGAAGTAAGGCGGGCCGGGCGGGCGGGCGCGCCGCTTCTCCCGTCCGGTGAACGCGAAACTCTTGCCTGCATCGTTCGGGTAGGCGACACTTCGGGGCGCGTGCTCCGGTTGCGGAGCGGGGCGCGGCTTTCCGGGGGGAGGCATGGCACGGAACCTGAAGGCGCTTGGGTTGTGGCGCACGGCGCTGGTCGCCAGCGTCCGCCAGGACGGGCCGGACCTGTCGGCGCGGCAGTTGGCGATCCTGCTCCAGGTCTATCTGACCGATCCGCCGCACACCGTGCGCGGCCTCGCATCCCTGCTGAACATCTCCAAGCCCGCCGTGACCCGCGCGCTCGACCGGCTGTCGGTGCTGGGCTTCGTCAAGCGCAAGCGCGACGAGGAGGACAAGCGCAACGTGCTGGTCCAGCGCACGGTAAAGGGCAGCGTCTACCTGTCGGACTTCGCCGAGCTGGTGATCGCCGCCGGCGCCGTCACGCCGGAGGACATGAACCGTATCCAGGCCGACGAGGAACTCGCCGCCGCCGCCAAGGCCAGGCTGGAAGCGGAACTGATCGAGGCGCCGGCGCTGGAAAGCTCGACTTCGTGATCAGCCGCGCCTCCCGCCCGACGAACCCTCGTTGAACCACCGCTGAACCACCGCCGAGCCGAAGGCGGCAGGGCTTCGCGCCGAAGCCCTGCCCCGCCCCGGGAAAGGGCGCTTTACAGAAGCGCTTCCAGCACGCGGTCGGGCGGGGTGTGGCCGTCGATGAAGGTCTTGATGTTGATCACCACCTTCTCGCCCATGTCGATGCGGCCCTCGATGGTGGCGGAACCCATGTGCGGCAGCAGGACGACGTTGTCCAGCCGCAGTAGCTTCGGGTTGACGGCCGGCTCATGCTCGAACACGTCCAGGCCGGCGCCGGCGATCTCGCCCTTCGACAGCATGCGGGTCAGCGCCACCTCGTCGATCACCTCGCCGCGCGACGTGTTGACGATGTAGCAATGCGGGCGCAGCAGCTTCAGCCGGCGCTCCGACAGCAGATGGTAGGTGGCCGGCGTGTGCGGGCAGTTGATCGACACCACGTCCATCCGCGCCAGCATCTGGTCCAGGCTGGACCAGTAGGTCGCCTCCAGCTCCTGTTCCAGTTCGGGATGGACGCGGCGGCGGTTGTGGTAGTGGATCGACATGCCGAAGGCGCGCGCGCGGCGCGCCAGGGCCGAGCCGATGCGGCCCATGCCCAGGATGCCCAGCCGCTTGCCGCTGATGCGGTGGCCCAGCATGGTGGTCGGACCCCAGCCGGTCCACTGGCCGGAGCGGACCAGCCGCTCGCCTTCCGCCACGCGCCGCGCGGTCGCCAGCAGCAGCGCCATGGTCATGTCGGCGGTGTCGTCGGTCAGGACGCCGGGGGTGTTGGTGACGATGATGCCGCGCTCGCGCGCCGCCTTCAGGTCGATGTGGTCGACGCCGGTGCCGAAGGAGGCGATCAGCCGCAGCTGCGGGCCGGCGGACTCGATCAGGGCGCGGTCGATGCGGTCGGTGACGGTGGGCACCAGAACCTCGGCGACGGCCATCGCCTCCTGCATCTGGGCGGGGGTCAGCGGAATGTCGTCCGGGTTGAGCCGGGTGTCGAACAGCTCCATCATCCGCGTCTCGATGACGTCCGGCAGCTTGCGGGTGACGACAACGAGCGGCTTCTTCTTGTCGGTCATCGGTGCTGGTCCTCCCTTGCCCCGGTCCGCCCGCATCTCACGGTCCCTGCTGGGCTGCTCCGGTTCCTGGTTGCCATACCAAGCGCCCGTGGGACTGTCCAGAAGTCCGTCACGAAAGCCCATCCCGCGACGGGATGTCCGGCGGTTGGACCGCAGCCTCCTGGGGGTGGCGGCGCTTGCCCTATCGAACGGGTGGTCTCTATAGTGCGGCCCGATTCCGCTGCTCCCTTCCGCCAACCCCGGTGCCGTCATGCTCGTCCGCCGCTCCGCCCTCGCCATGCTGGCCCTGATGATCGGGTTGGGCGCGGCCTGCGGCGGCACGGCCCATGGCGGCACGGCCTGGGCCGCGGAGAAAAGCACGGAGAACCGGAAGGATCCCACCCGCGCGACGGGCCTGCCGATTCCCCGCTTCGTCACGGTGCGCGTCGGCGAGGTGAACCTTCGCTCCGGCCCCAACGGCAGCTATCCCATCGAATGGGTCTTCCGCCGCAAGGACATGCCGGTGGAGATCATCCAGGAATTCGACACCTGGCGCCGCATCCGAGATTGGGAGGGGGCGGAAGGCTGGGTGCACCAGAGCGCGCTGTCCGGCCGCCGCGGCGTCCTGATCGTCGGCCAGACCCGCACCGTGCACCAGGCGCCGCGCAGCGACAGCGCGGTGGTGGCGCGGGCCGAGCCGGGCGTCATCGGATCGCTGAGGAAGTGCCGCGACGACTGGTGCGAGGTGGAGCTGAGAGGCTATCGCGGCTGGATGAAGCGCGCCGATTTCTGGGGCACCTACGCCGACGAGAAGATCGAGTAGGCGCTCCCCATGGCCGATCGGCGCCCGATCGGCGCCCGCGGGGCTTGAAGGTGGGCGGGAAAGGCCTTACGGTCGCCGCCTTACCTTTCTCTACTGCAAGAGCAGTCCAATGAGCGGCGCGTCCGGCAAACAGATCAAGAAAGTGGTGCTCGCCTATTCGGGCGGCCTCGACACCTCGGTCATTCTGAAGTGGCTGCAGGAAACCTATTCCTGCGAGGTGGTGACCTTCACCGCCGATCTCGGCCAGGGCGAGGAGCTGGAGCCCGCCCGCAAGAAGGCCGAGCTTCTGGGCATCAAGCCGGAAAACATCTTCATCGACGATCTGCGCGAGGAATTCGTTCGCGACTTCGTCTTCCCGATGTTCCGCGCCAACACGCTGTACGAGGGCACCTACCTGCTCGGCACCTCGATCGCCCGGCCGCTGATCGCCAAGCGCCAGATCGAGATCGCCAACATGGTCGGCGCCGATGCCGTCGCCCATGGCGCCACCGGCAAGGGCAACGACCAGGTGCGCTTCGAGCTGGGCTACTATGCCCTGCGCCCGGACATCACGGTCATCGCGCCGTGGCGCGAATGGACCCTGAACAGCCGCACCACGCTGCTGGACTACGCCGAGAAGCACCAGATTCCGATCGCGAAGGACAAGCGCGGCGAGGCCCCCTACTCCACCGACGCCAACCTCCTGCACATCTCCTACGAAGGCAAGGCGCTGGAGGATCCGTGGGTCGAGCCGGACGAGGACATGTACACCCGCTCCGTCGCCCCGGAAAAGGCGCCGGACACCCCGACCTACATCGAGGTCGAGTTCAAGAACGGTGACGCGGTCGCCATCGACGGCAAGGCGCTGTCGCCGGCGGCCCTGCTGACCGAGCTGAACCGCCTGGGCGGCGAAAACGGCATCGGCCGCCTCGACCTCGTCGAGAACCGCTATGTCGGCATGAAGTCGCGCGGCGTCTACGAAACCCCGGGCGGCAGCATCCTGCTGGTGGCGCACCGCGCCATGGAGAGCATCACCCTCGACCGCGGTGCCGCGCACCTGAAGGACGAGCTGATGCCGCGCTATGCCGAGCTGATCTATTGCGGCTACTGGTGGAGCCCGGAGCGTCTGGCCATCCAGTCGCTGATCGACCAGACCCAGTCGCTGGTCAACGGCACGGTCCGCCTGAAGCTGTTCAAGGGCAACGTCACGGTCGTCGGCCGCAAGTCGCCCAACTCGCTGTACCGCATGGACTATGTGACCTTCGAGCAGGACAGCGTCTACAACCAGAAGGACGCCGAAGGCTTCATCAAGCTGAACGCGCTCCGCCTGCGCCTGGGCTCGATGGCCAAGCAGAAGATCGGCTGAGCGCGCTTCGCGAAGCCTCTGAAACGATGGAGAAGGGGCGCCACGGCCGTGGCGCCCCTTCTCTTTTCACTTCCCTGCCGCCGCAACCATCTTGCCGATGGCGCCCAGCGCGAATTTCAGCACCGCCTCGTCGGCCAGCTTGCCATCCCTGATCTTCTCGCCGACGGTGCCGATGACCACCTGGGCGCCGCCCACCAGATTGGCCGGGATCGCCAGCAGCGTGTCGTTCACCTGCTGGTGCGCGCGCACCCCGCCGGTGAAGGCGGGAGAGTTGGAGATGACCAGCACCGGCTTGCCGTTCAGGGCCGACTTGCCGTAAGGGCGCGACGCCCAGTCGAGCGCGTTCTTCAGCACGCCCGGCATGCCGTAATTGTACTCCGGCGTGACGATGACCACGCCGTCGGCATCGGCGATGGCCTGACGGAAGGCCCGGACCTCCGCCGGAGCCTCGGGGGTGTCGATGTCCTGTTCGTAGAGCGGCAGGCGCAGGTCGCGGATGTCCATGCTGATGCCGGCCGGCAGGGCGTCCTGCAGTCCGCGCAGGACGGCCAGCGAGTTGGAGTTGCTGCGCAGGCTGCCGGGCAGGCCCAGCAGTTTGGCGCGTACCGTTGCGTCGGTCATGAAGCGGTTGCCTTTCCTCTTATGGTCGAACCCGTCGATATCAGGCCCGATCGGGATGGGACGGTCCGCTGCCCGCCCCGGTCCGGGCGATGGAGTCCGCGATCTCGTCGAGATCCTCCGGCGTCAGCGTCAGGGTGGCGGCGTCCAGCCAGCCATCAACCTGGGCCGGTGTACGGGCGCCGACAATGGCCCCGGTGATCGCCGGCCAGGACAGCACCCAGGCCACCGCGACGGCGGCGATGGAGGTGTCGTGCCGCTCGGCGATCGGCGCGAAGGACTGGGCCAGCGCCAGATTGCGCTCCAGCGCCTCGCCGGTGAAGTTGGCGTTGCTTGACCGCCAGTCGTCGGCCGGCAGGGCCTTCGCCCGCTCCACCGTGAAGCGGCCGGTCAGCAGGCCGGCCTGCATCGGGCTGTAGACGATGACGCCGGTCCGGTGCGACAGGCACCAGGGCAGTTCCGACGCGGCAACGTCGCGGCGGATCGCCGAGAAGGGCGGCTGCAGCGTGTCGACATGTCCCAGCCGCTCCGCCGCCTCCAACTGGGCGGCGTTGTGGTTGGACAGGCCGACGGCGCGGACCTTGCCTTCCTTCTTCAGGTCCAGCAGGGTCTGCCAATACTCCTCGACCGCCTCATGTTCGGCCGGCCAGTGCATCTGGTATAGGTCGATGCGCTCGACGCCCAGCCGCTTCAGCGACGCTTCCAGTTCGCGGCGGATGCTGTCGGGCTTGCCGATCCGGCGCGGCATCGCCTTGCGGTCGGACTCGTCCCACACCAGACCGCATTTGGTGAAGACATAGGGGCGCTCGGCTTCCGGGATTTCGGCCAGGGCGCGCCGCACGATCTCTTCGGAATGGCCAAGGCCGTAGACGGCGGCGGTGTCGATCCAGTTGATGCCGCGCTCCACCGCATGGCGGATGGCGGTGACCGACTGGCTGTCGTCCTGCGCTCCCCAGCCGGCGGCCCAATCCGGCCCGCCGATCGCCCAGGCGCCGAAGCCGACGCGGGTGATCGCCATGTCGGTGGTGCCGAAACGGCGGGTCGGCAATCCCGTCCTGCTGACGCCGTTGCTCGTGGTGCTCATGGTCGCCTCCTCGATGATGGCGCTGACATGGGCTTGGCGGAGCCGGCTTTCCAACGGTTCATAGGCGGGTTGCGCGACTGAGGACCGCGCGGACGATGCAGGTCCGTCTGTGACCATCCCGGGCTCTGACTGTTGACTAAGGCGACAGCTACCCAATTTGAGGCTACACAAAGGTCGGCCGCCGGCCCCGGCGGACACCGAACGGAGTGACGGCAGCTTCCGCAGAAGCGGAAACGGGAGGCAACATGGCGACGCGGCGACTGGATCGGGAAGACCACGTGCGCAAACATCTGGCGCTGATGCTGCAGAATTGGCAGGAGCAGACCGGCCGCGACATGGCGACCGCGACCGCAGACCAACGGCTCCAGCATTGCACCACGCTGCTGATCGACCTGCTGGGTGAAGCGGAGCGTGCGGACGAAGCCGCCATGACCGAAAGCTGAACCTTCAAAAGGAAGGAGCGGCGCCGCTGCGGGGCCGCTCCTACTCATTGCGCCTCCGGTCCTTACTGCGGCGCCATGCGGATGGCGCCGTCCAGGCGGATGACGTCGCCGTTCAGCATCTCGTTCTCCAGGATGTGCTGGACGAGGCGGGCGTACTCCTCCGGCTTGCCGAAGCGCTTGGGGAAGGGGACGGTGGCGGCGAGGCTGTCCTGCACCTCCTGCGGCATGTTCAGCAGCATCGGCGTGCCGATAAGGCCGGGGGCCACCGTCATCACGCGGATGCCGTGGCGGGCGAGGTCGCGCGCCGCGCAGATGGTCAGGGCGACGATGCCGCCCTTCGACGCGGCGTAGGCGGCCTGCCCGATCTGGCCCTCATAGGCGGCGACGGAGGCGGTGTTGACGATCACGCCGCGCTCGCCGCTGTCCAGCGGGTCCAGCTTCGCCATGTCGGCCGCGGCCAGCCGCAGGATGTTGAAGCTGCCGATCAGGTTCACCTCGATCACCGAGCGGAAATTCTCCAGCGGCATCGGGCCGTCGCGGCCGACGATGCGCTGGGCCGGGGCGATGCCGGCGCAATTCACCGCGATGCGGGCCGGCCCATGGGCGGAGCGCGCCTGATCGATCGCCCGCTCGGCGGAGGCGCCGTCGGTGACGTCGCAGACCAGGCCCAGCCCGCCGATCTCATGCGCGGTCTTCAGCACCGCGTCCTCGTTGACGTCCAGCACGGTCACCTTGGCGCCGAGACCGGCCAGATGACGAGCCGTCGCCGCCCCCATGCCCGAGGCGCCGCCGGTGACGATGGCGGACAGACCCTGGATGTTCATGGCATCTCCTCCTTAATTGCGGCCGGTCCGTGGAGGGCGCCGGCCTTGTGTCCAACAGGCTGTGATCGCACTTGTTGTTTACCAGATGGCGTTACCAGATGGCCCCTCACCATACCACACCGTATGGTCGGAGCCCATGGGGTGACGATCGGCGCCGGCCGCGATGCCGGCGGTTTCTCTAAAGGGGCAGATCCCGGAGGGTTTCAGCATCCATGTCAGCATCCGTTCCCACCGGTACCGGCACCGCGCTGGCGATTCCCGATCCCGTGCGGGTCGAGCGGGACGAGCGGCTGGTCCGCCGCCGCTTCTGGCCGAAGCTGCGCGCCAACCTGCACCGCATTCCCTTTCTGGAAGACCTGCTGGCCGCCTATTTCTGCGCGATCGATCCGGCAACGCCCTATCGGGCGAAGGCGATCCTTCTGGGGGCGCTGGCCTATTTCGTGCTGCCGGTGGATGCCCTGCCCGACTGGCTGCTGATCGCCGGCTTCACCGACGACGCGGCGGTGCTGGCCGCCGCCATCCAGACGGTGCGCTCCAACCTGACCCCGGCGCACTGGAACCGCGCGAAGGAAACGCTGCGCGCCGAGGCGGACGGCGGCGAAACGGAACGGCCCGGCTAACCGGCCGCCGCCCTCGCGGCCTTGCGCCCGTCCGCCGCATCGCGATGCATGGTGTAGAGCGCGGAGCCGGCGATCACCAGCGCCCCCACCCAGCCCCACAGATCCATGGTCTGGCCGAAGGCGAACCACGCCACGAGCGCGGTGAAGGGCAACCGGGCGTAATCGTAGGGCATCATCGCCGAGGATTCGGCAAGCGACAGCGCCTTCGTCATCGCCAACTGGCCCGCAGTCAGCAGCCCGCCCAGAAGCGCCAGCGCGCCCAGCACGCTCCAGCTCGGCCAGGTCCAGACGAACAGCGCCGGAACCAGCGCCATCGGGGTGACCAGCAGGCCAAGGAAGGTGACGATGACCGGCGCGCTGTCCCTGCGGCTGAGCATCCGCATCTGCAGCACGGTGACGGCGGCGGCGAGGCAATGAGCGAACAGCGCCAGGAAAGCCAGATCGACGGGCGTGGCCCCCGGCCGCAGCACGATCAGCACTCCGGCGAAACCGGCGAACACCGCCACCCAGCGCCGCAGCCGCACCCGTTCGCCCAGGAGCAGCGCAGCACCCGCCGTGACGAACAGCGGGATGGCGAAGCTGACCGATGTCGCGGTCGGCAAGGGGATATGGGCGATGGCGTAGAACCAGCCGGCCATCGCGCACAGGCTGGTGAGCGCCCGCGTCACATAGGGCCCCAGCCGCCGCTCCGCCAACACCGACCGGCAGGCCGGCGCCCCCACCGTCAGCGCCCAGGGAAGCATCCACAGCAGGCTGAACAGGTTGCGGAAGAACACGACCTCCAGCGGGTCCATGACGGTGGAGGCCCAGCGCACGGCCGAATTGCCGATCCCGAACAGCAGCGCCGACAGCAGCATGAAGCCGGCGCCAAGCAGCAGCCGGTTCGTCGGCGCCCGCAGGCCGGGCCCCGCATTCACGGGGGGAGAGGCTGAGACGGTCACGGTCGGTCGTCCTTGGAGAGCCGCTCGGCGGAAGCCGCTCGGCGGAGTTCGTTCGCGGGAACTCGTTTAGGGACAGCTGCGGCTGCAGGGTTCGGACCGGTCCGCAGTGTGACGCGTTAGCGCGAACATGGACTGCACGGAACCCCGCCCGCCACGGGTGCCATGGCGGCAATCCTCGCGGATACAACCTGGATAACGCAAGCGAAATGCAACTGACTTTTAGGGGGTACTCGCGTATGGCGTGTGACGGTATCCGCGAAATGGCGCCCAGCCGCCTGGACGGAGCGTGGATCGGGCGCAACGCGCCGCGCGCTTAAAGCGAATTTGCATTCGCTTTGGATTCCTATGACCTCATTCGCCGGTCGGGCTTCGGCCGCATGGGCGGCCGGGGCCGCCGTCGCGGTCCAAAGCGGATGGCACTCCGTTTTAGCGGATGGAATCGTTGTGCAGCACCATCTCCACCGCCATCTGTGCGGCGCAGAGATCGGCCAGCGCCGTGCCCACCGATTTGAACAGGGTGATCTGGTCGTAGAAACGCCGTCCCGCCCGCTCGCCGCGGCCGAGGTCGAACAGGTCGCCGGCGATGTCGTCCGCGGTCAGCAGGCCGGAGGCCAATGGCTGGGAGATGTCGCCGGCCTCCACCGGCGTGCGGTTACGGCAATCGACGAAGACGCGGGACCGGCGGATGCAGCCGTCGTCGGCTTCGCGCATCTCCGGCGTCACCCCGCCCAGCAGGTCCAGATGCTGGCCCGGCCGCAGCCAGTCGCCGTGGATCAGCGGCTCGCGCGCCGCGGTGGCGCAGGCGACGATGTCGGCGCCGCGCACCGCGCCCTCCAGGTCGCTGGTCGCCTCGATCCGGAACTTCGGTCGATGGAAGCGGGCGGCGAGGCGCTTGGCCTTCTGTAGGTCGCGGCCCCAGACCAGCACATGGCGGATCGTCCGCACGGCGGCATGGGCTTCCACCAGTTCCAGCGCGAGGGAGCCGGTGCCGACCACCAGCAGGCGCTCCGCATCCGGCCGCGCCAGATAGGAGGCGGCGAGCGCCGAGGCCGCGGCGCCGCTGCGCCGGGCGAGTGCCGCGGAGGATTCCAGCAGCGCCTGCGGCACCCCGGTCTTGCCGTCGGCCAGCAGATAGACACCCTGGATCTGCGGCAGGTCGCCGCCGGAATTGTCGGGAAAGTCCGTGTCGATGCGCAAGCCGATCGACTGGTTCACCTGCCAGGCCGGCGCCAGCAGCAGGGTGGCGTCGCTGGCCCCGTAGGTTTCCACCCGGTGGCGATGGGCCGGCGGGGCCTCCACGCCGGCGCGGAAGCTCTGCCGCAGCCGTTCGATCAGCATGCGGTGGTGCAAGACGGAACGAAGCTCGGCGGCGCTGACCGTGCGCATGGGACCTCCTCCCGCCGACCGGCACCCGCCCCTCGCGACGGGAGGGGCCGGGAGAGGGGAAAAAACGTCGTCCGGTTACGCCGGCCTCAATGCACCGTCGGCGCGTTGTTCTCGGCGGCCGGGACCGGCAGTCCGCCGCTGGAGCCCGGCAGCGGACCCGAGACCGGACGGATGCTCTCGGCCAGCCGCTTCTCGGCGGCGGCGGCGCGGGCCTGCGCCTCCTTCAGTTCGCGCTCCAGATACAGCACGCGGTTGCTCTCGCGCCGGGCGCGGCGGCGGTAGCGGCGCTGGCTGTTCCAGACGATGAAGCCGCCGGCCAGGAAGCCCAGCAGCAGCGCCGCCAGCGCGGCCAGAAAGACCGGGGTGTCGAGCGTGAAGGGCAGCGGCCACAGCGACAGGGTCACCACGCCGCGGTTGGAGATCGCGAACAGGATCGCGACGAGGGCCACCGGCAGGGTGACGATCCAGGAAATATGGCGCAAAGCGAAGGTTCCTCAGAAATGCGGCGGGGAGAGACGGCCGGTCCGGCGCTCAGTCCGTGTTCAGACGTTCCCGGAGCTGCTTACCGGTCTTGAAGAACGGGATGCATTTCTCGCCGACGTCAACCGATTCTCCGGTCCGGGGATTGCGGCCCGTGCGCGCGTCCCGCTTCTTGATGGAGAAAGCGCCGAAGCCGCGCAGTTCCACCCGGTCGCCGCGCGCCAGTGCTTCCGTGATCTCATCGAAGATGGTGCCGACGATCTTCTCGATGTCGCGCTGATAGAGATGCGGATTCCGTTCCGCCAGCCGTTGGATCAGTTCCGATTTGGTCATGATCGTTGACGTTCCCCCATTCGGTGCGGGCGCTTATGGTCGCAGTGCGCCGCGCTTGAGCATCAGCGTGCCACCGGCCTGCCAAGGCGTCAAGCCCCACCCGTGGCGCTAAACCGTTATGACACAACCCCTTTTTCAGTTCTCCCGCTGCCCGGCCAGGGAGGAAACCGTCTCTTGCGGGCAGTACCGTCCACGGCGGCGGCGGCAATCTCCGACAGGGATCGTGACGGAAATTTGAAAGCAATCAACGGCTTCCCGAAAGAAATCCCGCCGGCTGGAACAATCCGCCGGCGGGCGATTCCCCGGCGGGTCAGGCCCCGCCCAGCCGCGTCCCCTCCAGGATGGCGCCCTCCAGCACCGCCGACGAGCGGTCGCAGCCGGTCAGGTCGGCCAGAGTCAGGTCGCTGCCCTTCAGGTTGGTCTCGGCCAGCGAGGCGCCGGCCAGCCGGGCCCGCACCAGTGAGGCCCGCATCACCTTGGCCCCGGCGCTGACCAGCAGCATGCCCAGATTGGCGCCGTCGAGCCGGCTGTCGATCAGGATGGCGCGGTCCAGCTTCACCCCGCGCAGGTCGGCGGACCGCAGATCGGCCGAGCGCAGGTCGGCGCCGTCGAACTGGGCGGCCTGCAGTTGGGCGCCGTTCAGCCGGGCATGGCGCAGCCGGGCGCCGGTGCCCTTGGCCAGCGTCAGGATCTTGCCCGTCAGGTCGGCCCCCTCCAGGTTCAGCCCGGTCAGGTCGAGCTGGCATCCCTGCTTGCCGCTGGTGCCCAGCCAGATCATGTGCTGGCGCAGCATGCCGTCCAGCTGCTCGGCCGGCAGGGCCGGCAGTTCGACCGCCGCGGCGGCCTCCGGTTCCGGATCGGCCGCCGGCCCCTGGGGCGGCGCCTGCCGGGCGGCATGGGCCTGCTCGTCGGTGCGGATCGCCTGCTCCAGCCCGCCGTCGTCCAGGTTGGCCCCATCGAGGATGGCGCCGCGCAGGTCGGAACCGTTGAGATCCGCCCCGCGCAGGTCGGCGCCGGAGAAATTGGCGTCGCGCAGGTCGGTGCGGTCAAGCCGGGCGCCGGCCAGCCGGGTGTTGGTGAAGTCGGCCGCCCGCGCGAAGCTGCCCGACAGCTTGGCCCGCGCCATGTCGGCGTTGGTCAGCCGGGCGGACGCCATGTCGGCCGGGCCGGGGTCGAAGCCCACCACCTTCAGCTCGCCGGCGCTGTTGCGGTTGACCATGCTGCCGTCGCGCAGGTCGACCTCGACCATGGTGGCGCCGTCCAGCCGGGCGCCGCGCACGTTGGCGCCGCGCATGTCGGTGCGGAACAGCCGCGAGTCGCTCATGTCGGCTCCGCGCAGGTCGGCGCCGTAGAGGTCGGCATGGTCGAGGATCGTACCGCGCAGGTCGGCGTCGCGCAGGATGGCGCCGGCCAGATGGGCGCCGGTCAGGTTGCGGCCGGCCAGCGACAGGCCCGACAGATCGAAGAAGGGCAGGTTGGCGCGGGCGCCGTTCGGACGCCCCTCGGCGAATCGGACATGGCGCTCGCACACGCGGTCGAGCTGGTCCTGGGTCAGGCGGATGCGGGATTTGCCGTTTTGCGCCATGTCCGGTCACGCGAACAGGGCGTCGATGTCGGCCTGGGAGATCTGGCCGCCGCCATCGCCGCCGCCGGGATCGGCGGGCGGCGGGGGTGGCGGCGGAGGGGGCGGCGGAGAAGGCTCCACGTCGGCCGGAAGCGGCTCCGCCCGTTCCGCCACCTCGGGCACGCTGGCGAACAGCGCGTCGATGGCGTCCTGGCTGACCTCCGGGCCGCCCAGCTGCGGGCCGTTCAGCAGATGCGCGTCGGGACGGGTGTCGCCCATCTTGCGGTGGGAGGAGATCTCGCCCGGGGCGTGGTGCTGCTCGGCCACCGCCAGCCGCTCGACGCCCCAGATCTCGATCATCGTGTTCACGCGCTCTTCGATGTAGCGCAGCGTGTTGACGACCTTGGTGGTGCGCTGGCCGGTGATGTCCTGGAAGGAGCAGGCGGTCATGATCTCGATGCACCACGCCTCGACCGCGTCGATCCGTTCGGCCAGATCGGCGTCGTCGCGCGGCATCGACATGGTGATTTCCTGGATCTTCTCCGTCGCGTTCAGGATGTCGGTGGTGGCGCGCTCGGTGGCGGCGACGATCTCGTCCAGTTCGCCGGTCGCCGCCTCGATGCGGTTGGAGCCGGTGTCGGTGGCCTTCAGCGCGGCGATGTCGCTGCGCGCCTCGCGCACCACCTGGGTGATGGCGGTCAACTCCTGCTGGATGCGCGGATCCTCGCCCGGCGCCAGGGCGGCGAAGGCGCTGGGAGAGGCGCCGCTCAGCCGGTCCACCTGGGTTTCCAGCTTGTCGACCAGCCGGTGAAAATCGTCGGAGGCGACGACGCGGCAGCGCCGGTCGCGCATGCGCAGGAAGGCGCGGCCCCGCGCCGTCTGCGACAGGGCCTCCTCCATCTGCAGATACTCTTGCTCGGTCAGTTCGAGCAGTGACCCGCCGTTCATCGCGCTCAACCCGCCTTCCAACGACCGCGCCATCCCCCTCTCGCCGGGGGGCACGCCAGCCCTGTCCTATACCACCGAATTTGTTTACCGGGAGTTTCCGCCGCCGCCGGGCTATCATTCTTCCCGATGGAATCGGCCGTCGCCCGGAAGCTTGAGCGCCAGGGGACGGACAGGCTTGAACCGCCTTCCTTTTTGTCCCAAATCAGCCCGGTCGGTGACCGTCTCCGATGGAAATTCCCCTCCAGGAAAGGAAGAAGCGATGAAAGCGGTGGTGCGTCCGGTGGTGTTTGCGGCTGCCGTCGGGATGGCTGCGCTGGCCGGCGGCGCGCTGGTCGCACCGGCCGATTCGGCGCTGGGCCGGGCCGGGGCCGCTGCCGGGTTGGGGGCTTCGCCCGCCGCGGCGGCGCTGCCGCTGGGCGCGGTCGGCGGCGGCACCATCGCCCCGATGCTGGAACAGGTGACTCCGGCGGTGGTGAACATCTCGGTGCTGAGCCAGGCGCCCCAGGCGGAAAACCCGCTGCTGCGCGACCCCTTCTTCCGCCGCTTCTTCAACCTGCCGGACCAGATGCCGCAGGGCCGCCCGCAGGTCAGCGCCGGGTCCGGCGTGATCGTCGACGCCGCCAGGGGCTATGTCGTCACCAACAGCCATGTGGTGGAGAACGCGCAGGAGATCGCCGTCACGCTGAAGGACCGCCGCCGCCTGCGCGCCCGGCTGATCGGCCGCGACGCCGCCACCGACATCGCGCTGCTGCAGATCAAGGCGGAGAACCTGACCGCCCTGCCGCTCGGCGATTCGGACCGCGCGAAGGTCGGCGACTTCGTCGTCGCCATCGGCAATCCTTTCGGTCTGGGCCAGACCGTGACCTCCGGCATCGTCTCGGCGCTCGGCCGCAGCGGGCTGAAGATCGAGGGGTACGAGGACTTCATCCAGACCGACGCCTCGATCAACCCCGGCAACTCCGGCGGCGCTCTGGTCAATTTCCAGGGCGAGCTGATCGGCATCAACACCGCCATCATCGGCCCGGCCGGCGGATCGGTCGGCATCGGCTTCGCCGTGCCGGTCAGCATCGTCCGCTCGGTGATGGAGCAGCTGCGCGAATATGGCGAGGTGCGGCGCGGCCGGCTGGGCGTCGCCATCCAGGATCTGACGCCCGATCTGGCGGAAAGCCTGAACCTGCAGGGCGACGAGGGCGCGCTGATCGCCAAGATCGAACGCGGATCGCCCGCCGACAGCGGCGGGCTGCGCAGCGGCGACGTGGTGGTCGCGGTGGACGGCCGTCCCATCCGCAGCGCCACCGATTTCCGCAACCGCATCGGTCTTATGCGCGTCGGCACGCCGGTGCAGTTGACGGTGGTGCGCAACGGCGGGCAAAAGTCGGTGACCGTCCGCACCCAGCGCTGAAATCCGGCAAGGAGATCCGGCAAGGCCCGGCCGAAGACTCGGCGCCGGGGAGCGGACAGCAGAGGAGCCACCCCGTACCGGCATGATGCGTTCCAACCCACCCCGCCGCCCGGCCGCCTCGCCGGCACCCTCGCCCGGCCGCAGCGCGGCCCAGCGCCAGCGCGAGATCGCGACGCTGCTGATGCGGCTCGACGCCATGCTGAAGCAGTCGGCGGAGCTGGCCCAGACGGCGCGCGAGCGGGTGTCGGTCGGCGGGCTGGGCCGTTACCGCCGATTCAGCCGGCGGGTGCGCGACTTCTTCGCGCTGGCGGCGCTGACGCAGGAACGGCTGGACGCCGCGCCGGAGGAGATGGAGGATCTGATCGATCCGATGACCACCGCGCTGGAACGTCTGCACGCCCGCATGGTGGTCCAGTTCGTGGAGGGCAGCGCCGGCTTCTTCTCCAGCTTCGCCCGGGTGAAGGCCCTGCCCATCGGCACCCATGAGATGTGCGGGGTGGAACTGCGCGGCGTGCTGGAAATCCGCAAGTTCCTCGACGATCCACTCTATGAGGGGGAGCGCGGGCAGGCCCTGCGCGCCGAAACCGACCGCATCGCGGCCCTGATCCGCCGCGTGATGGACCGCATCCCGCCGTTGCCCGACTTCGGCGACGAACCCAGCATCGGCCCGCGCGGCACGCTGAACAGCCCGTTGAAGGGCCCCAACGCCCATATGCCGCCCGGCCGCGGCGTCGCCCGGCCGGCCCCTCCCCGCCCTGTCGGCATGCCGCCCGCCGCCCCGCCGGCCCCCAACCCCAGCACCGAGGTCCGGTCGCTGAGCCTCGACCAGTTCGAGGACGACGAGGACGAGTGAGCGGCGAAGGGGAGTTGCGGAGGGGGGAGCGGCAGAGGGGAACGGCAGAGGGGAACGGGAGCGCCGCCCCTCGGCCGCTCGGCGGCGATGCCTCAGCGGCGGTGCTTTTTTCCTTCCTCCGCGGTCAGGGCGCCGACCGCGGCGCCGGCGGCACCGCCCAGCAATCCGCCATAGACCGCGCTGCCGCCGGTGACCGCACCGATGGCGGCACCGCCGGCGGCGCCGATCGCTCCGCCCGTCAGGGCGCGGTTCTCGCGGTGGTTCAGGTTCGAACAGCCGCCGAGCAGGGTCGCACCGATCAGCAGCACCGTCGCCCCGGTGGTGAATGTCCGCATGGTCGTCTTCATCGCTCTCTTCCTATTAAACACAGGCGTGGCCGTCGGGCGCCATTCTCGAGCTCTCTCTACGGCCATGCTTATGTTTGGTGAGCGGCGCCGGGTGGTGCTGTGACCATTTCGGGGTAATGAACTCACCCGTTCGTTGAGGATTACCCTATTCGCGCAGAAAGGAGCCGTGAAGACGACGGGGGAATGGATATCAGGAGTTTACCGTATCGAAGCAGGCGATTATCCCACTTTAAAAATATGGTTACTGAATTGTTTGGTAAGACCATTTGAAATGTTTCCGCCCGGCAATAAATAATTAAAACTTTCTGAATGAAATTTCACCGAGATTTGGTTAGGACATTGCTTTCTCCCTGAAGCATCCCACCTAGGGGGCAGAGATCGGCTCCTTGCGCGGGGATATCGAAGCCACGCGAAGATAAGGCCGGCACGTGAAAGAGTAGAGATGACGTTCAACGACAGACGCCACAACGGCGGTTGCCTACCCGACAGGGATCAATCCTCCCCCCATTCCAGTCCGATGGGCCGGATCATCGAGATGGCGTTCAGCGGCCTTTGGGTGATCAAGCGGCAGGGTGTGCTGACGGAGGCCGGAGGCCGACTCTACTGGCCCAACCGCGAGTCTCTTGTGCGGGCGGCCGCTCAGGCCGGCATTCCGCTGTCCGACGTCGTGGTCCATACCGGACGCCTCGACGCCGGCTCCCGATAGGGGGACGCGCTCCACCCCTTCCGGGGGATGGAACCGCGACGAAGAGACAGTTGCATGGGCAGGGGGCTTCTCCCAATATCCGGGGTACGGACGAACGTTCCAGCATGGACCGTCCGCAATCTCCGTTTCATTGGGGCCCATGGAAGACATCGACCGCCAAAGAACGCTGGATTATTTCGAACGGCTGGGGAAAGAGCGCGTGCGCCTTTACACCGCCATCAA
Organism: Azospirillum ramasamyi; assembly: GCF_003233655.1. Classification (NCBI taxonomy): domain Bacteria; kingdom Pseudomonadati; phylum Pseudomonadota; class Alphaproteobacteria; order Rhodospirillales; family Azospirillaceae; genus Azospirillum; species Azospirillum ramasamyi. The sequence continues at coordinate 2,271,484 of NZ_CP029829.1, forward strand.
TTGTGAGCGTTTTCTCGGCGACTGGCAGGTCCGCGAGTTGGCGGACGAATGGCTCGATGCCAAGAATGCGGAAGACACGCCGCGGCCGCTGTGGCGGCGGCTGCTCTCCGACCGCCGCTGACGCTTCCCCGCCCTATCCCCGTTCCGGAAACAGCCCGCGCAGCCCATCGCGCGACGCGGCGCAGACGCCGCCTGTCGCGGTGTTGCGGTCGGGGCCGACCCTGCACTCATCGACCTTGCAGTGCCGCATCAGCTTCCGAGCGGTCAGGCTGGCACCCTGGTTGCGCGGACGCGTCCCGGATCAATACCGCGCCATGCAGGCCGATGGCGTGGTGGGCTTCCACATCCTCGTCGGCGATGGCCGCCGCTTCCGCCTCGGCGGCGGCGTCGGCGCGCTCACGGTTCCTCCGCCCTCCGCCCGGATGATGCGATAGGCCGTCCCGTCGATCCGCATAACACCATCCTCCAGATAGCCGCCGCGACACCTGACAAAGCGGGATGACTTTATCGGCACCCCACAATAGGCGGTGGCCGCTGCGGCTTCAACACGGGTAGCGTTCGGCGGAACCGTCACCCGCCGGGCGGTGTTACCGTTTCCGGCCAAGCATGAATGGCCGCACCCCACATGGTTTCCGACACGATGCCGTTGCGCGCGCTGCGTTCCCACTCCTCCCCGCTCTACCGGCTGCCCGGTTCCGCGCTTGTCCTGATCGCCTGCACGGCGGCGGTCCTGCTGACGGTCGGGCTGTCGGCCGTCTTCGCCTGGCGCGACCGCAACGAGGCGGTGCAGCAGGCGACCGGGGTCGCCGGCAACATCGGGCTGCTGGCGGCGGAGCATGCCGCCCGGCTGTTCGAGACCGGCGACCTGCTGCTGACCCAGACGGCGACCCTGGCCGGCCCGGCCGATGCGCCGCTGCCCGACGACCAGGAAACGCGCGAGCGCATGGCCCTGCTGGCGGCCAGCGCCCCCCACATGGTGGGGTTGGAGATCCGCGACGCGTCCGGCGCCCTGCGCCTGTCGAGCCTGCCGGATACGGCCGCCGCGACCACGCCGGCCTTGTGGCCCGACGGCTTGGCCATCGGCGACAGCCGGATGGACGGCCGGGCGGTGGTCACTCTGGCGCAGCCGCTCCCCGGCAATCCGCCGCGCGGCTGGGCGGTCGCCGGGCTGGACGCCCGCGCCTTCCGCGACGTCTACCGCGCCCTGGACGTCGGCTACGGCCACAGCATCTCCATCCTGAAGCCTGACGGCACGCCGCTCCTGCGCGAGCCGGAGGGCGGCGGCACCATGGGCGGGCAGAAGGGCGACGACGACACCGCGAGCCATGCCGACGACATCACCGTGACGCGCCCGATCGGCGACACCGGCCTGTCGGCCGTGGTGACCATCGCCACCGGCAGCGTTCTGCATCGCTGGAGCGAGCGGCTGTGGATCTACGCCGCCTTCGCCGCGGCGGCCTGCGCCACCGTGGCGGTGATCGGCGCCCTCGCCATCCAGCGCGCCCGGCGCGAGCGCGAGGCGGAGGACGCCCTTCAGCACGCCTACGACACGCTGGAGGAGCATGTCCACCAGCGCACCGCCCAGCTGGAGCGCGCCAATGCCCAGCTGGAAGCCGCGGTGACCGACAAGGAGGTGCTGCTGAAGGAGGTCCAGCACCGGGTGAAGAACAACCTTCAGGTCATCTGCAGCCTGCTGCGCCTGCAGGCGGCCCGCATCGACGAGAATGCCCGCCGCGGCTTCGACGAGAGCCTGCGCCGCATCCAGACCATGAGCCTGCTGCACGAGCTGCTCCACCGCTCCGCCGAGCCGGCCCACATCAACTTCGCCGACGCGCTGCGCCAGATGTGCGACGGTCTGGTCCGTTCCGACAACCCGACCGCCGCCCGGCTGGAGCTGGAAACCGAGGACTGGATCGTCGATGCCGACCGCGCCACGCCGCTGGCCATCGCCACCAGCGAACTGGTTTCCAATGCCCTGCTGCATGCCTTCCCGCACGGCCATCCCGGCACCGTGCGCGTGATGCTGAAACGGGAAGAGAACGGGATGCGGCTGATCGTGCGCGACAACGGCGTCGGCCTTCCCGCCGGCATGCCGAGCCAGCACAAGCGCCCCAGCCGCGGCGGGTCCAGCAGCGGGCTGGGCCTGAACCTGGTGCAGGCCCTGTCGCATCAGGCCGGCGCAACGCTGAAGATCGAACGCGACGGCGGCACCATCTTCACCCTGACCATCCCCAATCTGCCGGTCCGCCAGCAGGCCAGGAACGCCGCGTAAGGCAGGAAACGGCCCGAGCGCAAACGGAAAGGGCCTCCCCGTCCATCTGACGGGGAGGCCCTTTCCGCAACGGCGTTTCGGACAGCCGGTGCTACTCCAGCATGCTGCGCAGCATCCAGGCGGTCTTGTCGTGGATCTGCAGGCGCTGGGTCAGCAGATCGGCGGTCGGCTCGTCGCTGCCCTTCTCGGCCAGCGGGAAGACGCTGCGGATGGTGCGGGCGGCGGCCTCGTGGCCCTCGACCAGCTGGCGGATCATGTCCTGCGCCTTCGGAACGCCGACCTCCTCCTTGATCGAGGCCAGTTCCGCGATCTGCGAGACGCTGCCCGGCGCCGGATAGCCCAGGGCGCGGATGCGCTCCGCGATTTCGTCCAGCGCGTTCCACAGCTCCGTGTACTGGGTCATGAACATGGTGTGGAGCGTGTTGAACATCGGCCCGGTAACGTTCCAGTGGAACGAATGGGTCTTGATATAAAGCGCGAAGGTATCCGCCAGAACCTTGTGCAGCCCTTCGGCGATGGATTTGCGGTCTGCGTCCGAGATCCCGATGTCGATCTTCATGTTCTTGATCCCTCTTGTTGGGTTCTGCCTCATACCCCGGCATCGGCACGGCCGTCATAGGCCTCCGCTCCGCCGTCCAGGCACATCAGCTTGGGCGCGGGACAAGGGTTTCAAGCCTGATGCGGCTAAACTTCGCAGTCAAACTTCGAGGCAGAAGTCCGGGGCCGGATTTCGGGATCAAGCGTCGCGGACGGCAGGCCGGACCAACGCCAAGGGAAGCGGCGCGACCGGGACGCCTCATCCCGCCCGCAGCCGCCCGATGAAGTTCTTGACCTCGCGGCTCAGCGTCACCGCCTGCCCGTCGAGCAGCTCCGCCGCGCGCAGCACCTCGCCGGCGGCGGTGCCGGTTTCGCCGGCGCTGGTGGAGACGGTCGCGATGGTGCGGGACACCTCGGCGGTGCCGGCGGCGGCCTCCTGGACGTTGCGGGTGATTTCCCCGGTGGCGGCGGCCTGCTGCTCCATGGCCCCGGCGATGGAGCCGACGATCTCGTCGATGCCGACCACCGTCTCGCCCACCCCCCGGATGGCGGTGACGGCGGCGCCGGTCACCTGCTGCATGGCGGCGATCTGGGTGCCGATGTCCTCGGTGGCCTTCGCCGTCTGGTTGGCGAGGTTCTTCACCTCGCTCGCCACCACGGCGAAACCCTTGCCGGCCTCCCCCGCCCGCGCCGCCTCGATGGTGGCGTTCAGCGCCAGAAGATTGGTCTGCGCCGCGATGGAGTTGATCAGGCCGACGATCTCGCCGATGCGGTGGGCGGCGTCGGACAGGCCGACGACATGGCCGTTGGTTTCCTCCACCGCCCGCACGGCGCCGCGCACCATGTCGAAGGAGCGGCGGACCTGGGCGCCGATCTCGGCGATGGAGGCCGACATCTCCTCCGTCGCCGCGGCGGCGGTCTGGACGCTGGATCCCGCCTGGGCGCTGGCGGCGGCGACGGTGGCGGCCTGCCGGTTGGCGCTGTCGGCGCGCTCCAGCATGCCGGCGGCGTTGCTGCGCACCTGATGGGCGCCGGCCCCCACCTGCTGGACCACCTCCGCCACGCGGGCCTCGAACAGCTCAGCCAGCTCATGGATGGCGCGGTGCTTCTCCGCCTCGGCCTCCGCCTTCTGGCGCTGCTGGTCGGCGGTCAGCCGCTCCACCTCGCGGGCGTTGGTCTGGAACACCTCCAGCGCGCGGGCCATGGCGCCGATCTCGTTGCGCATCCAGCCGCCCTCGACCACGCCCTCCAGCTTCCCGGCGGCGAGGTCCGTGGTGGTGCGCGAGAGTTGCTGCAACGGCCTCGTGATGGAACGGGCGAGCACCATCCCGGCCGCCATCATCGCCAGCAGCAGCCCGGCCATCACCAGCGCGAAGTGGCGCCGCGCCGCGGCGGTGGCATCGCGGGTCTCCTGGGTGGCGGCGGCGGTGGACCGGCCGATGGCGGCCTGCGTCTCCACCACCTTGGCGGTCAGGGCGGCGAACTGGACGTCGGTGTGGGCCATCATCGGGATGCCGATCAGGCGGTCGATGGCCGCCATCTGGTTCATCTCGTCCACCGCCTTGGCATAGGCGCCGAGCCGGGCCGACACCTCGTCCAGCATCGCGCGCTCCGCCTCGGCCAGCGGCATGGCGCGCAGCTCCGCGATCGCGGTGCGCGCCTTGGCCAGGTTGGCGGCGATGGCGTCGCGCATCGACTGGAGCTTCGCCTCCTCGATGCCCGAGCCGGACAGCGCCAGATGGCGCGACACGTCGCTGTGGATGACATAGGCGATGGCGACCAGCCGGTCGATGCGGCCCAGCCGTTCCGCCGCCTCGCTGTGGATGCCGTCCACGGCACCGAGCGCCTGCTCCGACTCGCGGTCGGCAAGAACCAGAGCCGCCACCGTCAGGACGATCCCCATCAGGGGCGCCGCGAACACCCGGCCCGCCACCGACAGGCCCGACAGACGCGCAAAGACACCGCCGCTCATCCCCATTCCCCCATCAGCGTCGCCGAACGGTCACCGCGTCACGCGGCGGCCATCACCCGCGGCCGTCACTTGTAGATACCGACATAGGCGACCAGTTCCTGGCCGGGCACGCGCTTCACATAGGTGATCTTCGGCTCGATCCTGTTGCTGGCGGGGTTCAGCCAACGGTACTCGACCCAGCCCTCGCCCTTTTCCTTGGCGACGGCAAGCACGTCCTGGACGATGAAGCGGCCATCCGGGTCCTTGACGTTGATGACGCTCTGCCCGACGCCGGCCGGACGCGGCGGATAGACCTTCCACACACCGGCGAAGTCGATGACGTTGACGTAGATCTCGCCGTGCTTGAACGGACCGTCGGCGTTGAAGGCCTTGCTGGCCTCCTCCAGGCCCTGGGCGGCGATCAGGTCCGCCGCCTTCAGGGTGATGGCCTTCGCATCCTCCTGCGTCGGCTGGGCCGCCTGTGCGGCGGCAGGCGTGGACAGCGGGGCGGAAACGGCGGTTCCGGCGACGATGAGGCCGGCCACCAGCAAACGAAACCACAGGCGCATATGCGTTTTCCCCAAGGACTTGAGGCCTGCCGGCGGACGCCGGACAGCCCGTCGATTGTTGTCAGGCCGTCGTCGCGTTTGCGCGCGGCCATTTTCGGGTCAAGCTACTAGCAGAAGGTTTCATGCATTTGTCCGCTCCATTTCGTCGCGGTCACGCTGCGTTGCAGCATAGCAATATTGTGGAAATCCACTTACGGATACAGCTTTAGAGCGTATTTCTTTTGTTCATGAACGCTTTAACCGGGCGCGGCGGCAATTGATGCCGGGGCTGGCATGGCCGCCACCGACCGATGCGACCCATCGACGCATCGAACGCCGCCCGCTCTGATGTACCCGATCCGGCGCAAAGAGCGGCTGCGTGACGGTCCGTCGCCCTATTTTTCCATCGACAGCCGCGCCGTTCGGGTGGAGCATCGAAAGTCCGATGCGGGCGTTCCGCCGGCTCCGGACCCGATGCGCCATCCCCGCACCCGTCCGCCGCCCGTCGCCCCACCCGGATATGCCTGTCTAGAGCCACACGCGAACGGGCCGCCACGGCGGCCGGCACCAGCGCCCCATCCCCGGCGCGGCCCGGCAGCCCGGCCCCTCCTAGAACGGCCGGAATGGCCCGAAGCTTCCACGGGAGGTGTGAATGCCGCATACGCAAATCCGGACGGCGCGCTGCGCGGCGCTGGTCGGCCCCTATCTCGCCGGCAAGACGACGCTGCTGGAAAGCCTGCTGTTCGCGGCAGGGGCCGTCACCCGCAAGGGCAGCGTGCGCGACGGCAACGCCGTGGGCGACAGTTCGCCGGAGGCGAAGGCCCGGTCGATGAGCACCGAGCTGAACGTCGCCTCCTTCGACTATCTGGGCGAACGCTGGTCGATCCTTGACTGCCCCGGCTCGGTGGAGTTGGCGGGCGAGGCGCAGGCGGCGCTGATGGCCGCCGACATCGCCATCGTGGTGGCGGAGGCGGCGCCGGAGAAGGCGGTGCTGCTGGCCCCGCTGTTCAAGGTGCTGGACGACCACCGCATCCCGCATCTGCTGTTCATCAACAAGATCGACACGCTGGGCGATTTGCGGGTGCGCGACGTCGTCGCCGCCTATCAGGAGGTCTCGGCCCGCAAGCTGGTCCTGCGCGAGGTGCCCTTGCGCGAGAACGGCCAGATCACCGGGCTGGTCGATCTGGTCAGCGAACGCGCCTGGCGCTTCAACCCGCACAAGCCGTCCGATCTGGTGGCCCTGCCCGACAGCGTGCGTGAGTGGGAGGAGGAGGCGCGGCAGGCGATGCTGGAATCGGCCGCCGACTTCGACGACGCCCTGCTGGAAAAGCTGCTGGAGGACATGGCCCCCGACAGCGCGGATCTGTACGAGACTCTGGCGCATGAGCTGGCCGACGACCTGATCGTGCCCGTCTTCTTCGGATCGGCGGAGAACGACAACGGCATCCGCCGCCTGCTGAAGGCCCTGCGCCATGACGGGCCGGAGGTCGGCGTCACCGCCGGGCGCATCGATATTCCGTCGGATACGGCGGTGGCGGCCCAGGTGGTCAGGACGATGATGGGCTCCCATGCCGGCAAGCTCAGCCTCGCCCGCATCTGGCGCGGCACCGTCACCGACGGCATGACGCTGGGCGGGGAGCGGGTGTCCGGCATCTTCCATCTGTTCGGCCGCGACCAGACCAAGGTGCCCCAGGCGACGGCGGGCGACCTCGTGGCGCTCGGCCGGCTGGAAAAGGCGGCGACCGGCGACCGGCTGACCGAGAAGGCCAATCTCGGCCCGCCCGCCGACTGGCCGGCCGCCGCCCCGCCGGTGCATGGGCTGGCCCTGCGCGCCGAGAACCGCAACGACGAGGTGAAGCTGTCCGCCGCCCTGCAGAAGCTGCGGGAGGAGGATCCGTCCCTGACTCTCGACCAGTCGCCCGAAACCGGGGAGCTGGTGCTGTGGGGCCAGGGCGACGTGCATCTGAAGCTGGCGATGGACCGGCTGCGCAGCCGCTTCAACGTCGCGGTGAAGGGCCAGCCGCCGCAGGTTCCCTACAAGGAGTCGATCCGCAAGAGCACCAGCCACCACGCCCGCTTCAAGCGCCAGACCGGTGGCCACGGCCAGTTCGCCGACATTCATGTGGAGATTCGGCCGCTGCCGCGCGGATCGGGCATCCAGTTCGAGGATGCGGTGGTCGGCGGCGCCGTGCCGCGCCAGTACATCCCGGCGGTGGAGGCCGGCATGCGCGAGGCGGCGGTGCGCGGACCGCTCGGTTTCCCGGTGGTCGACTTCGCCGTGAAGCTGACCGGCGGCCAATTCCACGCCGTCGACAGTTCCGACATGGCCTTCAAGACGGTGGCGCGGCAGGCGATGACCGAAGCCCTGCCGGCCTGCGAACCGGTGCTGCTGGAACCGATCCTGACCGTCACCATCGCGGTGCCCAGCGCCTTCACGCCCAAGGTGCAGCGGCTGGTCAGCGGCCGGCGCGGCCAGTTGCTGGGCTTCGACGCAAGGCCGGGCTGGCCCGGCTGGGACGAGGTGAAGGCGTGCATACCGCAAGCCGACATGCAGGACCTGATCGTGGAACTGCGGTCCCTGACCTTCGGCGTCGGCAGCTACAGCGCCGAGTTCGAACGCCTGCAGGAGGTGGTCGGCAAGGCCGCCGACCGTGCGGTGGAAATCCGCAAGGACATGCTGGCGGCGCTGTAGCCCGCCCCCGACACGTCACTGCCCCGCCCGGCCCGGCCCGGCCCGGCGGGCAGTGACGTGTCGCGACTGTTATTCCCTATTGGATATTCCGCTGAACGCGCCACTCTTTTCCGGCTGCGGCCTGCAGCACACTCCATCCAGCGACTGCAGGATCGACTCCGATGAAACTCAGCGCGCGCAGTCAACTGAAGGGCACCGTCATCACCTCCACCGTCACCAGCGAGACGGTCGATGAACTTGGTCTGGTCAGCGGCCACAGCGTTACGGCGATCATCGAGGCGTCGGACGTGCTGGTCGGGAAGTAAACCGGCAACCCCGAATGCAACCCTTCAAGATCCAAACGGAAAGGGCCGGCACCCTTGCGGGGCCGGCCCTTATCCTTACTCGGTCACCGCGGCGGTGCGGTCAGCGCAGGTTGCCGCAGGCGCGCTGGATGCGCTTGCACGCCTCTTCCAGCGCTTCCGTCGAGGTCGCGTAGGAGATGCGGAAATGCGGGGCGAGGCCGAAGGCCGAACCCTGGACGACGGCGACGCCTTCCGACTCCAGCAGGTAGGTGACGAAATCCTCGTCGGTCTCGATCACCTTGCCGTCCGGCGTCGTCTTGCCGATGGTGCCGGCGCAGGACGGATAGACGTAGAAGGCGCCTTCCGGCTTCGGGCAGCTGATGCCGGTGGCCTGGTTCAGCATCGACACCACCAGGTCGCGGCGCTGGCGGAAGGCCTCGCCACGCTCCTTGATGAAGTCCTGCGGACCGTTCAGCGCCTCGACGGCGGCGGCCTGGGCGATGGAGGTCGGGTTGGAGGTCGACTGGCTCTGGATGACGCCGATGGCCTTGATCAGCTCCTTCGGGCCGCCGGCATAGCCGATGCGCCAGCCGGTCATCGCGTAGGACTTCGACACGCCGTTGACGGTCAGGGTGCGGTCGTACAGCGACGGCTCGACCTGGGCCGGGGTGACGAATTCCAGGCCGTCATACAGCAGGTGTTCGTACATGTCGTCGGTCATGACCCAGACATGCGGGTGCTTGACCAGCACGTCGGTCAGCGCCTTCATCTCGGCGCGGGTGTAGGCGGCGCCCGACGGGTTCGACGGCGAGTTCAGGATCAGCCACTTGGTCTTCGGCGTGATCGCCTTCTCCAGGTCGGCGGGCTGCAGCTTGAAGCCCTGCTCGGCCGGGCAGGAGACGAAGACCGGCGTGCCTTCCGCCAGTTCCACCATGTCCGGGTAGCTGACCCAGTAGGGGGCCGGGATGATGACCTCGTCGCCCTGGTTCAGCGTCGCCATCAGGGCGTTGTACAGCACCTGCTTGCCGCCGACGCCGACGGTGATCTGCTCGGGCGTGTACTTCAGGCCGTTCTCGCGCTCGAACTTGGCGCAGATCGCCTTCTTCAGGGCCGGCGTGCCGTCCACCGCGGTATACTTGGTGTCACCGGACTCGATCGCCTTGATGGCGGCGGCCTTGATGTTGTCGGGGGTGTCGAAGTCCGGCTCGCCGGCGCCAAGGCCGATGACGTCGCGACCGGCCGCCTTCAGTTCACGGGCTTTGTTGGTCACGGCGATGGTCGGCGACGGCTTGATGCGCGAGAGACGGGACGCGATAATCGACATGGCGGCGGGCCCCCTCAGGGCTATGGTGACGGTGTGACGGAGACGTCGTGCGACGCCTGCCCCTCCGGGTGGAAGGCGCGAGGCCGGACCTTACTTCCGCTCTATCACGGTTGCAAGGCCGGTCGGGCGGTGAAAACCGCAGGCTTCGGCGGTTTTTCCGCCCTGTGGCCGCACCGTACCGGCGCAACGGCGGTGCAAAGCGGAACGCCGATCCGCGGGTATTCCCAACACCCTTTGGATGCAGGCCGCGACATCGCCAAATCCCGCACCGTCCATGCGCAGCATTGATTGTTACAGCACAAATGAATGCCGTGACGGGGTAACTCCGTCACGGCCGCTTCACTTGACAGCTTGGGCGTGGCGGTGTGTAAGGTCTGGCGTGGGGGACTGAATCCAAGGAAGGGATAGAATCGTGTTTTCCCGTATCGTGCTTGCGGCGTCCGCCGCGCTGATGCTGACCGGCGGCGCCGCTTTCGCCCAGGACGTGATCCAGATCCGCAAGGCCGGGTTCGAGGACTACAAGAAGGCGATGGGCGAGATCAAGGACGCGGTCGGCAAGGGCGATCTGGCCGCCGTCGGCCCGGTGGCCGACCGCATCGACGCCTTCGCCGAAAAGATCCCCAGCCTGTTCCCGCCGGGTTCCGACAAGGGCCGGACCGCGGCCAAGGAAGTCATCTGGGCGAATTTCCCTGACTTCACCGCCAAGGCGCAGGACACGCAGAACGCAGCCAAGGCGCTGAAGGTCGCCGCCGCTTCGGGCGACAAGGCCGCGACGGGCAAGGCGTTCGGCGCCATGGCCGACACCTGCAAGGCCTGCCACCAGCGCTACCGCTCCGAATAAGCGGCAGTTCCGACGGCGGTCCGCCTGACGAGAAAAAAGGCCCTTCCCCACCGGTGTGGGGAAGGGCCATTTTCTTACCGGATCCCTGCCAGAACCCTTACTTGAACACGGGCTGCGGCGTGGTCGGCGTGCTGGGCGGCAGCAGCGGGTATTCGACGCGCGGCTGCTGGCCGGTCAGCGTCTCCAGGAAGGCGGTGATCTTGTCGATCTCCTGCTCGGACAGGGTGGCGCCGAGCTGGCTCGACCCCATCACCGCCACCGCCTGGCGCAGATCCCACACCTTGCCGGAATGGAAATAGGGGGCGGTCAGCGTGACGTTGCGCAGGGTGGGCGAACGGAAGACATATTCGTCGTCGGCGGTCTTGGTGACGGCGAAGCGGCCCTTGTCGCCCGGCGGCAGGATCTCCGCGCCCGGCCGGGTCACGACGCCGAACGGGAAGTAGTCGTGGCCGCCGACGTTGACGCCGTTGTGGCAGCCGGCGCAGCCCTTGTCGATGAACAGCTCCAGCCCGGCCTTCTGCGTGTCGGTCAGCGCATCGGCCTTGCCCTCCAGATACTGGTCGAACGGAGCCGCCGGGGTGGTCAGCGTCGCTTCGAAGGCTTCGATCGCCATGGCGACGTTGTCGAAGGTCAACGGTTCCTTCTCGTTCGGGAAGGCGTCGGCGAACTTGGCCTTGTAGGCGGGCATGCTGTTCAGCACCGCCAGCACGCGGTCGGGCGTGCTGTTCATCTCCACGCCGGCCTGGATCGGACCCTTGGCCTGGGCCTTCAGATCCTCGGCCCGGCCGTCCCAGAACTGGGCGACGTTCAGCACGGCGTTCAGAACGGTCGGCGCGTTGCGCGGCCCCTTCTGCCAGCCGTGGCCGACCGAGGTCTCCAGCCCGTCGACGCCGCCCAGCCCCAGGTTATGGCAGCTGTTGCACGAGAAGATGCCGCTCGCCGACAGGCGCGGATCGAAGTACAGCATCTTGCCGAGTTCGATCTTCTCGCGCGTGACGGCGTTGCCATGGATCGCCGGCAGGTTGGCGGGCAGCGGCTTGAACAGTTCGCGCGCACGGTTCATCAGGGCGTCGCCGGATGCGGGCGGATCGGCGGCCTGTGACGTACCGGCGGTCGCGGCAAGGATGCCCAGGGTGGCGGCGGTCGCGATCAGCAGACCTTTCAGCGCCGAGGCCGGGCGATGTCCGGATTGTGCGTGCATGGCTGGTGTCCCCCCGCAGGGCCGACATTCCTCCACAACCTTCGGTTCAACCAGGCAAAGGTCAATCGATCCCGGAAGTCGGCCTGCGTGCTTGGTTCGTTGACGTTTGGCTCGGATCAATCTGGAGTCATTCTAGACAACCAGGCGTCCAGACACATACGACGAGTTGTCGCACACAACCAATGACATATGTCAGCGCACCGGAAAGGCGCCCGGCGGAACGGCCGGGTCAGCCGGCGGCCCGCAGCACCATGAAGACCAGACCGGCCGACGCGGCCAGGATCGCCAGCGCCAGCGCCGCCGGAGCCCGCCGCGGCTCCGCCGCCGCGACATCGCCGGGCAGGCTCTTGCGGCCCGTCACCATCGGCCGGATCAGATTGTCCTTCTTGACCAGCAGGTAGAAGAACACGGCCGCCACATGCAGGCCGGTCAGCACGTAGATGCCGTCGGACAGCAGGCGGTGGACCGAGCTCAACGTCGACACCGTGGCGCCGGCGGCCAGCGGCACCAGAGGCCCGTCGACGAGGATGTCGTCGCTGGTGAACAGGCCGCTCGTCGCCTGGACCAGCAGGATCAGCAGCAGCGCCACCACCATCAGCGCGCCCAGCGGGTTGTGGCCCAGGGTGAAGGCGGCTTCCCCGCCCGCCCGCGACCGCTTCAGATAATCCAGAATGGCGGCCGGCCCCTTCACGAAATCGGCAAAGCGCGCGGTCTGGCTGCCCACCACGCCCCAGGCCAGCCGGAAGAGCACGAGAATCAGAACTGTTTCACCCGCCAACATATGAACGGAAAGCATACCAAGCTCGGCCGACAGAAGCGCGACAGCCACCGCGGCGACCAGCGCCCAATGAAACAACCGTGTCGGCAGGTCCCAGACCCGAAGCACACGCCCATGTTTCTCCCGAGTCGCGGTATGACCACTTGCCATCGCTCGATCCTTGCTGTGTTCAGCCGTATTTTCGGCGCCTGTCATCTGCGGCAAAGGGCCGGAATCTTTGTCCTGATCCTGGAAATGCCGCAGTCCCGTGGTGGCATCGGTCGATTGGGCTGTCAACAGGCTTGAAGCACCGCCCGGCCGGCGGATATGAGAATGCGACGCATCAGCCGGCCTGCCGGCGCAAAGACAGCCGTAACTCCCCCTTCACATCCGGTTACAAGGACAAAGGCCATGCCCGACAAACAGCTCCTCCACCTCGTGTTCGGCGGCGAACTCGTGCGGCCGGACACGGATCAGTTCGTCGATCCGTCGAAGCTGCACATCGTCGGCATCTTCCCGAGCTACGAGGAAGCCTACAAGGCATGGCGCGGCGCCACCGGCCAGACCATCGACGACGCCCACACCCGCTACTACATCGTCCACCTGCACCGCTTCCTCGACCCGGCGGCGGGCGATCACAAGCACTGAGACCGGCGGTCATTGATGATGACCGCTGGCATCCGTGCCGACCGGCATGGCGGCGGCCCATGCCGCCGAAGCTTTTGATCCTGGATGCTCAGGATCAAAAGCCGCTGGTACAAGACCTTCAAGCCGGCGCGCGGCCGGCGGCCCCCCGTTGCGGGAACCGCCCGTGCCGCGCCGGCGTTGAGCGGTCGATGACCGTCTATTTCACCTCCGACACCCATTTCGGCCATGGCGGCGCCCGCGGGCGCTTCCGCCGCCCCTTCGACTCCACGGCCGCGATGGACGCGGCGATGGAGGCCAACTGGAACGCCACCGTCGGCCCCGGCGACGAGGTCTGGCATCTCGGCGACTTCGCCCTGCACATGAGGCCGGACGCCATGGCGGAGCTGCTCGGCCGGCTGAACGGCGCCAAGCATCTGGTCGCCGGCAACAATGACGGCCCGGCCACGCTTGCGCTGCCCGGCTGGGCCAGCGTGCAGCATTACGCCGAACTGACGCTGGACGGCGTCGATCTGGTGATGTGCCATTACGCCTTCCGTACCTGGAACGGCATGCACCGCAGGGCGCTGAACCTGCACGGCCACAGCCACGGCCAGTTGAAGCCGCAGCCGCGGCAGATCGATGTCGGCGTCGATGTCTGGAATTTCCGCCCGGTGACCCTGGTCGAGCTGACCGTCCCGCGCCAGCGGCGGAAGACGGCGCCCGAAGGCGAAACGCCGCCCTGATTACGCCGTCTTGCGCAGCCGCTCGGTCAGCAGGCCGCGGGCGGCGTCCGCCGGCACCGGGCGGCCGGTCAGCCAGCCCTGGACCTGGGTGCAGTTGTGGTGGCGCAGGAAATTGGCCTGCTCGGTCTTCTCCACCCCTTCGGCCACCACATGCAGGCCCAGCATGTCGGCCATGGCGATGATGGTGGACACGATGCCGGCGTCCTCGCGCTCGTTCGGCACGCCGTTGATGAAGGACCGGTCGATCTTCAGCGTGGTGATCGGCAGCCGCTTCAGATAGCTCAGCGACGAATGGCCGGTGCCGAAATCGTCCACCGCCACCCGGATGCCCATCTCCTTCAGCGCCGCCAGCACGCTCAGCGCATGGTCGAGATCCTGCATCACCGCGCCCTCGGTGATCTCCAGCTCGATCAGGCCGGGCGGCAGGCCGTGGCTGTCGATGATGCGGCGGAAATCCTCGGCGCTGCGGTTGCGCAGATGCTTGGGCGAGATGTTGACGGCGACCGGCACCGGCTTCATGCCCGCATCCAGCCACTCGCGCATCTGCCGGCAGGCCTCGTCCAGCACCCAGTCGCCGAGCGGAACGATGAAGCCGGTCTCCTCCGCCACGGGAATGAACTCGCCGGGCGGGATCATCATTTCCCTCTCCCCCCCCTGCCCCGGCTTTTCCCACCGCAGCAGCGCCTCGAACCCCTCCAGCGAGAAGTCGATCAGCGACACCTTGGGCTGGTAGTGCAGGCGGAACTGCTTCAGCGCCAGCGCCGCGCGCAGGTCGCCGTCCAGCGCCAGCTGGCGCCGCGCCTGCTCGGCCAGCTCGGGGCGGAAGAAGGCATGGCGGCGCCCGCCCATCCGCTTGGCGGCGTAGAGCGCCGTCTCGGCGGCGCGCAGCAACGCCTGCGGGTCCATCGGCTCCACCGCCGCGCCGCAGCCCGCCATCCCCGCCAGATCGTCGGGGTAGACGGCGATGCCCACCGCCGGGCGGACATAATGCTCGCAACCCGGCAGGGTGACGGGGGCGTCGAACGATTCGAGGATGCGGGCGGCAACGTCCGCGGCCTCCTTGGCCCCGCGGATATCCTCGAGAATGACGGCGAAATCGTCGGTGCCGATGCGGCCGACCGGATCGTCCGGGCGGACGGCGGCGGCGATCCGCCGCGCCACCTCCTGCAGCAGCGCATCGCCGGCCTGATGGCCCAGCGTGTCGGTGATCAGCTTGAAACGCGACAGGTCCAGGCACAGCACGGCGAAGGGCCGGCGGATGCGATGGCTGCGTTCCACCGCCTCCTCCAGCAGCGTCTCGATCATCGCCCGGTTGGGCAGGCCGGTCAGCCGGTCGCGGGTGGCCAGCCGCATCAGCTCGCGTTCGTGGCGCAGCCGGGCGGTCACGTCGGCCAGCGCGCAGACGAAGCCGCGCCGCCCCCGCACCACCAGCGGTGAAACGCTGAGCGAGGCGTCGATGCGGTCGCCGCCTCCGGGCCGCTCGATCCCCAGCGCCTGCTCCCGCACCGGCGCCGCCCCCTCCGCCTCGGCGGCAATGCCGGCCAGCAGGGAATCGACCCGCGCGCGGTCGGGGACGGCGAACAGGCTCGACAGCGCACGACCGCGCAGCTCTGCGGCGGGAACGCCGAACAGGGCGGCGGCGGCGGGGTTGTGCTCCTCGATCCTGCCGCGGGAATCGACCAGCAGGATCGCCTCGCTGACATTGTTCATGATGCCGGCCAGCCGCTCGTCCCGCTCGATCAGGGCGATGGCGGCGCGGCGGAAGAACTCCATCGCGCGGGCCATCGCGCCGAACTCGTCGCGGCGCTCGCAGCCGGGAATGTCGATGTCGGTCCGCCCCTCCGTCAGCAGGCGCATCCGGTCGGACAGCACTTCCAGCGGCCCGACGACATGCTGCGACAGGAACCGCGATCCGGGCCAGCTCAGCACCAGCAGCACCGCCAGGAACAGCAGGAAACCCGACGCCTCCACCAGGAAGGCGCGGTCGAGATCGCCGACGTCGCCGGCGGCGGCGATGGCCCATCCCCAGGGTTCGAACCGGCCTTCGGCCGTCACGGAGCGATCCATCGGCGGCCAGCCGGGCGGGACGACGCCGTCGGTGAAGATCGTCAGATGGAAAGGCTTGGCGGCCAGCGCCCGCAGGGCCGTCAGCGCCCGCGCGCGCGCCTCCTCCGCCGAGATGGCGCCCGACGCCGCCGAGCGGTCCAGGTCGCGCATGAGCCCGCCCGCCGATTCCACCAGCGCGGACGCGACCTGCTCCCGCTCCGCGATCATGCCCTGGCGCAGCAGATAGAGCGCGGGGATCGCCGCCATCAGGCAGCCGATCACGCCGATCCAGGTCAGCCAGCGAATCTTGCGGCGCAGCGTCATCGTGCCTGGCGTCGATCTCTTGTCCGTTCGGTTAACGGACGGTTAGACATTTGGGGAAAGTGACGGCTTCATTTCAATCACGCAATGTAATTTTTTCTTCGTATGCGCAATAGAAAACTGTCCGATCTCTACGAAGGTTGTAGGCTGCGACGCTTTGCCCCACGGGCAGCATTATTACCGAGCATCGCCGACGATGTTTCAACCGGACTTGCCCGGCCGCCCCCGCGAAGGCGGCAAGACGGCCGGGCAATAGGCGATCGGCCTTGACGGTCAGGGCCTTACCGCTCCGATCCTCGGCTCACCCCTGGCTGGGATAGAGCCGCTGGAAGCCTTCGGTGACACGGGCGATCACCGCCGGGTCGCGGTCGCGCCAATAGCGGGGGTCGCGCATCAGGGTGCGCAGCTCCGACTCGCCGTCCCCGCCGCCGGGGCGGGTTCCCGCCATCGACAGGGCGGACGGCTCGCTGCCGGTCATCATCGAATAGAGCGCCATGACACCTTCATAGGAGGTCGCCAGCCCTTCGACCGCAGCCGGCGGCAAGGTCTTGCCGGCCCAGGCCAGCAGTTGCCGCGACACCTCGCGCCAGCGCTCCTCGCCGCCGAACCGGGCGACCAGCCGTTCGACCTCCCGCTCCGCCTGGAACTCGGCGGCGACGCCCTGGATCAGCGGGACCATCCGCTCGGCGGCGAGGTCGTAGAGAAGCTGGGCCTGCGCCGGGGTATAGCCGGCCTCGAACAGGCGGCCGTTGATCTCTGGATCCGGCTGGAACAGGCCATGGTCGCAGGCGATGCAATAGCCCTCCGCCGACTCCGGCGCACCCAGCAGACGGCGAAGCTGCGCCGGATCGATGCCGGCCGGATCGAAGGGAGCGGGGTCGGCCGGCTGGGGTTGGGCCTGGGATTGGGAAAGCCGGCGCTCCAGCTCCAGATAGGACTTCAGCAGCGCCTCGACGCGCAGCGCGCCGGTCTTGGGATCGCGGAACTTCTCGGGAATCGGCAGCGCCGGGGCCGGGGCCGGATCCGTGGCGGGGGCGGGGGCGGGGGCGGGGGCGGGGGCGGCGGACTCGGTCAGCAGAGTGTCGGCCATCATCAACTCCTGCAGGATGGTGATAAGGGAAAGGAGATGCCGCCGGTCATCCCGCCCGTCCGCGCGCGACCAGCGCCAGGATGGTGGCGACCAGCTGGCGCTGTCCTTCGAGGTGGCGCAGAGCCGCCTCCGGCGCGTCGGGTCCGAGCGCGCGGTCGAGCGTCATCGCCCGCAGCACCGCCAGCACCCGCGCGCCGTCGCCACCGGCGAAACAGCGGGCAAAGCTGGGCGCCGGATCGCGTTCGGCCGCCGCGGCGGGGTTCGGATCCGCCGGGGACGGCGCCTCCAGCCAATCCCAGCCGGCCCGTTCGGCCATCGGCGGCTCAGTCATTGGACAGCTCGGCATTGGACAGCTCGGCATTGGACAACCGGGCATTGGACAGAGCGACGCCGGGCATCACACCACTGGAAACCGGGCCATTCGACACCGGGGCAGCGGGTGCCGCCACAGGCTCCGCCCGCATCAGCTTGGCCGGCACGCCGAAGGCCTCGCCCAGCCAGCGGGCGGTCGCCGCCGCATCCACGGCGGTTTCGGCCTCCGGCCCCAGCGCCCTGACGCTGTCCAACCAGCGCAGCGCCGCCTGGACGTCGCGCTGCGCCTGCGCCTGGGCGAGCGGGGAGCGATGCTGCAACTCCACCAGGCGGCCATCGACGGTGATGTCGGGGATCTCGCCGCGCCGGCGCAGGATCGCCGCCGCCCGCAGCAGGAGCGGCGTCATCAGCTCCGCCTGGAGCCGGCCATAGGTGGCGCCGAGCAGCCGGGCCATCTCCACCGAGCGTTCCAGCACCTCGGTCGCGGTCATGCGCGCCGATTCCACCGGCCCCAGCCGGTCGACCAGCAGCGCGTGGCGGATGCGCCCGCGCAGGTCGTCCAGCACCAGCTGCGACACGTCGAAGCGGCCGGGATTGGCCAGCGGCGTCAGCCCGGCCGACCCCACCGCCTTCGGGATGATGGTGCCGGGCACCAGCCGGATGGTGGCGGGATTCAGCACCCCGTCATCCTCCGCCTGCCAGATGCCGGTGACGGCGATGGAGGCGTTCTTCAGCACCAGCTCCACCACCTTGTTGGCGGTCTTGATGTCGGGCAGCGCCTTCATCACCGGCGACCGGCCATAGGTCTCGCCCGGCGCCTTCAGCCAGCGGAAATTGACGAAGGGCGATTGGGCGAAGCGCCCCTGCGCCAGCCAGGACGGCTCCGCCAGCCCGCTGTCCAGCACCACCCCCCAGCGATAGGCCGTGCCGTCGGGCAGCACCGCCTCGACCACGGGAAAGCGGCTGTCGGGTTCGTCGGCCGCTCGGCGGCGCAGCTCGCCGGGGAGTTCGGCGCCGGGAAAGCGCTGGAGGATTTGGGCCAGCGTCGCCTCGCTGCGCCGGAAGGTGGCGTCGAGCCGGCCGTCCGGCCCCTCCTCCAGCACCGCTTCCGCCAGAGGCACGGCGGTGAAGCGCAGGCTGGACGGTGCGCCGGGCGCGGACTCCTCCATCAGGAGGCTGGCGGTGCCGACGGTGACGAGATCGAGGAAGGCCTGATGCACCTCCACCGCGAAGTTGGAGCGGTCGAAATGGGCCTGGACGATCCCGGCGGCCCGGTCGAGCAGCGGGGCGATGCGGTCGCGCTCCGCCCCCACCAGCGCCGGGCCGGGCTGGAAGCCGAACCAGCGCGACCAGGGCGGCGTCAGCTCCGACAGCAGGCTGGCCGCCAGCTGTTCCACCGCATCGGGGGCGGTGCCGTCGAACAGCCGGTCGACGCGCCGTTCGCCCGCCGTCCCACCGCCGCGGAAGGGCTGGCCGTTGGGCAGCGCATGGTCGTAGCAGTCCTGCCAGTGGCTTTCCCACACGGACCGGCGTTCGCGGGCGACGCGGTAGCGCTCCAGCAGGGCCTCCGGTTCCGACAGCTCCTTCGTCCTGCTTGCGGCGGGTTTCACGGCTGCGGATGCGGGCATGCGCGGTCTCCTCCGGTCAGGTGGCGGTGCAGTTGCCAGGGGGTCAGCACCCGGCGGGCGCGCAGGCCGATCAGGCGCTTGACCGCCTCGACGCAGGTGAAGGGCCCCCAGGGGGCGGGGCCGGCCGGGCGGCGCAACGGGGCGGGGTCCACCGTCAATCCCTGGGCGCGGTACCAGCCCGGCAGGTCGAAGTCGGCCGGCAGGTCCAGCACCGCCACGTCGGTGAAGCCGGCCAGCGGATCGACCGCCACCCAGCGCCGCCCGTCGTTCAGCAGGGCCAGGCAGTGGCGGAAGCCCGGCTTCAGCAGCCGCAGCCACCACAGCGGCGTCTCCCCGCGATAGACCACCCAGGCGGTCGGGGGCGCCGTCATCGGGCGATGCCCTTGTCGCGCAGCGCCGGGGCGATGACGTCGAAGGCCTCCTGCCACAGGGAATGGGCACGCTGTTCGCGGAAGCGGTCGGGCTCCGGCGCGCTCTGGCGGCGGCCGTAATGGACCAGCACATGCAGGTGGTCGCGCAGCAGCTTGCGCGTCCGGTACAGCCGGTCGATCACCCGCAGCACGTCCTGCGGCTCGCAGGGGCGCTCGACCAGACCGCGCCCGGCGACGACCCGGGCGCCGGCCGCCTTGGCGTCCTGCGCCTGCACCGCCCAGAACCATGCCTCCTCCGCCGCGGCGAAGGGCTCGCCATCGGCGCGGTAAGGCTCGGCCCGCAGCGGGACGACGTGCGACAGGCGGGCGGCGGACGGGTTGATGGCGGGCAAAGCGGGGGCGGCCGGACTCAGCATGCTGGTCTCCTTGCGGCTTCGGATTTTGAAAGAGAGCGGCGCCGGCTCCGGGTGGTGGCCGCGCCATATGTTTGCGTTATGTTCCCGCCGCCGCATGCGGTCAACAGGTTTATGAAAAAGTTCCTAGGGACGCTGTCGCCGGTTTATGAGATTATCGTCCCATGCTGAAACATACGGACATCTGGCGGGCCATCGACCGCCTCGCGGCGCAGCACGGGCTCTCGGCCTCCGGGCTGGCGCGGCGCGCCGGACTGGACCCGACGACCTTCAACAAGAGCAAGCGCACGACCAGCGACGGCAAGCTGCGCTGGCCGTCGACGGAGAGCATCTCCAAGGTGCTGGACGCCACCGGCGCGTCGCTGTCGGAGTTCGTGTCGCTGGTCGGCGACGGCGCCGGCACCGCCCCGCTGCAGCGGGTTCCGGTGATCGGCTATGCCCAGGCCGGTTCCGCCGGCTATTTCGACGACGCCGGCTTCCCCGCCGGCAGCGGCTGGGACGAGCTGCTGTTCCCCAGCCTGGGCGACCCGCACGCCTATGCGCTGGAGATTTCCGGCGACAGCATGGAGCCGGTCTATCGCGACGGCGACACCATCATCGTGTCGCCCGCCGCGCAAATCCGCCGCAACGACCGCGTCGTCGTCCGCACCAAGGGCGGCGAGGTGATGGCCAAGCAGCTGATCCGCGAGACGGCGACCAAGATCGAGCTTCTGTCGATCAACCGCGCCCATCCCGACCGCAGCATCCCGATGTCGGACGTCGCCTGGATGGCGCGGATCATCTGGGCGAGCCAGTGAGGGTGGAGCGACGTCAGCCCCCACCTAACCTCCCCCCGCTGGGCGGGGAGGGTTAGGGAGGGGCAAGAAGCCGGTGGGCAAAACACCTACCCGCCCGGCGAACGGTCCTAGGAAAATTTCCCTTTACTACCCACCGCGGCAGGCGTTACCGTCCATTCCATGGAACGCGCCGCCCGCCTGGACAGCCTTCACCGCTCCCATGACGCCCGACCGCCGACGCCCGAGCTGCGCACCGCCCTGCTCGGCGGCACCGCCCGCGCCAATGCCGTGAAGCGTGCCGCCATGCTCCGTCTGCATACTGATCTCGCGGCGGAGGCGCGCCTTGCAGCGTCCCGGCGCCGCGGTGTGTTGACCGCGGCGGCTTGCCGGACCGATGCGTGGCTGACCCGTCTGGCCGCCACGCTGGCCCATCACCGCCGGGCGGCGGTGGCTTTGCTCGATCAGCGGAATGCGTATTCCCAATAGAGCGCCCGCGCCCGCTGGAAGATCGGACCGGCCGCGAAGCTGCGGTCCTCCACCTTGGTCACCGGCACGCATTTGGCGTGGTTGCCGGTGGAGAACACCTCGTCGGCCTCCAGCACATCGCGCGGGGTCAGGGTGCATTCCTCCACCGTCACACCGTCGTTGCGCAGCAGGGCGATGACGCGCTGGCGGGTGATGCCGTTCAGGAAGCAGCCGTTCGGCACCGGGGTACGCACCACGCCGTCCTTGGCGATGAAGATGTTGGACGTCGCGAACTCCGCCACATTGCCGATGGCGTCCAGCATGATCGCGTTCTGGAAGCCGCGCTTGCGCGCCTCGGTCAGCGCCAGACCGGCGTTGGGATAGAGGCAGGCCGCCTTGGCCTCGGTCGGGGCCATGGTCGGGGTCGGGCGGCGGCGGGTGGAGATGCAGGCCGCAAATCCGGTCGGCGGCGGCAGCGGGTCCTCGTAGATCGACAGGACGAAGCGCGTGCTTTCCGGCGCGGGGGCGACGAAGCCGTCATCGGCGTAGAACATCGGGCGGATGTACAGCTCCGCGTTTTTGGGGAAGCGGCGGATGCCGTCCCAGCACAGCTCCTCGATCTCGCCGGCGGTGACCATCGGCTCCAGACCCAGAACCTGGGCCGAGCGGATGGCGCGGGCGCAATGGAGATCCAGATCGGGGGCCACGCCCTGGAAAGCGCGCGCGCCATCGAAGACCGTCGAAGAGAGCCAAAGCGTGTGGGACAGGGGTCCGACGATCGGCGGATTGCCCTCCACCCATTCGCCCTGGATCCAGCTCCACGCCTGGCCTGCCATGCCGCCCATGATTGGTCCTTCCCAAAGATAGAAATGTGTTCGCCCGCTGGGCGGCGCCTGTTCGCGCCGCCCATTGGTGGTCGTCGTCGTTGGTGATCTCCCGAAGAGCATACCCCCTCGCCGCCGCCGGTCAACCGGTCCGCACGCAATTGTCACGCACGGCGGAGCGGATTGCGGATTCGATTGTTGATAGAGGGAAGCGCGCAACCGCGACCGACCAACAGAGGGGAGCATCCCAATGCCGATCACCGATCCCGGCCTCACCGCCGCCCCGCCAAACCCCTTCCCCGGCCCGCACGAGGATGTGCCCATCGTCGACCTGCCGGGCACCCACAACCCCGACCTGCCCAACCCCGGCGGCCCCGGCACCACCGACAGCCCGGCCCCCAACAATGACCTGCCGCCGTCGCGCCCGACCGACCCGGATTTCGTCTGATACCGCCGAGCGTAAGTCCTGACTTATGCTCGGAGGTAAAGGCCGCGACTGCGGCCCCGCAGGCCCATGCCTGCGAAGGCAAGCGGCCGGACGGCCGCGCCCGCCGTCTGAGGGCGAGCGTAAAGTCTGATGTGTCAGACTTTACGCTCGATGATATGATACCGCCGGGCGCAAGTTCTGGCTTACGCTCGACGATAAGGGCCGCGACTGCGGCCCCGCAGGCCCGTGCCTGCGAAGGCAAGCGGCCGGACGGCCGCGCCCGCCGTTTGAGGGCGAACGCAAAGCCTGACACATCAGACTTTGCGTTCGATGAGATGAGCCCGCAGAACGAAAAAGGCGCCCCCGAAGGGGCGCCTTTTCCGGTGTCGCAAGCCTCGTGTCCGCGATCAGCGGCGCACGACCAGCAGCTTCTTGATCTCGGCGATGGCCTTGGCGGGGTTCAGACCCTTCGGGCACGCCTTGGTGCAGTTCATGATGGTGTGGCAGCGATACAGACGGAACGGATCCTCGAGGTTGTCGAGGCGCTCGCCCGTCATCTCGTCGCGGCTGTCGACGATCCAGCGATAGGCCTGGAGCAGGATCGACGGGCCGAGGTAACGGTCGCCGTTCCACCAGTAGCTGGGGCAGGAGGTCGAGCAGCAGAAGCACAGGATGCACTCGTAGAGGCCGTCCAGCTTGGCGCGGTCCTCCGGCGACTGCAGCCGCTCGCGGCTCGGGGCCGGCGACTGCGACTGCAGCCACGGCTTGATCGAGGCGAGCTGGGCATAGATGTGCTTCAGGTCGGGGACCAGATCCTTCACCACCGGCATGTGCGGCAGCGGGTAGATCTTGACGTCGCCCGGAACCTCGTCGATCGCCTTCAGGCAGGCCAGCGTGTTCGTGCCGTCGATGTTCATCGCGCACGACCCGCAGATGCCCTCGCGGCAGGACCGGCGGAAGGTCAGGGTGCTGTCGACCTGGTTCTTGATGTAGATGATCGCGTCGAGGATCATCGGGCCGAACTTGTCGAGGTCGACCACATAGGAGTCGACGCGCGGGTTCTGGCCGTCGTCCGGGTTCCAGCGGTAGATCTTGAAGGTCTTGGCCCGCTTGGCGCCGTTCGCGACGTTGATGGTCTTGCCGACGCCGACCTTGGAGTTGGCTGGCAGGTTGAATTCAACCATGGCTGATTTCCTTTATCCGGCGGGCCTTAGTACACGCGGGCCTTGGGCGGGAAGACCTCGACCTCATCGGTCAGGGTGTACATGTGGACCGGGCGGTAATCGATCTTCGTCTCGCCGTTGTCCGCGACCCAGATGACGGTGTGCTTCATCCAGCCTTCGTCGTCGCGGTTCGGGTAGTCTTCGCGGGCATGGGCGCCGCGGCTTTCCGGGCGGTTCTGGGCGGAGTGCAGGGTGGCGACCGCCTGGCCCAGCAGGTTGTCCAGCTCCAGCGCCTCGACCAGATCGGAATTCCAGACCAGCGAGCGGTCGGAGATGGCGATCTCGCCCTTCTTGGCATAGACCGCGTCGATCTTCTTCACGCCCTCGTCCAGGACCTCGCCGGTGCGGAAGACGGCGCAGTTGTTCTGCATCGTCCGCTGCATCTCCAGCCGCAGGTCGGCCGACTTGATCGAGCCCTTGGCGTTGCGGATGCGGTCGAACCGCTCCAGCGCCTTGTCGCAGCTGTCGGGCTTGACCGACGGGGCCTTGCCCGGCTCGACGATCTCGGCGGCGCGGATGGCGGCCGCACGGCCGAACACCACCAGATCGAGCAGCGAGTTGGAGCCCAGGCGGTTGGCGCCGTGGACCGACACGCAGGCCGCCTCGCCGATCGCCATCAGGCCCGGCACCACCTGGTCCGGGTTCTCCGGCGTCGGCGACAGCACCTCGCAGTGAACGTTGGTCGGGATGCCGCCCATGTTGTAGTGGACGGTCGGCAGAACCGGGATCGGCTCCTTCGTCACGTCCACGCCGGCGAAGATCTTGGCCGTCTCGGCGATGCCGGGCAGGCGCTGGTGGATGATCTCCGGCGGCAGGTGCTCCAGGTGCAGGTGGATGTGGTCCTTGTGCTCACCCACGCCGCGGCCTTCGCGGATCTCGATGGTCATCGAGCGGGACACGACGTCGCGCGACGCCAGATCCTTGGCCGACGGGGCATAGCGCTCCATGAAGCGCTCGCCGTTGGAGTTGGTCAGGTAGCCGCCCTCGCCGCGCACGCCCTCGGTGATGAGGCAGCCGGAGCCGTAGATGCCGGTCGGGTGGAACTGCACGAACTCCATGTCCTGCAGCGGCAGGCCGGCGCGCAGGATCATGCCGCCGCCGTCGCCGGTGCAGGTGTGGGCCGAGGTCGCCGAGAAATAGGCGCGGCCGTAGCCGCCGGTCGCCAGCACCACCAGCTGGCCGCGGAAGCGGTGCAGCGTGCCGTCGTCCAGGTTCCAGGCCAGCACGCCCTTGCAGACGCCGTCCTCCATGATGAGGTCGAGCGCGAAGTATTCGACGAAGAACTCCGCCTCGTGCTTCAGCGACTGCTGGTAGAGGGTGTGCAGGATGGCGTGGCCGGTGCGGTCGGCGGCGGCGCAGGTCCGGTAGGCCTGGGTCTTGCCGTACTGCGCGGTCATGCCGCCGAAGGCGCGCTGGTAGATCTTGCCTTCCGGCGTGCGCGAGAACGGAACGCCGTAGTGCTCCAGCTCGATGATCGCCGGGATGGCCTCGCGGCACATGTACTCGATGGCGTCCTGGTCGCCCAGCCAGTCCGACCCCTTCACGGTGTCGTACATGTGGTAGCGCCAGTCGTCCTCGCCCATGTTGCCGAGCGCGGCCGAGATGCCGCCCTGCGCCGCCACGGTGTGGGAGCGGGTCGGGAACACCTTGGTGATGCAGGCGGTCTTCAGGCCCTTTTCGGCCATGCCGAAGGTGGCGCGCAGACCGGCGCCGCCGGCGCCGACGACGACGACGTCATAGGTGTGGTCGATGATGTTGTAGGCGGTCGCCATGGTCGTCAGGCTCCGATGAAGATCTTCACGACGGCCAGCACGCAGGCGGCCGCCAGGGCGAAGGACAGGAACTTGACGCCGATGATCAGCGCCATCTTCTGCCATTCGACATGCACGTAGTCCTCGATGACCACCTGAAGCCCGGACTGGGCATGGTGGAAGGTGACGACGGCGGTGAGGACCATCATGACGGCCGAGAAGGGCGACTTCATCCAGGCGACGAAGGCGGCGTGATCGGCACCCAGATGGCCGATGACCCCGAAGACGAACCAGACGGTCAGCGGGACCAGGGCGATCGCGGTCAGGCGCTGCGACCACCAGTGCTCGGTGCCATGCTTGGCGGAACCCAGACCGCGCGCGACCTGCAGCGGCGAACGGAGGGTCTTGCTATTGGACGCCATGTCTATCTCCTCACCACGCGATCAGGCCGACGATCCAGGTCAGCACGGTCAGCACCGCCGTCGCGCCGAGGACCACCTTGTTGTTGCGGTCGGCATCGGTCAGTTCGAACGACTTGCCGGCGTCCCAGACCAGATGGCGGATGCCGTTGCACAGGTGGTAGTACAGCGCCGCCGTCCAGCCGAACATCAGGAGCAGGCCGAAGAAGGAGCCGATGAAACCCTGCGCGCGCGCGAACGCCTCCGGGCCGGTGGCGGCGGCGACCAGCCACCAGACCAGCAGAAGCGTGCCCACAGCCAGCCCGACGCCCGTGATGCGGTGCGTGATGGACATGACTGCGGTCAACGGGAGTTTGTAGACTTGAAGGTGCGGGGAGAGCGGCCGACCGCTGCCGTTTGCCATTGCGTCGTCCTCTGTTCGCGGCCGGACGCGGCGCAACATGACGATTGCCGCGGCGGCTGGGTGGTGCGTGCCCTTTTGGGACGGCTGTCCGTCCTATTGGTTGGCGGAATGAATTACGCTCCCGCAGCAGCCGAGTCAACGGCGCGGGCAGGCCGAAAGTGCTGGTGTGACGATTTTGGCGCTGCGCGGGAAGTGGCTGAAAAGAAACGGCCTTCCGGTCCTGTGGTAATACCAGCGAATGAAGCCAGTCAGAGGCCGTCCCGGCTGGCTTCCCGCTACTTGTCGAAGCGGCGCACGTTCTCGACCATCATCGAGTACATCTGCGTAATCAGTTCCGCCGGGCGCAGACGGCCGAACGGAATGTTGTCCTTGGCCCATTCGACCAGCCCCGGCGGCGGCTTCACCGGCGCCACCTCGTACCCCGCCTTCTTCAGCGCCGCCGTCACCGCGCGGGCCTGCTTGGCATAATCCTCGTTGAAGAAGGACTTGTCGGCGTCCTTGATCGCCTTGGCGATGATGTCCTCGATGGGGGCGGGCATGCCGATGCTGGAGCCGGGTCTGGTTGGCGAAACGGCCGACACCCTGTCACAGCGCGGTGCCCTTCGCAATTCCCCGCTGCCCCCGTCCACTGCCCGCCGTCCACTGCCCCTCGTCCACTGCCCGCTGCCGGCAACGGCCGCCACCCCGGGATCGCCGGCGCGGAAGTAGCCGGCGACGATTATTGCAAGTAATCGCCTGAACCCGGCTGCCCCGAAAGCGAATGTGAATTTGTTGCTGTTCGGAAGGTCAGTAGACAGTCTTTCCCGGCAGGGTTCAGCTTTCCCCGCATGCGGTGGTTCTCGGCGAATTGCCGGCAGCGGGGGTAAGGAACCGGAATGATGCATTCGACGGAAGCGGCGCTCGATCCGGGACCGGACGCTTCAAGGCCGGGCGCGCTGGGCAAGTCCCCCAGCAAGTCGCGCGAGACGATCCTGTTTGCCGGTGCGGTTTCGCTGCTGGTGCTGGCGCTGTGGAGCATCCCGCGGATCAGCTTCGGCGACGGCGGCGTCCATGTCGCGATGGCCCATCTGCTGACGGTGCTGTCGATGGGAACCGCCGATCCGGTTCTGTCGCAGTATTTCATGCTCAACCTCCAGAGCGAGCCCAACTGGTTCATCTATCCGATCCTGGCCGCCCTGTTGCAGGTCTTCGATCCATACACGGCGGAGAAGATCCTGCTGACCGGCTATGTGATCGGCCTTCCCTATGCCTTCCGTTACGCGGTGACGGCGGTCAATCCCCGCAACGCGCCCTTGTCCTGGTTCGCCCTGCCCTTCGTCTTTTCCTGGCCGCTGAATCTCGGCCTGTACAATTTCATCTTCAGCCTTGTCTGGCTGTTCGTGGCGCTGGGCTATGCGCTGCGCCACTGGAGGGCGATGACGCCGGGCCGCACGCTGACGATGACCCTGCTGGGGCTGGCCACCTATTTCTCCCATCTCACCGCCGCCATCGTGCTGTGCCTCTGCCTTGGCGGGTTCGGGGCGTGGCTGCTGTGGTGCGAGCTTCGGCATCCGGGCTCGTCGGGTCTGCGGGCATCGGGCGGGCGGGCACCGGGGGAGTCCACTGCCAACCGGCTTTGGGTGCCCTTTGCCGCCTTCGCGACGGCGCTGCTGCCCATCGTCGTGTTGACGCTGCTGTTCACCCTGCGCAACACCGGGCAGAATGTGGAGTTCGGACCGGACCTCTGGTACCGCACCAAGATGCTGGTCTACGGCAACGTCATCCTGTCGCACACGCGGTGGGAGGGGGCGTTCTCCACCCCGGTGGCGCTGCTGCCCTTCGTGGCGGCGGCGCTCCTCCTCTTTCGCTGGTGGCGGACGGCTGCGCGGAACGGCGCGCTCGGCAATCCCCTCGGCAATCCGCTGAACGGCATGCTCGCCGGGGCTCTGCTGGTCCTTCTGTTCAGCTACGCCATTCCCAACAGCACCTCGGGCGGCGGGCTGGCGG
The DNA here is from genome assembly GCF_003233655.1 of Azospirillum ramasamyi. Lineage (NCBI taxonomy): Bacteria > Pseudomonadati > Pseudomonadota > Alphaproteobacteria > Rhodospirillales > Azospirillaceae > Azospirillum > Azospirillum ramasamyi. The sequence goes on from NZ_CP029829.1 coordinate 2,299,716, forward strand.
TTCAGCGCATCCAGATCTTCCCCTACCTGCTGCTGATGCTGTGGCTGGCGGTGGTGACCGACTGGACGGCGCTGCGCCGGGTGACGGCGACGGTCGCCGGAGTGGCGACGGTCGGGCTTCTGGCCATCAACATGACCTACAACCACCTGAACAGCCGCTACCTGGCGGAATTCGACAGCACGGTGCGGCAGCTGGAGCCGGGGCGGACCATGCTGCTGCTCGACTTCACCGGATGGAAGGCAAGCCCGGACGGCCTGCATGACAGCTTCCGCCTGAACTTCGTCGGCCATCCGCAGTCACGCTTCGTGACCAACCGCCCGCTGGCCGACCTGAACATCTACCAGGCGTCGACGCCGAACTTCCCGGTCCGTTACCGGCCCGAAACCGATCCCTACATCCATCTGCGCGGCAACGGCCCCCACCCGGAAACCCCGCCGACCGACGAGTTCCTGATGGCCGGCACGCGCAGCGCCATCCGGGTCGACTATGTCCTGGTCTGGGGCCTGACGCCGGCGCGCGCCGCGATGGACGGCGCCACGCTGACTCTGGACCAGCTGGACGCCGGCTATGAGCTTGCCAGCGTCTCGGACCATGGCTGGATGCGCATCTACCGGCGCAGAGAATGATCCCGCTCACCGGACGGCGACGGGAGCAACGCCGTTCTTACGACGCCAGCGCCGCGTCCTTCTCCGCGATGACGGCGGCGATTGCGGCGCGCTCGGCGGCGGTCATGCGCAGGCTGGCGCTCTTCAGCTGGCCGCAGGCGGCCATGATGTCCTCGCCGCGCGGGGTGCGCACCGGGCTGGCATAGCCGGCATTGTTGACGATGTCGCCGAAGACCTGGATCGCCCGCGCGGTCGACCGCTCGTAGGGAGCGCCCGGCCATTCGTTGAAGGGAATCAGGTTGATCTTGGCCGGGATGCCTTCCAGCAGCTTGACCAGCGCCCGCGCATCGGCCGGCGTGTCGTTGATCCCCTTCAGCATCACATATTCGAAGGTGATGCGCCGGGCGTTGGACAGGCCGGGGTAGTTGCGGCAGGCTTCCATCAGGTCGCGCAACGGGTATTTGCGGTTGATGGGCATGATGATGTCGCGCAGCTCGTCGGTCACCGCATGCAGGCTGACCGCGAGGTTGACGTTCAGCTCCTCGCCGCAGCGCGCCATCATCGGCACGACGCCGGAGGTCGACAGGGTGATGCGCCGCTTGGAGATCGAGATGCCGTCGCCGTCCATCACGATCTTCAGCGCCTTGGCGACGTTGTCGTAATTGAACAGCGGCTCGCCCATGCCCATCATGACGATGTTGGACAGCATGCGCCCGTCGGGCGGCGCCGGCCATTCGCCCAGCATGTCGCGCGCCAGCATAACCTGCGCCACGATCTCCGCCGAATCCAGGTTGCGCACCAGACGCTGCGTGCCCGTATGGCAGAAGCGGCAGGTCAGCGTGCAGCCGACCTGCGAGGAGACGCAGAGCGTGCCGCGATCCTCCTCGGGAATGTGGACGCTCTCCACCTCCTGGCCGTCGGGCATGCGCAGCAGCCACTTGCGGGTGCCGTCCGCCGATTTCAGATCCTTCACCACCGTCGGCCGCGCCACGATGTAGACGTCGGCCAGCTTTTCCCGCACCGGCTTGGCCAGCGTGGTCATCTCGGCGAAATCGGTGGAGCCGCGGTGGTAGATCCAGTGCCAGATCTGGCGTGCCCGGAACTTTTCCAGGCCGATCGACAGCATCTCGGCTTCCAGCTCTTCGCGGGACAGGCCGACAAGGTTCTTGCGTCCGTCGGCATCGGTCGCCGGCAGAACGAAGGCGGAGGCATGATTGGAGGCGCTCATGGCCCCATTACATAGGGCCATGAGCGTTCGGAGTCAAAAGACTCGAGGGGAAAAAGACCAAGTAAACCGCTGCGGCGATCAGCGCTTCACGTCGCAGGCCTCATTGATCGCGTCATGGGCCTGGGTGACGCCGGCCAGGCTGTAGGTGTCGGTGGTCCTGGTGCCGCGGCTGGACAGGCCCTTCACCACCATCTCCCTGCCGTTCCGCATCGCCGCGGCCAGCGCGCGGTCGCTTTCGGCATCGCGGGCCCAGGCGGTCTCGCCGTCGGTGAACAGCTTGAACTCCTTGCCGTCGATCGAGATCTCGGCTTCGCTGCCCTTCCTGAACGGATAGCCGACGATGATGCTGACGACGTCCAGCGTCCTTTCCGACGGGCGGTGGGTGACCAGCGCGTAGATGTCGCCGCGCTTTGCCTTCGGCTCCGTCTTCTTGGGCTGGCTGGAGATGTAGCAGACCTTCTGCCCCCTCTCCTCGAACGAGAAGGCGTTCCAGTCCCTGAAGGTGCCCAGATGGCGCGGATCGGCGGCGGCGGCCGGCGCGGCGGTCAGGCCGGCGGCAAGAAACGCGGAGAGGACAGAACCGGCAAAGACGGCCCCGGCAAATCGGCGGACGGCGTTGGGAAGCAACATCGGTCTTGCGTCTGCTCGTTGTTGGTCCGTGGGGTGCGGGCGGACACTACCCCAAACGGACAGACCATTCCAAGACCGGCAGGCCAAAACCGGCCTGTTTCTCACAACCGGCGCCGCACGCGCCGTGACATTTCAACGCGCTTGAAGACAATGATAAGTCACATACTTGCCGCCGTCGAAACCTGGGGTCCACGCCGTATCCGCCCCCGGCCCGAGAGCGACGGGGACGGGCATGTCCGATTTACCGGGGGTGGATGACGATCCCTTTACGCGCAACCCGGTCCCTGCGATCCCAACCCGCGAAGGCCATGACCGACCCTGTGAGCCAGCGCCCCCGGAAGCCATGGCATCCGCGGCGGGCGGCACGGCTCGCGGCACGGCGCGGCGGGCGCGGCGGGCGCGGCGGGCGCGGATAGATCGTCGCAGGCCTGGATATCGCCGGCCGCCCCTTCGTCATCGGTTGAATGAATGGTCAGATAGGATTACTTTGGCGAACGCGCAGCACGCACGCGCAACCGCTGGGAATGCCATGCTCCACGACGACGCACGGCCGGAGATGGCCGATCCGGTCGCCAAACCGCCCTTCAAGGTTCTGGTCGTCGATCCCGACCCCTCGCTGCTGGCGGCATCCCGGTCGGCGCTGGACGGGCTGTCGATCGAAGGCGCCGGCGTCGCGCTGGTGGGGGCCTCCTCCGCCGCCGAGGCGCGCGACGCGCTGCAGCGGCATCCCGACACCGCCCTGATCCTGCTGGAGATCGCGCTGGAAAGCGACCGGGCCGGGCTGGATCTGGTGACCCATCTGCGCCGCGAACTCGGCAACCAGCGCACCCGCATCCTGGTCTGTGCCGGCAACCCCGAACTGACGGCGGAGGATGAGGCGATCGCCGCCAACGACGTCGGCGACTGGCGCGTGAAGGCGGAGCTGACGCCGCGCGCCCTGCGCGCCGCCGTGGCCGGACAGCTGCGCACCTTCGCCAGCTTCCAGGCGCTGGCCGCCGGGCGCAAGGGGCTGGCCCGCATGCTGGTCGCCACCACCGGCCTGCTGGAGATGCGCACGCCCGACGTTCTGTTCCCCAACATCCTGCCGCGCGTGGTCGGGCTGCTCGGCATCGGCCACCATGCGCTGCTGTGCATCCAGGGCGACACGCTGCCGCGCGACCGCAAAATCCGCGTGCGTGCCTCCACCGGCCGTTTCGCGAACTGGAAGGACGTGGAGGTGTCGGCGCTCGGCGAGCCGCGGGTGGAGACCGCGCTGGAACGGCTGTCACCCGGCAGCGAAACCATCATCGAGCCGGATTTCTGCGCGCTGCGCCTGCGCGCCAACGGCGGCATCACCGGCATGATCTATGTCGAGGGCCGCAACGACGGCACCGCCCGCGAATGGCAGCTGCTGGAGCTGTTCCGCAACAAATGCTCCATCGCCTTCGAGAACGCCCTGCTGATCGAAGAGCTGAACACCTCGCAGAAGGCCACGGTCCTGGCGATGGGGGCGCTCGCCGAATACAAGGACAACGCCGCCAGCGGCCATTTGCAGCGCATCGAGAAGCTGGTGGGGTCCATCGCCCGCGACCTGCACCAGCGCGGCAAGTTCGGTGACGAGCTGGACGCCGAATTCGTCGAGAAGGTCGGGCTGGCCGCCTTGCTGCACGACGTCGGCATGCTGAGCGTATCGGACGAGACGCTGGGCATGCCGGGGGAGCTGACCGGCATCGACATGCAGATGATCCAGCGCCACACCGAGATCGGCCACCGCATCCTGGCCGAAGCGGCGGTGCCCCTGCGCGGGCGGTCGCTGCTGTCGATCGCGGCGGAGATCGCGCGCTACCACCATGAACGCTATGACGGGTCGGGCTATCTGGAAGGGCTGAAGGGCAACGCCATCCCGATCGGCGCCCGCATCATGGCGGTGGCCGACGTGTTCGACGCGCTGATCACCAGCCGGCAGTACCGCGGCGCCTGGGCAGTGGAGGACGCGATCTCCTGGATCGTCGAGCGGGCCGGGCGCGATTTCGATCCCGACGTGGTGGATGCCTTCGTCCATGTGATCCGCCGCCTCCAGACCGACGATCCCGGCTGGTTCCCCAGGGCCGGCGGCAGCCACGGCATGCTGGGCGGCAGCATCGGCCGCAAGCTCCGCTCCCTCTTCGGCCGCCGGGCGGAGGCCGTGTGATTCTCCGGTGATGCGATACCCCGGCGATGTGATCCCCCCGGTGGGGGGCGCCTCGCTTTTGGCGGGATTTTCACGCCCGCCGGCAGCCGCGCCACTCCTCGCCCGCCCCATACCCCGCTATCCTCGTGGCGCATCCCATACCGGAGACCGCGTCATGCTGGACCTGCGCCCCAACTGCGAATGCTGCGACCGCGACCTGCCGCCAGCGGCGGAGAACGCCTATATCTGCTCCTTCGAATGCACCTTCTGCGCCGACTGCCGCGCCCGGCTGCCGGGGCAGCTCTGCCCGAATTGCGGGGGCGAGTTGGTGCGGCGGCCGATCCGCCCGGCATCGAAGCTGGCTGCCAACCCGCCCTCGGCCACCCGCATCGTGAAGCCGGACGGCTGCGCCCCGCTGTTCTGAGTCGCCGGATTGCCCGCGCTGTCGCTGGCGTTCGCCGCGCAAATCGGCCAGACTGTGCCATCGCTCCCGGGGAACCGCCCCGTGCGGAGCGCAGGGATCGTCACCGCATGCTTACGCTCTACAGCTTTCCCACGCCCAACGGACGCAAGGCCTCCATCCTGTTGGAGGAACTGGGGCTGACCTACGCCGTCCATCGCGTCGATCTGGCCGCCGGCGAGAACAAGCGGCCGGATTTCCTGGCGATCAGCCCGATCACCAAGATCCCCGCCCTGGTGGAGGAACTGCCGGGCGGCCGGGTGCGGCGCCTGTTCGGCTCCGGCGCCATCCTGCTGCATTTCGCCGAGCGCACCGGCCGCCTGCTGCCCGAGGACGAGGACGAGCGGGCCGAGGCGATGAGCTGGTTCATGCTGGGCGTCAGCGACCTCGGCCCGACCGCCATCGACATGCAGCGCTTCGCCGCCCGTGCCCCCGACCGCATCCCCCACGCCATCGACCTGTACAAGGGCGAGCTGATGCGCTGCTATGCGGCGCTGGAGGACCGGCTGGGCGTCGCGGAGCATCTGGGCGGCACCACCTACTCCATCGCCGACATCGCCTGCTTCCCCTTCATCGCCGCCGCGGCGGTGGCGGGCGGCGGACTGCTCGACCGCTTCCCGAACCTGAAGCGCTGGCACGACGCCATGGCCGGCCGGCCGGCGGTGCGGCGCGGCATGGCCGTTCCCGAGACGGCGGTTCCCGAGAGCGCGGCGCCCGGTTGAATAGTCCGCTCCCGTAACGACGCTCGCATCACCTCCCCCGAACGGTATCCGGCCGTTCCAACCAGTGTTAGAGACATGCCGATCAACAACCGCATCGCCGCCTTCCAGGACGACATGACCGCGTGGCGGCGCGACATCCACGCCCACCCGGAACTCGGGTTCGAGGAGGAGCGCACCTCCGAGATCGTCGCCACGAAGCTGGCGGAGTTCGGCATCACGGTGCATCGCGGCTTGGGCGGGACCGGCGTGGTCGGCACGCTGAAGGGGCTGGGCACCGGCAGCGGCCGGGCCATCGGCCTGCGCGCCGACATGGATGCGCTGCCGATGCCGGAGGCGAACGACTTCGACCATGCCTCGCGCCATGCCGGCAAGATGCACGCCTGCGGCCATGACGGCCATACCGCCATGCTGCTGGGCGCCGCCCGCTATCTGGCGGAGACGCGCAACTTCGACGGCACCGTCCACTTCATCTTCCAGCCGGCCGAGGAAGGGCTGGGCGGTGCGAAGCGGATGATCGACGACGGCCTGTTCCGGCAGTTCGACTGCGAGCAGGTCTATGGCCTGCACAACTGGCCGGAGCTGCCGGCCGGCCAGATCGCCGTCCATCCCGGCCCGGTGATGGCCGCGGCCAACCAGTTCGAGATCCATGTGACCGGCCATGGCGCCCACGCCGCCATGCCCCACCGCGGCATCGACCCGGTGCTGGTGTCGGCCCACATCATCACCGCGGCGCAGAGCCTGGTCAGCCGCGGCACCAACCCGGCCGACAGCGCGGTGGTGTCGATCACGGTGGTGGAGGCGGGGACCGCGGCCAACGTCATCCCCGACGGCGCCCGGATGCTCGGCACCATGCGCACCTTCACGGAAGAGAACCACAGCCGCATCCAGGAGCAGTTCGCCCGCCTGGTCTCCAGCATCGCCGAGGGGCTGGGCGCCAAGGCGGAGCTGCGCTTCCGCCCCGGCTATCCCGCCACGGTGAACAGCGAGCCGGAAGCGCGCGTCGCCGCGGCGGCGGCGGCCAAGGTGGTGGGCGATGAGAACGTGGTCTGGGCGCCCGCCCCGACCATGGCGGCGGAAGACTTCGGCTATATGCTGAAGGAGCGGCCGGGCGCCTATATCTGGCTCGGCCATGGCGGCCATCGCGGTCCGTCCTGCCGCCTGCACAACCCGCATTACGATTTCAACGACGCGATCCTGACCACCGGCGCCAGCTATTGGGCGTCGCTGGTCGAGACGATCCTGCCACGGAGCGCCTGACCGTCCATGAAGCTGCCGTCCCGCCTGATCCCGCTGCTTTTCGCCCCCACCCTGCTCCTTGCCGGCTGCCAGACCGGCACCGACCGCGCCGAGGGCAACCTGCTGCCGGCCCAGGCTGTGGCGGGCACCGTCTGGCAGGGCAACCACAGCAGCGCCGCCGAGCGCGCCTATGTGGTCGCCCGCGACGGCGACGAATGGACCTCGCTGTGGGCGCGGGTCGGTGAACCGGCCCCAACCTCCCTGCCCGGCGGCCGGATGGCGGTGGCGGTGTTCCTGGGCCCCCGCGACACGGCGGGCTATGGCGTCACCATCGACAGCGTGCAGCAGAGCGGCGCCGATCTGGTCGTCGGCTACCGCGAGACGGTTCCCGGCCCGGCCCAGGCGGTGGCGCAGAGCCGCACCAGCCCCTACGCCATCCGCCTGCTGCCCAGCGCGGCGGGAACGCCGAAATTCGTTCGCGGAAAATAAGCTATACCGCCGGGCGTAAGTTCCGGCCTACGCCCGGCGGTAAGGGCCGCGACTGCGGCCCCGCAGGCCCATGCCTGCGAAGGCAAGCGGCCGGACGGCCGCGCCCGCCGTTTGAGGGCGCGCATAAAGCCTGACCCATCAGGCTTTATGCTCGATGATATTAAGCGGGGAAACCGGCCCGCACCTACCGCGGCATCTGCCAGGGCAGTTCCCCGCCCACCAGCTTGCCCGCATCGGCCGGCGGCAGCGGGCGGGCGAAGTGGTAGCCCTGGCCGTAGTCGCAAGCCAGCGCCCGCAGCAGATTGGCGTCGGCGCTGGTCTCGATGCCCTCGGCGATGACGTCGAAGCCCAGCAGGCGCGCCAGATCCATGATGATGCGGACGATGGCGCGGTTTTCCTCCGACTGGTGCATGGCCGAGACGAAGGAGCGGTCGACCTTCAGGCTGTCGATGGGCAGCTTGTGCAGGTAGGACAGCGACGAATAGCCGGTGCCGAAATCGTCGATCGACAGCTTGATGCCCAGCGCCCGCAGGTCGCGCAGCAGGCGGATCGACTGCTCCGCCTTGTCCATGACGGCGCTTTCCGTCAGTTCCAGCTTGATCCAGGACGGCTCCACCCCGGTCTCGCGCAGGACCTCGCGCACGACCTGGACGAAGTTGGGGTCGGACAGCTGGTGGGTCGACAGGTTGACGCTCATGAACAGCGGGGCCGAGCCCGGTTCGCGCCGGTCCTGCCATTTCGCGATCTGCCGGCAGGCCTCGCGCAGGACCCAGGTGCCGAGCGATACGACAAGCCCGGTGCTTTCGGCGATGGGAATGAAGATGCCGGGCGGGATGTTGCCGCGTTCGGGGTGGTTCCAGCGCATCAGTGCCTCGAACCCGGCCAGACCGCCGGTCACCATCTCCACGATCGGCTGGTAGGCCACCCACAGGTCGCTGCCGCTGGCCAGCGCGCCGCGCAGGTCATGCTCCAGCCGCACCTGCTCGACCACATGGGAATGCATCGCCGGGTCGAACCAGGCCTGCCGGCCGCCGCCCTGTTCGCGGGCGCGGGCGGTGGCGATCTCGGCGTCGCGCAGCACGTCCTCCGGCCGCTCGTGGCCGGGCTGGGCCTCCACCACGCCGATGCTGGCCGACAGGAACACCGTGCCGCCGGAGCCGGAGCGGGCGGAGCGCACCACCGCCGCCAGCTCGTCGATGGCGGTCTCCAGCGCCGGCCGGTCGCAGGTGCCGCCGGCCAGCAAGGCGAAGGCATGGTCGCTGACCCGCGCGATCAGATCGAAGCCGGCGGCCTGCGCCACCATCCGCTGCGCCAGATCCTCCAGCAGCTCGTTGGAGAAGCCCTGGCCCATGCTGCTGCGGATTTCGGCGAAGCGGTCGATGTCCAGGATGACCAGCGTGAACGGCTCGCCCATGTTGCGGTAGTCCGCCATGTGCTTCAGCAGCATCAGGCGGTTGGCCAGCCCGGTCACCGGATCGTAGTAGGCGAGGCGGAACAGCTCGTCCTGCACCTGCCGGCGTTCGGTCATGTCCTGCAGGATGACGAAATAGCCGGAGATGGCGCCGTCTTCCAACCGGTGCGGAGCATGCAGCCGCGTCACGTAGCGCTGCTGCCCGTCGGCCTGGCTGACCCACCCCTCCGTCTGCACCGTCTCGCCCGCCAGCGCCCGTTCGGCCAACGCCACGGTGCTGCGCTGCAGTTCCGGTCCCAGATGCTCGCCGATGGTGGTGCCGACCGCCTTGTCCAGGCTGGTCCCCATCATCTCCAGATACGCGCGGTTGGCGTAGATGTGCCGCCGCTGCGGGTCCATCAACGCCACCTTGACGGTCATGGCGTCAAGAATCTGACGCAGGGCGTCAAGCCCCGGCGCACCGGAGGTGGCACCCGACAGTGCGTCGGCCAGCGCGGAGATTCGGGGATCTGGACTCATGGCGAGGTTAGGACGGCGTACTCATCAGGAAATCGATGTCCAACACTTACGCGAATTGTCACCCGCCCGTCAAAACCAAAGGCACCCGGTTGCAGCAGAGCTTGGAAGTTTCTACAGCCGGATCGACGAAGACAGGGCCGCATATTATAGTATTCACTCAAGTTGGGGTTGCAGGGCGAATCGGGCTTCAATCGCGGCTTTTTGTTTCGTACGGCGCATTGGTTCAGGCCGGATGAATATATGGCCTGCGCAGCTTGCCACAGTCCTTGCGGCCTGGGATTGTGTCCTTGCGCAGCCATCCGCTCCGCAATCGTTTGTGTGCAGTGCAGGAACGCGAAGAGGGCATGGCTGTGCCCTGTAAAGGAAGGACATCGGCGGCGGCCGGCGGATTTATACTGCCATGGCAAGTGGGGCCAACGCCTGCGGATCCCAGCAAGCGAGGTTACCCCGCCCGGCACCGCCCCGCCCGTGCATCGGTCGACGATGACGGCAACGATCACAATCAATGGGCAGGAATCACGTCATGGCTTTCAAGGACATTCTGGTGGTTGTCGACGATACGCCCGCCTCCGCGGCGCGTCTCGACCTCGCGGCCCAGCTCGCGGCCCGGTGCGATGCGCATCTGACCGCGCTCTACGCCTTCACCGACGTCGTGTTCCCCGGCTATATCGAATCCCAGTTTCCGCAGGAACTGCGTGACAGCCGCCGGCGGTCGCGCAACGACCACACGGCCCGGATGGCTGCGGCCTTCAACGACGCCATGCGCCATCATGGCCTGACCGACCGTTCGGAATGGCTGGCCCAGGAAGGCGACCCGACCATCGCCGCCGCGGTGCGCGGCCGTTACGCCGATCTGGTGGTGGTCGGCCAGCCGGCCCCGGACCGCGATCGCGAACAGCCGGTGGCGCAGCCGGCCGACCTGCTGTTCGAATGCGGCCGGCCGCTTCTGGTCGTGCCCTATGCCGGCCGCTTCCACACCATCGGCGAGCGGGTTCTGGTCGGATGGAACGGCAGCCGCGAGGCGGCGCGCGCCATCGGCGACGCCATGCCCCTGCTGTCCACCGCCAAGCGGGTCGTGGTGATGGCCGCCAATCCGAAGCAAGGCCCCAACGGCCTCGGCGACGAGCCCTGCGCCGACATCGCCCGCCACCTGGCCCGCCACGGTTGCCCGGTCGAGGCCACCCATATCGCCACCGACGTGGTGGAGCCCGGGGACACCCTGCTGAACACGGCCGCCGACGAAAGCTGCGACCTGCTGGTGATGGGCGCCTATGGCCGTTCCCGCTTCCGCGAACTGGTGCTGGGCGGCATGACCCGCTTCATGCTGCAGCACATGACGGTTCCGGTGCTGATGAGCCATTGATGGGGATGGGGGCGTCGAAGCCGCCCCCTCTCGCCCACCCGTGGGGTTAAGCGACCACCCGTCTCCCGAGTCCCTCCGCAACCACCGCGAGTCGCCCCTTGGCACCCGTGGGGAAAAGCGACCGGCCTCGCTTGTCCACCCCGTTCCCCGTGGGGCAAAGCGGCGGATTCGTGGGGAAAAGCGGCGCGACTCGGGCTTTCCCCATGGGGATAAGCGGCGAATCAACTAATAAGCCTAACAACTAACCGTCGATTAGCCCGGTCGCCTAACCCCACATTGACTCCACCGCCCGCCGCTCACCAGGATGCCACAACATCTGGGCGGGGCGGCTATGGGCGACATACACAGGCTGGTGATCGAACATGGGCGGGACAAGGCGCGCGCGCTGGTCCGGCCCGAGGACCGGACTCTGGTGGACATCGCCGCCGACATCCTGGCGGATGAGAACCAGCATCTCGGCATCACCTACAGCGGCTTCTGCCTGACCAGCCTGCCGCACAAGAAGCTGGCCGACGACGCCCCCTGGGAAAAGCGCGGCCATCAGGTGACGCTGCTGGTCGAACCGGGACGGCTGAAGGTGAACGGCAAGGTGAAGCTGTTCGGCGTGCCCTATGGCGCGCGGGCGCGGATGATCCTGATCTATCTGCAGACCCAGGCGGTGCGCACCGGCCGGCGCGAGGTGGAGCTTGGCCGTTCCATGCGCGACTGGCTGACCCGCATGGGCATCAGCGTCGGCGGCGAAACCTTCCGCGGCTTCCGCGAACAGTCGCTGCGCATCTCCGCCTGCACCCTGAAATTTTTCTGGGACGGCGAGAATGCCGACGTGTTCGAAAAGGGCGGCATCGTCAAGCGCGGCCTGATCTTCCACGACGATCTCGGCGACGACCGCCAGGGCACGCTGTGGAACGACGTGGTCCAACTGGACGAGACCTTCTTCCAGGCCCTGCGCGACCACCCGGTCCCGCTGCTGGAGGAGGCGGTGCGGCAGTTGAAGGACCGCTCGCTCAGCCTCGACCTCTATGTCTGGCTGGCCTACCGGCTGCATTCGCTGAGCCGGCCGCAACCGATCTCCTGGCCGTCGCTCTATGCCCAGTTCGGCGCCGGCTACGACCAGATGAAGCACTTCAAGCCGCGCTTCGTGCAGGCCCTGCAATATGCCCTGGCGGCCTACCCGGACGCCAAGGTCGAACCGGCCGACGACGGCGTCGTCCTCCACCCCAGCCGCCCGCCCATCGCCCGCCTGCTGGCCTGAGGCCGTGGGGTTAAGCGACCGCGTGTTGGCCGGTGGTTGCCGCGGTCGCCCCCTCCCCGATCCTCCCCGCCTGGCGGGAGAGGGGGCATCGCACGCACCACCACACATCCTCCCCCGGTCGCTTTTCCCCACACCCCCAAAGCGCGCCGAATCCATTGACCCACGTCATTGGACGGCCCTCCCCCGCCTCCTAAGATCGCCGCCAGTTCCCGATTCGGAGAGGCTCTTCCTTGGACGCCCTGTCGCTTCTGGATGCCGGACTGAACCAGTGCGCCGTGGTCATCGACCGCGACGGCGGGCTGCTGCTGGCCCTGCTGACCGCCGGGCTGGTCGGCGGCACCACCCATTGCACCGGCATGTGCGGCCCCTTCGTGCTGGCCCAGGTCTCGGCACGGCTGGAGCGGGTGCCGCTGTCGGCGATGTCGGAGTTCCGGCGCCTGACCGGGGCGGCCGTGCTGCCCTACCATGCCGGCCGGGCGACCACCTATGCCCTGCTTGGCGCCCTGTCGGCGTCGGTCGCCGGCCATGTCGGGGCGCTGCCCGGCCTGCGCTGGCTGTCGGTGGCGCTGCTGGCGTTGGCGGCGCTGTTCTTCCTCGGCTACGCCGCGCGCAACATCCTGTCCTGGCTGCCGAAAGCGCCGTCGCTGGGGAGCGGCGGAGTGCAGCGCTGGTGGGGGGAGCGGGTTTCGCGCCTCGCCCGGCCGCTGTTCGGCAATCCGACCGGCTGGCGCGGCTATGGGCTGGGGGTGGCGCTGGGCTTCATCCCCTGCGGCATGCTCTATGGCGCCATCGCGGTGGCGGCGGCGAGCGGCAGCGCCCTGACCGGCGCGCTCGGCATGACGGCATTCGCGCTCGGCACGGTGCCGGGCCTGCTGGCGGTGGGGCTGGCCGGCCATGTCGCCGGCCGCACCTGGCGCACCGCCGTCGCCCGCGTCGCCCCGGCGATCATGCTGGTGAACGCCGGGGTGCTGGGCTGGATGGCCTGGAAGCTGGTTGCGTAAACCAGCCCCTCGCCATGTTTCAGACCGCCGTTTGAGAGCGAGCGTAAAGCCTGATGGGTCAGGCTTTACGCTCGCTAATATCAGTGGATACCGCCGCCCTTCAGCGCGTCGCCCAGCGGAATCTGTCCGCTGCCGGGCTTCAGGGGCTGCTGCTGGCTTTCGTGCGGCGACCAGCCGGCGAGATAGAGCACCTCGAAGGTCACCGGGATCCGCCCGTCCGGCTCGGCATAGAGCTGGGCATAGCGCTGGGCCGCATCGAACAGCATGGCGCGCGTGGCCGGAACCTTGCGCCGCGCCAGCACCGCGTTGGTCTCGCCCATGCCGCGCAGTTCGCGCATCAGGGCGAAGGCGTCGGAATAGGTGACGGTGATGACGTCGCTGTCGACCACCGGCAGGGCGAAGCCGGCACGTTGCAGCAACCCGCCGGCATCCTTGATCTCGGCGAAGGGCGACACGCGGGGGGAGACGCCGCCGGCCACCTCCATCTCCGCCTCGTACAGGCAGCGGCGCAGCTCGGCCAGCGTCTGGCCGCCCAGCATCGAGGCACAGAAGAAGCCGTCGGGCTTCAGCGCCTGCCTGATCTGCACCAGGGCGCCCGGCAGGTCGTTGACCCAGTGCAGGCTGAGATTGCTGACCACGAGATCGAAGCTGCCGGGGGCGAAGGGCAGGAACTCCTCGTCCGCGGCGACGGTGGGGTTGCCCGGACCGCCGGCGGCGCGGGCGAAGTCCGGCGACAGGTCGCAGGCGACCAGCCGCTCGATCCCCTTGCGGCCTTGCAGGATGCGGCCCATCGCCCCGTCGTGGCACCCGACGTCCAGCGCCAGCGGGAAGGGGCGGATCACGTCCTCCAGCCGGTCGGCCAGCCGGTCGGCGATCTCCTCGAACAGGAAGGAATGGTTGGAGAATTCGGCGACGGCGCGGTCGCGGCGGCGGCGGACCAGCGCGCGGTCGAAGACGGTCATGCTGTCGGGGCTTGTCATGTCCGCACTATACCCCAGCCCGGCGGCGCCACAACCGTGCTACACTCGATGCCCAGCCACATTATCAGCACCACCTCCTCCGATCGGCCGGCCCGGTCGGACTTCCAACCGGACAGACACCAGCATGGGCATCGATGAGGCCATCGCCGTCAGCCATGAAGCGCTGATGGTCATCCTGAAGATCTCGCTGCCGCCGCTGGGCATCACCGCCCTGCTGTCGGCGGTGCTCATGCTGTTCCAGAGCGCCACCCATATCAACGAGCCCTCGCTGCAGCACGACACCAAGTTCTTCGCCACGCTGCTGATCCTGTTCGTCACCGGCCCGGCGATCTATCTGGCGCTGCGCGACTACACCGGCGTGATCTTCGAACGCATCGCCATGCTGCAGTGACGGGGGCTTGGCCGGATGCAGCCGCCCGCCCCCCTGGCAAGACTGGGCCGCGCAGCCGCCGGTGCCGCCAACCGGCTGCTTGACGCGCTTCTTCCGCCGCGCTGCCTCGGCTGCGGCGAGGCGGTGGACCGGCAGGGCGGGCTGTGCGCTGGCTGCTGGACCCGCCTGACCTTCATCGCCCCGCCCTTCTGCGCCTGCTGCGGCCTGCCCTTCGAGTATGAGGCGCAGGAGGGCGCGCTGTGCGGCGCCTGTGTCGCCGCCCCTCCGCCCTTCGCCCGCGCCCGCGCCGTGCTGGTCTACGACGACGGCAGCCGGCCGCTGGTGCTGGGCTTCAAGCATGGCGACCGCATCCATGCCGCCAGGGCCTACGGCGTCTGGCTGGCCCGCGCCGGGCGGGAATTGCTGGAGGACGCCGACCGGCTGGTGCCGGTGCCGCTGCATCGCGGCCGGCTGTTCCGCCGCCGCTACAACCAGGCCGCCCTGCTGGCGCAGGCGCTGTCGCGGCACAGCGGCGTGCCGACCGTCCCCGACCTGCTGGAACGGCGGCGCGCCACCCCGACCCAGGGCGGGCTGGACCGCCAGGGGCGCGAGCGCAACGTCAAGGGCGCCTTCCGCCTGCGGCCCGGCGTTTCGGGCCAGGGATTGGCTGGCCAAAAGTTGATTGACGGGCAGCGGCTGGTGCTGGTCGACGACGTGCTGACCACCGGGGCGACGCTGGCGGAATGCACGCGGGTCCTGCTGCGCGCCGGGGCGGCGCGGGTGGACGTGCTGACGCTGGCCCGCGTGGTGCGCCGCTGACGCTTGATATCATCGGGCGTAAGTCAGGACTTACGCCCGGCGGTATGAAAA